>NZ_CP133779.1:917339-1223119 GCF_034347425.1 Undibacterium sp. CCC3.4
CGGACGGTAGGACGAACACCACGCCAACGCATCGCACCAGCTTTACCAATCTTACGCAGATTGTGCTCGCCGTTACCCACTTCACCGATTGTTGCGCGGCATTCAACATGAATGCGACGCACTTCACCGGAGCGCAGACGAACCTGAGCGTAAGTGCCTTCACGCGCCATCAATACCACACCAGCGCCGGCGGTACGGGCGATTTGCGCGCCTTTACCTGGCAGCATTTCCACGCAATGCATGGTGGTGCCGACTGGGATGTTACGGATAGGCAAGCAGTTACCGGATTTGATCGGAGCTTGCGCACCATTCATAACCTGGTCACCGGCAGCCATACCTTTAGGAGCGATGATATAAGCACGTTCACCATCCGCGTAGCACAACAATGCAATGTGTGCGGTACGGTTAGGATCGTATTCAATACGTTCTACTTTTGCAGGAATACCATCTTTGATGCGTTTGAAGTCAACCAGACGATAATGCTGCTTATGACCACCACCGATGTGACGAGTAGTGATGTGACCGTTGTTATTACGGCCAGCAGTTTTTGATTTCTTTTCCAACAGTGCAGCGAACGGACGACCTTTATGCAGGCCCTCTGTCACTACTTTCACCATACCACGACGACCTGGTGAGGTTGGCTTCATCTTAACGAGTGCCATGCTTATGCCCCCTCAGTGAAGTTAATTTCCTGACCAGGCTTCAAGCATACAAAAGCGCGTCTTGTATGATTGCGGCGGCCATTAAATTTACCGGTACGTTTCTGTTTACCTTGACGATTTGCAACTTGGACAGATTCAACTTGAACCTTGAAGAGCAATTCGACGGCGGCTTTGATTTCTGGCTTGGTTGCATCTGGCATAACCAGGAAAACCACTTGTTCATTCTTCTCAGCAACCATCGTTGCCTTTTCAGAAATCACAGGAGCCAGCAACACCTTCATCAGGCGTTCTTCGCTATGTTTGATTACTGCGCTCATGCCAGCATCTCCTCGATCTTTGCCAGTGCTGGCTTAGTGATCAACACTTTCTTGTAGAACACCAAAGAAACCGGATCAGCATAACGTGGTTCAACAACCAAAACGTTAGCCAGATTACGTGCTGCCAACATCAGATTTTCGTTGAATTCATCAGTGATGATCAAAACGGAATCGAGGCAACCCATAGTTTTGAGCTTTTCAGACAATAATTTTGTCTTAGGAGCGTCAACAGTGACGTCATCAACCACACACAAACGACCTTCACGAGCCAACTGAGACAGAATCGAGCAGATACCTGCGCGATACATCTTTTTGTTGATTTTGTGCGAGAAGTTTTCGTCCGGCGAGTTCGGGAATATACGACCGCCGCCGCGCCACAAAGGCGAGGAAGACATACCGGCACGTGCACGACCAGTACCTTTTTGACGCCAAGGCTTCTTGGTTGTGTGATGAACTTCTTCACGATCTTTTTGTTTGCGGTTACCGCTACGAGCATTGGCTTGGAATGCAACGACAACTTGATGAATCAAGGCTTCGTTGTAATCACGACCAAAGATAGTGTCAGCAGCAGCAACATTCGATGCCGGTTGACCTTGTTCGTTTAGGAGCTTCAGTTCCATGGATCAGGCCCCCTTCTTAACTTTGACTTTAACAGCAGGCGAAACAACCACCCGACCATTTTTTGCACCTGGCACAGCACCCTTAACGAGCAATAACTGACGCTCTGCATCGACGCGAGCGATTTCCAGATTTTGCACAGTACGTGTTGCATCACCAAGGTGACCGGTCATGCGCTTACCAGGGAAAACGCGACCTGGATCTTGTGCCATACCGATGGAACCTGGGACATTATGCGAACGGGAGTTACCGTGAGAAGCACGACCGGAAGCGAAGTGATGGCGCTTGATGGTACCGGCATAGCCTTTACCAATCGTGACACCTTGCACGTCAACTTTTTGACCAACTTCAAACATACCGACAGGGATGACATCGCCAGCTTTCAATTCTGAAGCTTGCTCTGTACCAATGCGGAATTCTTTCAGAACGGTACCAGCTTCAACACCTGCTTTTGCAAGGTGACCGGCAGCCGCTTTTGTTACGCGGGATGCACGGCGCTGACCGTAAGTAACCTGAACAGCGGAGTAACCGTCTGTTTCAGGAGTTTTGACTTGCGTCACGCGGTTGTTGGACACGTCCAGCACAGTGACTGGAATCGAATCCCCGTCATCTGTAAAGATGCGCATCATACCAACCTTGCGACCAACTAGGCCCAAGCTCATTATTTTCTCCATTCTCACCTACGATTGGGTGAGGCTGATGTTTAAAAAACTTAAACGAATAGGTCAGACAATGCCGACCTTCATCTAAGCCTTCGATTATAGCTCGCAAATTTTTTACTTACAAGCTAAATTATTTCAAAATCCGGCAAATTGTGGTATGTCGGATTTTATTAATTCCCCAAACGGAGCAGGAATAAATTATTGCAGTTTGATTTCGACGTCCACGCCAGCTGGCAGGTCAAGCTTCATCAATGCATCGACAGTTTTGTCGGTAGGATCAACGATGTCCATCAAACGCTGGTGAGTACGGATTTCGAACTGATCACGCGAAGTTTTGTTCACGTGCGGGGAACGCAATACGTCAAAACGCTGTATACGTGTAGGCAAAGGAACCGGACCTTTGACAACGGCGCCAGTGCGCTTGGCAGTTTCGACGATTTCCAGAGCTGATTGATCGATCAATTTGTAATCGAATGCTTTCAGACGGATGCGGATTTTTTGATTTGCAGACATGGTATTTCCTGTAAAGAACGCGCCACCGACTCAACAGAGCGTGGCAATTTTATAAAGAGCGAATAAAAAAAAGCGGCTGCCGCATCCTAAAATGCGACAGCCGACTAGTGTACTACAGAATTACAAATTACTCGATGATTTTTGCAACGACGCCAGCACCAACAGTACGGCCACCTTCACGGATAGCGAAGCGCAAGCCTTCTTCCATCGCAATCGGGTTGATCAATTTTACTGTGATCGACACGTTGTCGCCTGGCATAACCATTTCTTTATCCGCTGGCAACTCGATCGAACCAGTGACGTCCGTAGTACGGAAGTAGAACTGTGGACGATAGTTGTTGAAGAATGGTGTATGACGGCCGCCTTCATCTTTCGACAGGACATAGATCTCGCCTGTGAAATGTGCATGCGGTTTGATCGAACCTGGTTTTGCCAACACTTGACCACGTTGGATATCTTCACGCTTAGTACCGCGCAACAGAACACCGACGTTATCGCCAGCTTGACCTTGGTCGAGCAATTTACGGAACATTTCAACGCCAGTACAAGTTGTCTTGACTGTGTCTTTGATACCGATGATTTCGATTTCTTCGCCGACTTTAACGATACCGCGTTCGATACGACCGGTTACCACTGTACCGCGACCGGAGATCGAGAATACATCTTCCACTGGCAACAAGAAAGCGCCGTCGATGGCACGTTCCGGTGTAGGGATGTAAGTATCGAGTGCATTCGCCAATTTCATGATGGCTTCTTCGCCCAATGGGCCCGTGTCGCCTTCGAGTGCCAATTTAGCCGAACCTTGGATGATAGGCACGTCGTCGCCTGGGAAGTCATACTTCACCAGTAACTCGCGCACTTCCATCTCTACCAATTCGAGCAATTCTGCATCATCAACCATGTCGCATTTGTTCAGGAATACGATGATGTATGGAACGCCAACTTGACGAGCCAACAAGATGTGTTCGCGTGTTTGTGGCATAGGACCATCTGCTGCCGAACAAACCAAGATCGCGCCATCCATCTGTGCCGCGCCGGTGATCATGTTTTTAACATAATCGGCATGGCCTGGGCAATCAACGTGCGCATAGTGACGCGCAGCTGTTTCGTATTCGACGTGAGCAGTATTGATCGTAATACCGCGTGCTTTTTCTTCCGGTGCTGCATCGATCTGGTCGTAGGCTTTTGCTTCGCCGCCGAATTTTTTCGACAAGACGGTGGCAATCGCTGCTGTCAGTGTAGTTTTACCGTGATCAACGTGACCAATTGTGCCGACGTTGACGTGCGGCTTGGTGCGTTCGAACTTACCTTTTGCCATTTTATTCTTCCTTCAAAAAGAACGATTTTTAACAAGGGCGACCCGCTCCGGCAAGGAGCAGGTCGCTGATCTATTACTTGGATTTTGCAGTGACGATGGCGTCGATGACGTTTTTCGGTGCTTCAGCGTAGTGCTTGAATTCCATCGAGTAAGTCGCACGACCTTGCGTTGCGGAACGCAGGGAAGTCGAATAACCGAACATTTCAGACAATGGCACTTCGGCTTTGATGATCTTACCGCCGCCACCAGGAATCTCGTCCATACCCTGAACCATACCGCGACGTGAAGACAAATCGCCCATGACCGTACCAGCGTAATCTTCCGGCGTTTCCACTTCCACCGCCATCATTGGCTCGAGGATGACCGGACTTGCTTTACGGCAGCCATCTTTAAATGCCATCGATGCAGCCATGCGGAACGCGTTTTCATTCGAATCGACGTCATGGTATGAACCGAAGAACAGAGTGACTTTAACGTCAACAACTGGATAACCGGCCAATACGCCCGAAGTCAATGTTTCGATCACGCCTTTTTCTACCGCAGGAATGTATTCGCGTGGAACGGTACCGCCTTTGATGGCGTCGACGAATTCAAAACCTTTACCTGGTTCTTGCGGTTCGATTTTCAGAACCACGTGACCGTACTGACCACGACCACCGGATTGCTTAACGAATTTACCTTCGATTTCTTCGCAAGTTTTGCGAATAGTTTCGCGGTAAGCAACTTGTGGCTTACCAACAGTCGCTTCAACGTTGAATTCACGCTTCATACGATCGACGATAATTTCCAGATGCAACTCGCCCATACCACCGATGATGGTTTGACCCGATTCTTCATCCGTTTTCACGCGGAACGAAGGATCTTCCTGTGCCAAACGATTCAATGCCAGACCCATTCTTTCCTGATCGGCCTTAGTCTTAGGCTCAACTGCCTGAGAAATAACCGGTTCTGGGAAAATCATGCGTTCGAGCGTGATGATTGCTGCTGGATCGCACAAGGTTTCGCCGGTCGTCGCATCTTTCAAACCAACTGCAGCGGCGATGTCGCCAGCGTGAACTTCTTTGATTTCTTCACGTTGGTTAGCATGCATTTGCAGAATACGGCCGAGACGTTCTTTCTTGTTCTTGTTCGGGTTGTAGACGGTATCGCCCGACTTGACCATACCCGAATAGACGCGGAAGAAAATCAATTGACCAACGAATGGATCAGTCATGATTTTGAATGCCAAGGCAGAGAATTTCTCTGTATCTTCCGCTTTACGCGAAGTTGGCTCTTCGTATTCATCCAAACCGGTGACAGGCGGAATATCGACTGGCGATGGCAGGTATTCAATGACCGCATCCAACATGGCTTGTACGCCCTTGTTTTTGAACGCAGTGCCGCACATCATCGGAACGATTTCAGCCGCGATAGTACGCGCGCGCAAAGCACCTTTGATTTCTTCCTCAGTCAAATCACCTTCATCGAGGTATTTGTTCATCAGTTCTTCAGTGTACTCAGCAGCGGCTTCAACCATCTTTTCACGCCACTCAGCTGCTTGCGCTTGCAATTCTTCAGGGATATCGCGGTAATCGAATTTCATACCTTGCGATGCTTCATCCCAGAAAATAGCTTTCATTTTGACCAGATCGACTACGCCGAGGAAGTTTTCTTCCGCGCCGATAGGAATTTGAATCAAAATCGGATTAGCCTTCAGGCGTGAACGCATTTGCTCGTAGACTTTGAAGAAGTTCGCACCGGTACGGTCCATTTTATTGACGAACGCCAAACGTGGGACTTTGTACTTGTTAGCTTGACGCCATACTGTTTCAGACTGTGGCTGAACGCCGCCGACTGCACAGTAAACCATGCAAGCACCATCGAGCACGCGCATCGAGCGTTCTACTTCGATCGTGAAATCGACGTGACCTGGGGTATCAATGATGTTGATATGATGCTCAGGGAAATTGTTCGCCATGCCCTTCCAGAAGCATGTCGTCGCCGCGGAAGTAATGGTAATGCCGCGTTCCTGCTCTTGCTCCATCCAATCCATGGTGGCGGCGCCATCATGCACTTCACCGATTTTGTGGTTGACACCGGTGTAGAACAGAACGCGTTCAGTTGTCGTTGTTTTACCAGCATCAATGTGAGCCGAGATACCGATATTGCGGTAGCGCTCAATGGGGGTCTTACGGGCCATAGATAATCCTAAATCTTTTAATGGACAAAACCGAGCGCAATTTTTCGTGAAAATCGCGCCCGGCCTGATTCAAAATACTTGCCAATGCCTTTGCATGAAAATCATACAAGGACACCGTTCTCTTACTCTTAGAAGCGGAAGTGAGAGAAGGCCTTGTTGGCTTCAGCCATACGATGGACTTCATCACGTTTCTTCATCGCACCGCCACGGCCTTCAGACGCTTCGAGCAATTCGCCGCCCAAACGTTGTGGCATGGATTTTTCGCTGCGCTTGTTCGCTGCTTCACGCAACCAACGCATAGACAAAGCCAAACGACGTACCGGACGCACTTCAACAGGCACCTGGTAGTTGGCACCGCCGACGCGACGCGATTTAACTTCAACCAGTGGCTTGGCATTACCGATTGCCAGAGCAAACACTTCCAAAGGATCTTTACCAGATTTTTGCTGGATGTGATCGAACGCACCGTAGATTATGCCTTCAGCAACAGACTTCTTGCCGGACAACATCAATACGTTGACAAATTTTGCTACTTCTACATTACCGAATTTTGGATCCGGCAATACGTCCCGTTTCGGGACCTCACGACGACGTGGCATTTCAATTCCTTTCAATCTTCAGTTGAGTACCAGATAACAACTTACCGGCACTCGCGACTCACCATCATAGTCAGTCACTTACTCGGCTCAATCCGAACCGACACTGATCCGTAATAGCTTACGGAGATTAAGTTACGAGATTATTACTTCTTAACGGCCTTAGCGCGTTTAGTACCATATTTCGAACGAGATTGCTTACGGTCTTTGACGCCTTGAGTATCCAAAGCACCGCGAACCATATGGTAACGTACACCCGGCAAATCTTTTACACGACCACCGCGCAGCAGTACCACGCTATGTTCTTGCAAGTTATGGCCTTCACCGCCGATATACGAAATGACTTCGAAACCATTGGTCAAACGTACTTTGGCAACTTTACGCAAAGCCGAGTTAGGCTTTTTTGGAGTTGTCGTGTAAACGCGGGTGCAAACGCCACGTTTCTGCGGGCTGTTTTCCAGCGCCGGCGATTTGCTCTTTACACGTGCTGAAACACGTGGTTGGCGAATCAGTTGATTGATGGTTGGCATCGTTTTTAATCCAACAAAATACAACGTTAAACACAAACCCGGAAACGGTTGCCCGGGAGCTAAAATCATTTTTTACGTCTGCTTGATGCAATCAAGTTTTCCAGACGAGCCCGATTTTGACTTACTTTGGTACAGCTTGAGCACCGCATCATGCCGAATTACGTGGCACTGACGACGCCGCTTGCTCCTGCCAGATAACACACAGGGCCAAATACAATGAATCCAAAATCGAGAACTCGCAATTTTATGCGCCATTGGCAATGACTGTCAACGCTTTTATTGTCAAGACACCAGTCGGAAGACCAGGCAAGCGCTGTTACAGGATAGTGAATTTATGCAAAAAAGCCAGCCTCGCTCCCTGTTTTGCGTGCGCCAGCCAGACAAAAGCAGCGCCCCGCCCCTGCTCCACGAGTAAATCCTTTATATTGTCGAGCCTTGCGCACCCTTTTTTCCGATCTTAAGCAATGAACCTGCCATCCATGCCGCCGCGCGGCCCGACGTTTTTAATTCTGAGCTACATCCTGATGTCCACCGTGCCATTTTTACCACTGGCGCTAGGGCAAACCTTGGATCAGCCATGGCAGTTGGCTGGTCTCGGTCTCTTGAGTTGGTTGCTGCTGTGGGCGCTCGGCCAAGGGCCGCAGCGCTTTCACTGGCTGTTGCTGCCAGCCATGCTGGCAATACCAGTGGAAGTCTACTTGCGCCTGTATTTTTCGCAAGGCATCTCGACCCATCATCTGGGCGTGATTGCCGAAACCAGCCCGAAGGAAGCGCTGGAGTTTCTCGGCACCAAGATCTGGCTCCTGCTCGGCTTAGTGGTCGCAATTATTTATTGGTGGTGGCGATTGTTAAGGATTGCGTATAAGTACCCTGGCCTGCGCTGGCGTCACCTTAGCCGCCCCTGGGTGGTGGCAATTTTAGCCCTGCTGTGTGGTTGCTTCGCTTACGGTAATTGTGTCGGCGTTGCCGGGCAAGCCAGCGGCACGGCCTTATCCGATCCGCGCGCGGAAAGTATGCGCGCGAGCTTGCTACGCTGGCCCGGCAAGCTGCCGGCCTGGGCCATGCCGCCAGTTGAGCAAAGCGTGTTGAGCAGCAGTTGGCCGTTCGGCTTGGCCATGCATGTGGTCGATTTTTGGAATGAGCGTCAGTACTTGCAAAAGTTGGCGGAAAAAAGCCGCAACTTCCGCTTTCAGGCCAGCCAAGCGGCCGATGCCCCCGCTACGCAGACAGTGCTGATGGTAATCGGGGAGTCGTCGCGCTATGATCGCTGGAGCCTCAACGGCTATCGCCGCCCGACTAACCCACTGCTGGCGCAAGAGAGTAATTTGATCAGCTTGCGCGATATGATCACGGCCGTATCGGCGACCCGCTTGTCGGTTCCCATTATTGTGTCGCGCAAACCGGCGACGATGGGTTTGCAAGCCGGATTTTCCGAGAAGTCTTTCCTCAGCGCTTACAAAGAAGCCGGCTTCAAGACTTTCTGGCTCTCAAACCAAATGAGTTTCGGCAGCTTCGACACGCCGGTGTCGGTATTTGCCAAAGAGGCCGACGTGACAGAATTCCTCAATCTCGGCGGCTTTACCAATAATTCCAGTTTGGATTCTGTACTGCAAGCGCCTTTGCAACGTGCGCTGGCCGATGCCAGCCCGAAAAAGCTCATTGTGCTGCATACCCTAGGCAATCATTGGAACTATAGTCATCGCTATCCGGCCGAATTCGATCGCTGGCAACCATCGCTGTACGGCATCGATAATCCGGCCTACACCGATCTCGATAACAAACCGGCCCTCAATAACAGCTATGATAATTCGATACTCTATACCGACGCGATATTGGCCAGTTTCATCGAGCAATTGAAGGGGCGTACCGAAATCACCTCGATGCTGTACGTCTCCGATCATGGCCAGACTTTGTACGATGGCAGTTGCAAGCTGGCATTTCATGGCCACAACACGCAGTTTGAATTTCATATTCCCGCCTTGGTCTGGTACTCGGACGCCTACCGCGAGCAATACCCGGACAAGGTCGCACAACTCAAGAAGCACCAGAAGGCGCGCTTGTCGACCGAAAACGTGTTTCACAGTTTGCTCGATATGGCCGACATCCGTTATCCCGGCGAGCAACTCGACCGCAGCTTCGTCAGCGCCGCGTTCAAGGTGCATACCCGCTATGTCGACAGCTATGGCTGGACTAATTACGATAATGCAAACTTCAAGGGCGACTGCCGTGAAGTGATCGACAAGAAAAAGCCTTTGCCGCAAAGAAAGTAAGCAAAAATGTGCTACGGGAGTCCATTGCAAGCTTATTTCGAAACGCTTACACTGCGCGCATGCATACCGATATTCTCCCTACTTTGAAGCTAAGCGAGCACGCCGACAGCACCGTCACGATCAGTGGTGCTTGGCTGGTGCATGCCTTGGCGAAAGACAAGCGCATTGACGATTTGAGCGGCAAATTGCAGGCGTTCGCACAGCAACCGAAACTACACTGGGACTTGCGTGACATCAGCGCACTCGACCATGTCGGTGCCCTCACCCTCTGGCGTGCCTGGGGCAAACGGCGTCCGGCGCAGTTGCAGTTACTTCAAGCGCACGAGGGGATTTTCGCGCGTCTGGAAGAAGTCGGCAAGCTCGCCGTGCCGGCACCACCCAAGCCGCGCCTGAGTGGCGTCATGCTGCTAGGTTCACGGGTGCTGGCGTTCTTTGAACACATACAAAGCTTCACGGCCTTACTCGGGCAATTAATGCTCGACTTGCTGCGCTTCGCGCGCCACCCGCTACGCGGGCCATGGAAAGAACTGTCGGCCAATTTGTATCGTATGGGAGCACAAGCCCTGGGCATCACCGCCTTGGTCGGCATCTTGATCGGCATCGTGTTGTCGTATTTATCGGCACAGCAATTACGCACCTTTGGTGGCGATCTCTACATCGTCAATATCCTCGGCATGAGTATTATCCGAGAGCTTGGCCCTATGCTGGCAGCCATTTTAGTGGCCGGACGCTCCGGCTCAGCCATCACGGCACAGCTTGGTGTCATGCGCGTAACGGAAGAACTCGATGCCATGAGCGTGATGGGCATTCCACATGGATTCCGACTGATCATGCCCAAGGTCTTGGCACTGGCCATCGCCATGCCCTTGCTGGTGATTTGGACCGATATCATGGCCATCGCCGGCGGCATGATCTCGGCCCAAGCACTGCTGGGCATGACCCCGGCGTTCTTTCTCTACAAATTACCGGAAGCGGTGCCTTTGATTAATTATTGGATAGGCTTACTGAAAGGCACCAGCTTCGGCATGCTGATTGCGTTAGTGTCATGTCATTACGGTTTGCGTATCGAGCCTAATACCGAAAGCCTGGGCCGCGGCACCACCAATTCGGTGGTCGTAGCCATTACCGTCGTCATCATTGCCGATGCCGTTTATGCCATTATTTTCAGTAAGCTGGGGTATTGATGTACAGTTCAGCAAACAAGGAAGCAATCATCGAGATCAGCGGCTTGCGCACGCAATTCGGGCGCACGCTGGTACATGACAATTTAGAATTGTCGGTGCAGCGCGGTGAAATTCTGTCTATCGTCGGCGGTTCCGGCACGGGAAAAACCGTCTTACTCCGGCAAATGCTGGGCTTGGAACGACCACGGCGCGGCCGTATTGCCGTCTTCGGTGAAGATATTCACTCGCAAGATCAGCGCCATCTGGCGTATCTGCGCCAGCGTTCCGGCATGTTGTTTCAGCAAGGCGCCCTCTACTCAGCCTTCAGTGTTTTTGACAATGTTGCCCAGCCCATGCGTGAAATCGGTCGTTTGTCTGAGGAACTCATTACCGATTTGGTGTATCTGAAGCTGCAAATGGTAAATATTGGTTTCGAGCACGCACGTAAAATGCCATCCGACTTGTCCGGCGGCATGATTAAACGCATCGCTTTGGCGCGCGCGCTGGCGCTCGACCCGGAATTACTGTTTCTCGACGAACCAACGGCCGGACTCGACCCAGACCGCTCCGATAGTTTTGTCGAACTGATACTATCGCTACATCAACAATTGGGATTGACCGTCGTCATGGTCACCCATGATTTGGATAGTTTGTTCGCCCTCTCGACCCGCATCGCGGTGTTAGCAGAAAAAAAAGTCATCGTGATAGGCACGCCGGCTGAGGTGGTGCGTTACGAACATCCGTTCATACATAGTTTCTTCCTCGGCGGCCGCGGGCGGCGCGCAATGGAAGTCATGCAATCTGCTTCACCCTAGGAGTCCCATGGAAAACCGTTCGCATGCCCTTATTGCCGGCTTCTTCACAATTGCCTTACTGATCATTGCGAGTTTGCTCGCTATTTGGCTAGGACGCGATAAAATTCAACGTATCCCCTATGAGATCGTCACCCAAAGCGCGGTCTCCGGCCTGAACTTGCAAGCTGCGGTGCGCTACAAGGGGCTCAAGGTCGGCAGCGTTACCGATATCGATTTCGATACCACGGTTAACGGCCAGATTGTGATGCGCCTGGAAGTGATTCCGACCACCCCGATTACGGCGTCGACCTACGCGACCTTGGCTTACCAAGGCGTGACCGGGATTGCCTTTGTTCAGCTCGATGATGATCAATCATCGGCGCAACCCTTATTGGCTACGCAAAGCGGCACTACCCTGCCGCGCATTCCGCTGCACGCCAGTACCTTGCAAACGATAGAGCAGCGCGGCTTGGCAATACTGAGCCAGACTGAAGAATTAACCAAACGGATGAATTCCCTGCTCGATCCAGCCAACGCCCAGTCTTTGGTGCATACCGTAAGCAGTATCAACGACGTAGCGCAGGCGTGGCAGGCCGTGCCGGCGAAATTAACGCCGGCGCTCAACAAACTGCCAAACCTGATCGCTCAAACTGAAACCACCCTCAATGCCGTCTCAGCCCTATCGGCCGATGCGCGCCAATTTACCCGCAACATGAACCAACTCAGCAGTGACTTACAATCACGCGACGGCCCGATCGCCCGCTTGAGTCATAGCCTCGATGCGCTCAGTGACAGCGTCTTGCTCGATACCCTGCCACGCCTGCAAACACTGAGCACTGAAGCCGGTACCAGCATGCGTGCGCTCAAGCGCACCAGCGAGACCCTCAACGATAGTCCACAAAGCATTTTGTTCGGCAAACCGGCAGCAATGCCAGGTCCGGGCGAAGCCGGCTTTATCACGCCGAAATAAGGAACCCACCCATGTCGATACTGCTTCGCTCCCTCCGTCTGACCGGCTGCCTGACTGCGCTGGCCTTGCTCAGCGCTTGCGTGAACACGGTCTCACCAGTGCCGCAACAATACGATTTCGGTCCAACGGCGCAAGTCAGCAGCGCCACGGCACGGCACACCATGCCAGCCATGAGTGAGATCCTCACCAGCGCTGCCCTCGACAGCAATGCCATGCTGTATCGCCTCGCCTATGACGACCCACGCCAACTGAAAGCCTACGCACAAGCACGCTGGACCATGCCGCCGGCACAATTGCTGATGCAACGCGTGAAGCTGCAAAACGGCAGCAGTACGGGTATCGATGGCCGGGTGTTGCAACTCGAATTGGACGAATTTTCACAGATTTTCACCGCACCACAGCAAAGCCATGCGCACATCAGTGTCCGCGCCAGCCTGCGGCAAGGAAAAAACATCTTGGCACAACGGCGCTTTACCCTCACGGCCGCCACCACCACAGCCGATGCCCGCGGTGGTGCCAACGCCATGCAAACTGCGGCCGATAACTTCATTGCTGAACTCAATGCATGGATAGGCCAAGCCGATAGTAGCCATCCATGAGTGAGCCCGACACGCCGCCAATGACACCATTGCGGCACAGCTCGCCGTTTGCCCGCGCCAGCTTGCTGGCCTATCTGATTTTGATCTTGTATGCGAGCTGGTATCCGTTTACCGGTTGGCAAGCGAATAATCTGTCAGCCCTGCCGGCTGTCATTCGTCAGTGGCCACGCTACTGGACCCTGTTCGATGCCGGCATCAATGTGGTCGGCTATATACCTTTCGGGATGTTGATCGTCTTTGCGCTCTATCCACGCCGCGTCGGCTGGCAAGCGGTGCTGCTGGGTGCCGTCGGTGCCGTCGTGGTATCCGCCAGTGCCGAGCTGGTGCAATATTTTTTACCGAGCCGGGTGACTTCCTTGCTCGATTTTCTCACCAATGCCAGCGGCGGCTTGCTTGGCGCGCTCAGTGCGGCCTTGCTGACGCCCTTGGTGCTGGAAAAAGGTCGATTACAATTATTACGCAAGCAATGGACCTATCGCGAAGCGAGCTGGGAAGTGGTGTTGCTCGGCTTGTGGCCGATGGCGCAACTGTATCCGCAAGCTTATCTGTTCGGATTGGGTCAGATTTTCCCTATTCTGTCGCAACACTTGAGCGATATCTTCGAGTTCGACATCGACCTCGGCAGCTTGATTTTGCATGGCTGGGAATTCAATGCCGATGCCTATCTGCTGGCGGAAACCTTTATCACCGCTTGCGGCTGCAGCGGGGCAATTTTGCTCAGCTTGTCGCTGCTCACGCCGCGCGCGCCGAAATTGCGCATCTCTGCACTCTTGCTGCTGTTCGCTCTGACCGGCAAATCACTGGCCAGTGCCTTACTGCTCAACCCCGATTATGCCTTTGCCTGGCTCACTCCAGGCGCACGTGGCGGGCTGCTGATCAGCCTGATCATGCTGTACGGTTTTTCCTTTGCGCCACTGCACGTGCAACGGCGACTGGCCTTCTTACTCTTGTCGATTTCGCTGGTGGTACTCAATCTGGTACCAGACAATCCTTACTTCGCCGCCACCATGCAAACCTGGATACAGGGAAAATTTTTGAACTTTAATGGGGCAGCACAGTTCTTATCCTTGTCATGGCCATTCTTGGCTTTATGGATTTTGTTACTGAAACCAAAGGCAGCCGATATCAAAGTTGCAGTATCATAGAGGCTTCCCAACCATTGCCAAGCAGGTACCTGGACTGACGACGAGTCAGGTACCGGTGAAAGAATCTTCCTCATGTCTGAACCACTGTATTTTCAAAAGCATGTCTTTTTCTGTATGAACCAACGCGACGATGGGCGGCCGTGCTGCCATGAGCGCGGTGCGCAGAGTGCGCAAGAACATGCAAAACGGCGCATCCGTGAACTCGACATGAATGGCCATGGCAAGATACGCATCAATAAATCCGCTTGTTTGGACCGCTGCGAGCAAGGCCCGGTGATGGTGGTCTACCCACAAGGCACTTGGTACACCTTCATCGATCACAGCGACATCGATGAAATCATCGATGTCGACCTGATCGGCGGCGGCATCGTCGAACGTTTAAGGTTGCCCAACACATGAACGCGCAAACCGAACATTTCTTCATCGCCGGCCAAGTCGGCCAATTGCAGTGCGCCTTAGACTTGCCCGATCCAGAAACCGGTGCGGCGCTGCGCGGACTGGCACTGGTTGCGCATCCGCATCCTCTGTACGGTGGCACCATGGATAACAAGGTCGCGCAGACGCTGGCGCGGACCTTTTGCGGTCTCGGCTATGCGGCGGTGCGGATGAATTTCCGTGGCGTCGGCCAGTCGGAAGGCACGCATGATGCCGGCCTCGGTGAAACGGCCGATATGGCACTGCTGCTGACGGCCATGCGCGCACGTTTTCCGCAACTGCCAGTCGCCTTGGCCGGATTTTCTTTCGGTACCTTCGTGCAAGCCTGTCTGCAGCAACAATTGCTGCAGCAAGGCCAGCCTGCCGAGCGGCTGGTGCTGGTCGGTGCCGCCGCCGGCAAATGGGCCATGCCTGATATCGAGGCCCATACCATACTGATACACGGCGAGTGCGACGAGACTATTCCGCTGGCGGCGGTACTCGATTGGTTGCGGCCTCAAGATATTGCGGTCACGGTAATTCCCGGGGCTGACCATTTTTTCCATCGCCGCCTGCATCATATCAAACAGATCGTCAGCAGTATGTGGCGGCCCGCCTCGCCAGCGCTGGTCGGCTGAACGCTGCCTCTGCCAAGCTGACGTCTGATGTTATTTTTTGTTCTTTGTTCTTTGTTTTTTTAAGCCTGACTCAATGAAAAAATTCTTCGTTTCCCTCGCCGCGTCCTTGCTGACTATGTCAGCTGCGTTCGCTCAAACCCTGCCGGCCCCCACTATCGCCGCGCGCTCTTGGTTATTGCTCGACGCTACCAGCAGCCAAGTCATCGCCGCACAAGAACCGGATATGCGCATCGAACCAGCTTCGCTGACCAAGATCATGACGGCGTATCTGGTATTTTCGGCTATTAAAGAAAAAAAACTTGCGCTCGAACAGAGCGTCAATGTTTCCACGCGCGCGTGGAAAGTTGATGCCAGCAGCTCGAAGATGTTCATCGAACCGAATAAACCGGTAACGATCAATGAATTGCTCTATGGTTTGATCGTCCAATCTGGCAACGATGCCGCAGTGGCCTTGTCGGAAGCTGTCGCCGGTAGTGAAGAAGCGTTTGTCGTGCAGATGAACCGCGAAGCCGAACGACTCGGCATGAGCGCCAGCCATTTCGCCAATCCACATGGCTTGCCCAGCCCGGAAAACTATGTCAGCGCTCGCGATCTGGCAACTTTGGCCTCCCGTTTGATCAGTGATTTCCCTGATTTTTACAAAACCTATTACAGCACCAAGAGCTACACCTATAACAAAATCACCCAACCTAATCGCAATCGGCTGCTGTGGCTGGATCCAACCGTCGACGGCATGAAAACCGGTCATACCGAGACGGCTAAGTATTGCTTGATTTCTTCGGCGAATCGTCCGAATGGCAGCGGCCAACGGCGCTTGATTTCCATCGTCACCGGTGCCGACAGCGATCAGATTCGCGCCCAAGAAAGTTTGAAATTGCTCAACTGGGGCTTTCTGAATTTTGACACCATCAAGCTCTATGCCAAGGGTCAAGCGCTGGAATCACCACAGGTATGGAAAGGTGCACAAGCCCAAGTCAAGATCGGCTTCGATCGCGATCTGTACGTGACCTTGCCCAAAGGCGCTGCGGCCAAACTGAAACCTAGCTTGGAGCGCAAAGATCCTCTGGTTGCACCGATAGCCAAAAACAGTAAAGTCGGGACGATGAAGATGATGCTGGATGGCAAAGTTGCCGCTGAATTTCCTGTATTTGCTTTGGAGCAAGTTGAGCAAGCCAGTATTTTCGGCCGCGCTTGGGATTCCGTACGCTTGATGTTCAAGTAAGCAGTCGCGCTGCTTAGAATGATCATGCCACGCGCTGCGTGGCATTTTTTTTGACTGCAAGGATATGCATTATTTGCATAAACTTAAATAGCAATCTGTGTGAAAATCAGTGTTTACTTTTCTCGGGGCAAATACATCATGCAAGATCCTTTAGTTTTCCTCAACGGTGCGCTGACTCCTTTATCGGAAGCAAAAATTCCTGTGCTTGATCGCGGTTTTATTTTCGGCGACGGCATTTATGAAGTGATCCCTGTTTATCAACGCAAAATGTTTCGCTCCGATCAGCATCTGGCGCGTTTGTTCCGCAGTCTTGCTGCCATCAGCATCAGCAATCCGTACACCAAAGAAGAATGGCTGGAGCGCATCACCGAGGTGATGGATGCCCACCCTGCCGACGATCAAATGGTGTATTTGCAAGTCACGCGCGGCGTAGCCAAACGTGCGCACGCATTTCCTGCGGTATCGACCCCGACGGTCTTCATCATGAGCAACCCGATTGTGTTACCAACTGAGAGCGCGCGCGAACATGGCGTAGCCTGTGTCAGCATGGAAGACCGGCGTTGGTTGCATTGTGAAATCAAATCGATCTCTTTGCTCGGCAATATATTGGCTGCGCAAAATGCGGCCGAGCACAACGTCGCAGAAAGTATCCAGTTCCGCGATGATTTTTTGACCGAAGCCTCAGCCTCGAATGTGTGGATAGTCAAAGATGGCATCGTGATGGGACCACCCAAAGATAATCTTATCCTCGAGGGCATACGCTATGCGCTGATTGAGGAACTTTGTGCCGCACAGAATATTCCTATGCAAGTACGGCGCATCAGTCGCGCCGAAGTTTTTTGCGCCGACGAAATTATGCTCTCTTCGGCGACAAAAGAAGTGCTTGCCGTCGTAGAGCTCGACGGGAAAACTATTGGAAACGGCAAACCTGGCCCCATCTACGACAAGTTGTATGCCGCCTATCAGTTAGCCAAAGCAGGATAAGCGTAACGGCCATTTCTTTTGATGGCTGTTGACGGTCTGCCTCAGATAAAGAAATGGAATGCTTTATGGAAATGAAACCTATCCCACCGGAACAAAGTCTGATCGAGTACCCGAGCGACTTCCCGATCAAGATCATGGGAGCGCGACATGAAACTTTTGCCCAAACCATGGTCGATATTGTGACCATCCATGATCCCAGTTTTCATACCGGGAAAATGGATATGCGGCTCTCGAGTAAAGGCAGCTATCTGGCAATCACCGTGACGGTTTGGGCCACCAGCCGCGAACAGCTTGATAATCTGTATCGCGAACTGTCGGCCCATCCTATGGTCAAGATCGTTATGTAAGCGGCGCGGTGCGCGCCACTGCGGTTACGGCGTTATACAAGAACGCGGCGGCGGCGGCACCGAGCAGCGGTCCGACTACCGGCACCCAGGCATAAGCCCAGTCACTGTCTCGCTTACCAGCAATAGGTAGCAAGGCATGCATGATGCGCGGTGCCAAGTCGCGTGCCGGGCTCATCGCATAGCCGGTGGTGCCGCCGAGTGAAACGCCGATACCCAACACCAGTAAGCCAACTGGCAGCGCATTGATAGCACCAAGACCGACATGCGATTGCGCCATGTTTAACACCGCAAACACCAACACAAAGGTGGCGATGACTTCCGATACCACATTCGTAAACGGATGGCGTATTGCCGGGCCAGTACAAAATACGGCGAGTTTGGCATCGGCATCGGTGGTGGCGTCGAAGTGCTGACGATACATAACCCAGACCAGCAAGGCACCGCACAGACCGCCGGCCATTTGCGCCGTCACATAGCCGAGCACTTGCCCCCAAGGGAATTTATCGGCCAGCGCCAGCGCCAAAGTGACAGCCGGATTCAAATGTCCGCCACTGGCGGCCGCGCTGCAAAACACGGCAATAAACACCGCCATACCCCAACCGATCGCGATGACAATCAAGCCACTGTCGTGGCCCTTGGTTTTTGTTAACAAGACATTGGCAACCACGCCATCACCGAGCAAAACCAACAGGGCTGTGCCGATGAATTCCGCTAATAAAGGATGCATGAGAAGTTCTCCGGTGAGTACGCTCAGCTTTCGTCAGCCCACGCGATACTGGCTTTGAGCGCGCGCTGCCAAGATTTCATGCAGTTGACCACGGCGGCGGCCGGCATGGCCGGATGAAAGCGGCGGTCGAGTTGCCACTGGCTTTGAATCTCGCTCAAGTCTTTCCAATAACCGACTGCTAAACCGGCCAGATAGGCCGCGCCCAGCGCGGTGGTTTCAGTGATCTGCGGACGCACGACATCGACGCCGAGCAAATCGGCTTGAAATTGCATGAGTAAATCATTCGCGACCGCGCCGCCATCGACGCGTAATTCGGCAATCGGGCCGCCGAGATCGGCTTCCATGGCACGCATGACATCCACCGACTGGTAGGCGATACTATCGAGCGCAGCGCGCGCAATATGCCCGGCGGTACTACCACGGGTGACGCCAAATACACTGCCGCGCACGCGCGGATTCCAGTGCGGCGCGCCGAGTCCGGCAAAGGCTGGCACCATGTAAACGCCATCGCTGTCGGGCACCGATCTGGCCAGCGTTTCGATCTCGCCGGCACTGCGAACGAGACCTAAACCATCGCGCAACCACTGCACCACCGCTCCACCTATAAAGATACTGCCTTCAAGCGCGTAATTGACTTGATCGCCGATTTGCCAAGCAATAGTGGTAACCAAATTATTTTTCGATTCCACTGGTGAGGTGCCCGTATTCATCACCAGAAAACAACCGGTACCATAAGTGTTTTTCACCATGCCGGGAGTGACGCACATTTGACCGAACAAGGCCGCATGCTGATCGCCAGCGATGCCGGCCAGAGGAATTTCATGGCCGAACAAACTGCGGCCAGTGTGGCCATACACTTCAGAACACGAGCGTACTTGCGGCAACATACTGCGTGGGATAGTGAACAGTTCGAGCAGTTCTTCATCCCATTCCAAGCTGTGTATATTAAAGAGCATGGTGCGCGAGGCATTCGTGACATCGGTGACATGCAGTTTTTGCTGAGAAAAATTCCAAACTAACCAACTGTCAACCGTGCCGAACGCCAATTTTCCCGCTTCCGCTTGCGCGCGTGCCCCTTCCACATGATCGAGAATCCAATTGATCTTGGTAGCGGAAAAATAGGCATCGACCGGCAAACCGGTTTTAGCCCTCACCATATCCTCTAGCCCACGGGCTTTGAGCGCATCGCAGTAGTCGGCGGTACGGCGGTCTTGCCAGACGATGGCGGGATAGATAGGCCGGCCGCTGGCACGATCCCAGACGATGGTCGTTTCGCGCTGATTGGTGATGCCAATGGCGGCAATAGCGTCGCCGTTCAAGCCGGCGTGAGCCAGTACTTGGGCTGCGACACCGGCCTGGGTTGACCAGATTTCCTGCGGGTCGTGCTCGACCCAACCCGGTTGCGGATAAATTTGTGCAAATTCTTTCTGGGCGACGGCCACTACGGCACCGCGCTTATCGAACAATACCGCTCGCGAACTGGTGGTGCCTTGATCAAGCGCGAGAATATATTGACTACCGGACGTTTCCTTGTGCATCGTCATCTCCTGGTTTTATTATGTGTGCAGGCGCGCGTGCCAAATAAACGGCAAGCTCGCTCTGCTGGTCCGGCGTCGCATGCAAACCGAGCTTAGTGCGACGCCAAAGGATATCGTCAGCCGTAACGGCCCATTCGTATTCTTGCAGATACATCACTTCAGCTTCGTGCAAGTCGCTGCAGAATTGGATGCCGAGTTCTGCCACACTGGTACGTGCACCAATGAGCAGCTCGGCCCGCGTGCCGTAAGAGCGGGCATAGCGCAGCGCCAACGCCGCCGGCAACCATGGAAAGCGCGTTTGGAACTGGCGTGAGAAAGCGGCAAAATCAGCCGCCGGAATATCGCCGCCGGGCAGTGTTGCATGCGCAGTCCAAGCGGGTTCGGCGCATGCCAGCGGCACGCCAAGCAAGTCGAGGGCTTCTTCAGCGAGGCGGCGATAGGTGGTGATTTTGCCACCGAACACGGTCAGCAGCGCCGCTTGTTGCGGCACATGTGACAGTTCCAAGTGGTAGTCACGCGTGACGGCGGACGGATCGTCCCCCGCACCTTGATCGAGCAGCGGACGCACCCCGGAGTAGCTGGCCACCACATCAGCCGGGCTGATACTTTGTAAGAAATACCGATTCACCGATTTACACAGATAGGCCACCTCGGCGGCATCGATGCGCACTGCTGCCGGATCGCCATGATATTCAAGGTCCGTGGTGCCGATGAGGGTGAATTGCTCTTGATAGGGAATGGCAAAAATAATGCGCCCATCGGGATTTTGAAAAATATAGGCATGATCGTGTTCGAACATTTTTTTCACGACCAAATGACTGCCTTTGATCAAGCGCAGACTATGCTCTTGCGTTTGACCTAATTGTTCATGCAATACCTGCGCCACCCATGGTCCGGCGGCATTCACCAAGGCACGCGCCTGCACCTGCTGCAGCGCACCTGCGGTGTCGCCGCCGGTGGAGCGCAAGCTGGCTTGCCATAGGCCGCCGCTGCGCTGCGCGCTTTCCAGCCGGGTTCGGGTCAGAATCACGGCACCGCGCTCGCGCGCATCTTGGGCATTGGCAACCACCAAACGGGCATCGTCGACCCAGGCGTCAGAATAGAGAAAGCCACGCGTCATGCTCTTCTGTAGCGGCACGCCGACGGCATGGGTGCGCAAATTCACCCCGCTCGAAGCCGGCAGCAATTCACGCCGACTCAAGTGATCGTACAGGAACAGACCGGCGCGTATCATCCAAGCTGGCCGCAAATGCGGTACATGCGGCATGACAAAACGCAGTGGTGAAATCAAATGCGGCGCCGCGCGTAACAGCAGTTCGCGTTCGCGCAGCGCTTTGCGCACCAAGCCAAATTCGTAATATTCGAGATACCGCAGCCCACCATGGATGAGCTTGGTGCTGGCCGAGGAAGTATGGGAAGCCAGATCATCCTGTTCGCATAACAACACGCGCAGTCCGCGCCCGGCAGCGTCACGGGCGATCCCGACACCATTGATACCACCGCCGACAACCAGTAAATCATAGGGAGAATCGGCATTCATACAGCCACCGTAGCGACAGGAAAGTCAGTCATAGAGTCGATAGAGTAAAGTTTGGATTCGATCATAAATCACCAAATGAACAATTTCAAGTTCTAATTAGAACATAGTATAGTGAATATAAGCAAGATCAGTTACTATCTTCTGCCCTATTGACCAACTTCGCTATGCCGCCCATGGATCGTTTGCACCTGCCATCGCCCCTCAACACCACCCTCAATGTGCGTCAGAAGGAATTGCTGACGGCCATTCAGCGCGCCGGCTTTGCCACGGTCGAACAGTTGTCCGCGCAGTTCCGCGTCACGCCGCAGACGATACGGCGCGACATCAAGCTTTTGACTGACGACAATTTACTGCGGCGCTTTCACGGCGGCGTTGGGCTGTACTCTAATGCAGAAAATTCCGCCTACCCGGCGCGTCAAGGTTTTTTCCCGGAACAAAAACGCCGCATCGCCGCTTTGCTGGCACAGCATATTCCGGACGGCGCGAGTCTGTTCATCAACTTAGGGACCACGACCGAAGAAGTGGCACGGGCGCTGGCGCAGCATCGCAATCTGCGCGTCATTACCAACAACATGCATGTTGCTTCCATCATGAGTAATTATGCGGGGATAGAAGTGATTGTTACTGGCGGCATCATGCGCGCGCGTGACGGCGGCCTGACCGGTGAGGCGGCGATCGATTTCATCAACCGGTTTCAGGTTGATTTCGGCATCATTGGTATTTCCGGGATAGAAAATGATGGTACGCTGCGCGAATTTGATTACCGCGAAGTGCGGGTGTCGGAAGCGATTATCAAACATTCGCGCACCGTCTTTCTGGCCGCCGACCATTCCAAATTCGACCGCCCGGCGCTAGTACGGCTGGGCCACTTGGCACAGATTGACAGTCTGTTTACCGATCGCGAGCCGCCCGAGGCCTTGCGCGCCACGCTCAACACTGTCAGCACACGGGTGCTGGTGGCTAAATAGAACGGTGCTGCGCGCTCAGACTGGATAAATTAAAGGTGTACTCGCTTCTGCCGCTGGCACGCCGAGTGATGCTTGCGCGACTTCGTTGAGCAACCACAGCCGAAACGCCCTGACCTCGGGTTTTTCCAAGGCTTGCTCAACGTAGACCAAGTGGTAAGAGACCGGACTGGGAATGTCGACATCAAACAGGCGCACCAACTGCCCGCTCTCGATATCCGACTGCACGATGGCGTGACGGCCGAGCGCAATACCCTGACCATCGACCGCCGCGCGCGCCAAGATCGAGGCGTCTTGAAACACCAAGCCATGGGTCGGCTCTTTATTATTCAGACCGGCGGCGCGAAACCAAGGCTCCCACGGTTCTTCTTCACATCGCAATAAATTCGATGCCGCCAATTCGGCCGGGGTGGTCGGCAAGCGGCCGCCCTGATAACGCGGGCTGACGACTGGATAGTAATAGTCACCCATCAAAAACTCACTGACTAAACCCGGATAATTACCAAAACCGAAACGTATGCCGATATCGATAGACTCGCGCGAAAAGTCGACCAGATGATTACTCGAATGCAGGCTGACTTCGAGACCAGGATGGTGCTCAATGAAACGCCCCAAACGCGGCGACAGCCAGCGTGCCGCAAACGAGGGCAAAGAGGTAATGCCGAGGCGCTTTTGCTGATGCCAGCGCTGTAGCTGCTCAGTCGCTTCAACCAAACTGTGCAAAGCCATGCGAATGGCATGGGCATACCGCTCGCCGGCGCTGTTGAGGGCGATGCGTTTGCCATGGCGAGTGAAGAGTTCAACGCCGAGTTCTTCTTCCAGCGCCCGTACCTGATGGCTGACCGCTCCATGGGTGAGGTGAATTTCCTCGGCCGCACGAGAAAAATTCTGATGCCTGGCGGCGGCTTCGAAAGCACGCAAGGCCGCCAAGTTAGGCAGTTTCCTGATATCCATTTTGCATATATCCGTCATCAAAAAAACGCATAATAATGTGAATTAAATGCGCAAGCAAAGCAAAAATTACTCGTTTTGCATATTGCGTAGCAACTACTACAATAAGCACATCGTAACAGCAAATTAGATTTTTCCCTTGAAAATCAATGGCTGTTACCAAGCATCACGATATATTCATTTGATGCTTCCACATAATGAGGTAATCAGAAATGACAAATAATTTCACAAACCAATCGCACACAATCAGTGCTGGAAAAACGGTTTCCTACGTCAGTGACGAAGCAAAACAAATTCAGATCGCCTGTGGTCGCGTTTGGCTGACCATAGCTGGCTACGATGAAGACTACTGGCTCGCTGCCGGTGAATCGATGAACTTGCCGGCTGGCCGCCTGATTGTTATCGAAGCCGATCAGCAAGCCAGCTTGGTGGAACTCAGCGGCGCGGCGCAGCGTCAAACGACCGCGCCCACGGCTGGCTACTTCCAAAAACTCACCCAGCGCTTCAACGCGGCACTGGCTTAAAGCCTGAGTTTCCGACACCGCTGCTGCCAAGGACGCTGCCGCCGCGCAGAAGTTCGCGGCAGCGGCGCTGGCAATGTTACACTAGCGGCTTATGCCAGACGCCTCCTCTACCACTCCCCTGATACGCCGCCGCGGCATTGAGCCGTATGCGACCACCTTCGACGCCATGCGCGCATTTACCGATGCCCGTACGGCGACGACAGCGAACGAATTTTGGATCGTTGAACACCCTCCGGTTTTCACGCTCGGACTCGGTGCCGACCACAGCCACGTGCTCGCTCCCCATGAGATACCGGTGATCGCCACCGACCGCGGTGGTGAAGTCACCTACCACGGGCCGGGCCAAGTGGTGATCTACTTAATGATGGATCTGCGCCGCAGCCATCCGAAAGCCCGTTTATTCGCGCGCGAATTCGTGCATAAAATAGAACAAGCGGTGATCGACACCTTGGCAGCGTATAATCTGGCCGGCAACCGCAAAGACGGTGCGCCCGGTATTTACGTCAGCACTGGTGCATGGCAGGGTGCGAAAATTGCCGCACTTGGGCTGAAAGTACGCGGCAACGGCTGCACTTACCATGGCGTGTCGCTCAATGTCGACATGGATCTGACACCGTTTTCCTGGATTAACCCGTGTGGCTATGCCGGACTGGCGACGGTCGATATGCGTACCCTGGGCGTGACGGCGAGCTTGGCCGCAGTCCAGACCGCGCTATCTGAGCATTTGCAACTCCTTTTGACTGCCTCCTGATTTTTTTCGACACCGCTTCATATCATGACAACCGAAAATACTCCTGTTCTGCCCCCTGCTGTATCGACCGATGTCGCTGCAGCCGCTTACGATCCGACTGAAAAACAAAAAGGCGCCAGCAAAACCGCGCGTATTCCAATCAAGATCGTGCCGATGGAGCGCTTGCCCAAGCCGGACTGGATACGTGTCAAGGCCGGTTCACCGACCACGCGTTTCTATGAAATCAAAGATATTTTGCGCGCCAATAAACTCGTGACAGTCTGTGAAGAAGCTTCGTGCCCGAATATTGGCGAATGCTTCGGCAAAGGTACTGCGACCTTCATGATCATGGGTGACAAATGTACGCGCCGCTGCCCCTTCTGCGACGTCGGCCACGGCCGTCCTGATCCGCTTGACGCCGATGAACCGGCTAATTTGGCCAAGACCATCGCCGACTTGCGTCTCAGTTATGTCGTCATCACCTCGGTCGACCGCGACGATTTACGTGACGGTGGTGCCGCCCACTTCGCCGAGTGCATCAGCAAAATCCGTGAACTCTCGCCGAGCACGCGCATAGAAATTCTCACGCCTGACTTCCGTGGCCGCATGGACCGTGCGCTGGAAATTCTCAATCTGGCACCGCCCGATGTGATGAACCATAATCTCGAAACCGCGCCGCGCCTGTACAAAGAAGCGCGCCCAGGATCCGATTATGAATACTCGCTCAACTTACTCAAACGCTTCAAAGAAATGCACCCGAACACGCCGACTAAATCCGGCATCATGGTCGGCTTGGGTGAAACCGATGAAGAAGTCTTGCAAGTCATGCGCGATATGCGCGCGCACAACGTCGACATGCTGACGATAGGCCAGTATCTGTCACCGAGCGGCCACCATTTGCCGGTACGCCGCTATGTTCATCCGGATGTCTTCAAAATGTATGAAGAAGAAGCCTACAAAATGGGCTTTGCCCACGCTGCCGTCGGCGCCATGGTGCGATCGAGCTACCATGCTGATCAGCAGGCGCATGGGATAGCTTGATCAAAAATCTGACCGGGGTTTGAAACCCCGGCCTTCAGAGGCTATCGCAAAAGCCTGATGGACGCTTTTTATATCTGAAACACCGCATACCTCGTCATTCCCGTATGCCACAGCCTCGTCATTCCCGCGTGTTTTTGGCGGGAATCCAGTGGCACGACCGTGCCTTCAGGGTGAACAAGTCAATCACGGATACATTTTTTCCGCTGCAAAATGAGGATACCCGCTGGGCATCCGACGCACAGAGATAACAGGCGCTGACGCGGCAATGACGAATTGGGCGATTAGCGCAATGCGCAATTGACCTGATTTGCGGGTAACGATCAGCATGCCTGTGGCAGAAATCTCGTGTCGTTTGGCTTCATGCCCAAGCTGGTGTCCATCGCTGCATCGGATGAAGCAAACTTGTATCGTCAATAAGTAAACACGATACACTATCCAATCCGCGCAGTTACTCCATCTTGATTGCTCGACGCCATAACGCGCGATGCGCGTCGCATCGAATCTGTACGCAGCAAACACACTAGGAATACCTGATGGCCGTTACCGAAGAACGCATAGCACTGTTGGAACAGCGCTTGGATCGTATTGAACAATTACTGCGCCTGCAGTTGCAATCCAATACAGGTCCCGCGACGTCGCCGGAAGCGGCGACGCTGGCATCAACGCTGAGCTCACAATCATCGGCGGCGCAGCGCCACGTCAAGCCACGGCCAGTCAGTAACAATGCGCCGCCATCTCATCCAGTGACGGTCACCCAAGTGCTCGGCTGGACTGGTGCGACCGCCTTGGTGCTGGCCGCCGTATTTTTGATTCGTCTGGTGCTCGATGCCGGGTGGTTGACACCGGAGCGCCAAATTGGTTTGGCCTTGATTGGCAGTTTTGCTTTGATTGCAGTTGGCCTGCGATTGCGCAAGATTGATTTGGAGTATGCCAGCCTGCTGCCTGCCGCTGGCGTCGTCGTGCTGTTTTCTGCGGTGTACGGCGCGCATCTTTACTATCATCTCATTGGTGCCACTGTCGCGACCAACGCGGTGATCGCCATCTGCCTGTTCACGCTGTGGCTTGGGCGTCAGTTTGACAATGAAATGTACGCGCTGTTTGCCGTGATTGGTTCTTACTCCGCCCCGTTGCTATTGCCCACCCTAGGCGATTCGGTGACCGATTTAATCGTCTATTTTTCGGGATGGAGTGTCGTGTATTGCGCGCATTCGGCTTGGATCGGCAATCGCCGCCCCTATTTACTGGCCGGATATATGGCCTTCATCGGATTTCATATTGCAGCTGCCGGATTGACTGCGAACTCATGGAGCAGCCTGTTCGCTTTTCAAACGATACAATTTTTGATTTTTGTTTGTGGCACCCTTGCTTTTTCCATCCATCAAAAACGAGCAATGGCCGCCGCCGAGGCGATCGCCCACTTACCATTATTACTGATCTTTTATTTCTTGCAATATGCGCTACTGCACGAACACGTGCCGACAATTGCCCCCTGGATCGCGCTAGCCAGCGCAGCCGTATTGCTCTTGGCCCACTTGGTCGCGCGCAGAGTCATAAAACAAGCCACTGCCGCGAGCAATGTCTTGGTTGGCACTTACGTTTCTCTGGTTCTGTTTCATGCCGGCTACATTGAATTAGTGCCTGATGAACTGGGGCCTTGGGTCGCGCTGTTGATACTGCCAGCATTTGCCTTATTTACGCGCTGGAACAAGGACGAATCAGCGGCCCTGTTGCCGTATAAAGTACTGATCGGCGTCATCTTCGCCATCAATTTTTTGCGCGTGATTGAAGCGAGTTCACTCGAACATGTCGCCGGCAATCAGGTGCTCGCCCTGCTCTACGCCGCCGAGCTTTACGTTGCCTATGCCCTCTCGCGAGGCGTCAAGGCAATTGCAAACTTGTCTTCCTTCGCATTGTTCGCGGCGCACATCGCTTTGCTCGCTGCGGCGACCAGAATCTTGGACGGACGCCTGCAAGTATCGCTCGCCTGGAGTGCGATTGCGTTTATCTGCTTAGCGCTCGCATTCAGCCGTCGCGACAAATTGCTTGGTCAGTCTTCGCTGCTGATCTTTGCTGCTTCTTGCGCGAAGGTCATGCTATTCGATCTTTCCAGCGCAAGCCCCTTGCTGCGTATCGGCTCCCTGCTTATCCTCGGTGGCACGCTTTACGTGGGCGGCTGGATGTATAAGAAGGTCGATGCGCTTGGCAACAGCGTGGGTGACATTGTTTCAGCCGAGCGGCCTTAACCAAGTATCTGCCGCGTCCGCCACGGCTGCGCCGGTGCTGCTGCCGATACCAAGGCCGCCGCATTGGCAGCACCGATGTGAAACACGGCCACCACTTGACTCAAGCTGCCAGCCTCTGTTTCGAGCGCTGCCGCGGCGGCGGCGGCTTGCTCTACCAGCGCCGCATTTTGCTGCGTGACTTCATCCATCTGGGTGATGGCTTGATTAATTTGTTCTATTCCGGAACTCTGCTCATGATTGGCGGCGCTGATTTCGGCCATGATATCGGTCACACTTTGGATGCTACTGACCACCGACTGCATGGTCTGGCCAGCCTGACTCACCAAGCGTGATCCTACCTCCACTTTTTCCACCGAATCGTCGATCAAAGTTTTAATTTCCTTGGCTGCCAGCGCCGAGCGCTGCGCCAAATTACGCACTTCCGCTGCCACCACCGCGAACCCACGCCCCTGCTCGCCAGCGCGCGCCGCTTCGACTGCCGCATTGAGTGCCAAGATATTGGTTTGAAACGCGATGCCCTCGATGACACTGATGATGTCGACAATTTTTCTCGATGAGGTATGGATGCCTCCCATCGTATCAACGACCTGCGCGACCACCACCCCACCCTGTGCCGCGGCGCTCGATGCGGAAATGGCCAACTGCTTGGCTTGGTGCGCATTATCGGCATTGTGTTTTACCGTGCTGGTCAACTCTTCCATCGACGAGGCGGTCTCTTCGAGCGAACTGGCTTGTTGCTCGGTACGTGAAGATAAATCCAAATTACCAGTGGCAATCTGTGACGAGGCAGTGGCAATCGCGTCCGTACCGCCACGCACTTGTTTGACGATAGCAAGCAAATTGGCGTTCATCAATTTCAAGGCATTCAACAATTGCCCGGTTTCATCGCTACGCTCGCTGGCAATTTGCAGTGACAGGTCGCCTGCCGCAATGGTTTCGGCTACCCGTACAGCAATAGTGATGGGGCCGACGATGGCACGCGTGCTGAAGTAAGCAATCAAGACGCCCAAGATCAGTGCGAGACTACTCAAAGCGAGTGTCAGAGTGAGCGCTTGTCGATATACCTGTTCAGCCAAGGCAATATCTGTTTTATTTTTTTCTTTTTGCAAATCAATGAATTCATCCAATCTGGCCAATCTGATGGCATTCATGGGCACCACCTCCTTGAGTAAGACGTCGATGGCGGCGCCTTTATTCGTCTTTACCAAATCAATATAGTGGTTATTAATGTCACGCGCACGCTTGCGGTTGGCATCGATTTTAGCCAGCATCGCTTGATCGGCTTGATCCAGCGGCAATTGCCGTAAGTGTTCGGTGGCGCCATCGTATTTCACCCTGGCATCGAGCAAAATCTTGTTTTCCGCCGCAATCTGCGTGTCGGTCGACAACAGCGCCAGCGTCCGCAATATCCGCGAAACGACATTCAGTGAGCCAGACATATCGTTGAGTAAATTCATCTTTTGCACATTGACATCGACGATACGGTGCAAGGCTTGGTTGGAGCGCGCCATCCCGTTCAAACCCAAGGCAGCTATACTCAATAACAAGAACAGCAGGATGGCATAACCGATGCCGAGGCGAGCACCGATTTTCAGATTTCTTGTGTTCATATTCAACCTTGGTTAACTGCATCTAGAGTATGCCCAATTTTGCAAGTAAAGCAGGCGGGTCTGCGCGTCACGAAGCAATGTGCGCTTGTTCACTTTAAATGAACCCATTTCTGAATTTGTAAGAAATGTTGATATTGTGACCATTGTTCATCATCTGAATCGACAATGTCGGAAATTAGAAACACCGGAGCAAGGCATAAAAAAACCGACACGCTTTGGTGTCGGTTCTGAGGCAGCTGTCGCCATTACGAACAAGGCGCAGATATCGGCATTGCGCCCAGGAAGCGCGAACTTCAGCGCGCAACTGAGGAAGCTTTCCTGGTGCCAAAATTGCCCATGTATAGGTATAGCCTTCTGGGTAGGCAAGCTCGTCCGCTGGGTCTTTGGGTGGAGAAAAATTAACGCTCAGAACAGCCGAACAATCTCCCGGCAGCGAATATGACCGCGCTAAAGATTCAAGCGCTTTGCCGCTCTGTGCGTCCCAAACCATCTGCGCGAGCTTATTTCAGTTATCAGATTGAGGATAAGCTTTCGACTCCCAGGAGCCTGAGCGACAAAACGGAATCGAGCCTCGAAAGAGGCCCGATTACATCAGCTCGACAAATTTCACATTTCAACAGATTAAGCGAGCGCATGAGCGCTCAGTTGCCGCTTGCAAAGCAGCGCCCACCATCAGGCCGCCCTGCAATTACTGCACGAGCACGGTTTTCAACAAACTGTTCAAACCATCACTGACTGAGATCTGCAGCGTATCGCCAGCCGCGGCAGTGCTCAGGTCAAGGTTCAGATTGCCACCGACGGCATTCATCGCCAGCGCTTGACGGCTGCCGCCCTTGCTCATCAACATCACGCTTAGCCACGGATAACGCGTATTGTTCCAACTGACTTGCAATTGCTTGCCGACTTGTTTGATGTCGGCCAGCTCAGGGCGCGCGGCTGCGGACAAGGCACTCACACCCATGTTGCGCACGCTTGGGGCCGGCAGCATGCCGGTAGCGAGCGGCTGCGCATCCTTTTGCACCATGATGCTGACGATGCCTGAAATCGCCGGCATCACAAGGTTAAAATGCAGCTCCGCCAGGTGATCGACTTCTTGTACTTGGAAGCTGCGGTAAGTGGTCTTGCCATCGTTACTGACTATGCGCAATTGGTAACGGCCGCCTTCCGGCGCATCAACATACGTGCCAATGAGCGACTGCACCGGGTTGAGTGTGACATGGGCATCGGCAGAGATGACGCCGGAAACGAGCATCATTGGCACACTCGCAGTCTGGCTCTGCAGCGCGGCGTGGTCGGCCGCCAACACAGTTTGGTAATTGGTACGGCCACGGATGTAAAGCGCCACTTTTTGGTAACTGTACTCGGACAGCCAAGTACCACTGCAATACGCCATCAAATCGGTCAATTTTGCACCGCTGACCACGGGTGAACTCAAGAGATTACTGCCTTGATCGAACAAGGGCACATCGCTCAGTTTGGCACCGTCGGCGCCGAACCAAGGCAAAGGCAGCGTCGAGAAATAGGGATCGGTGCCGGTGGGACCACCGCAAGGCGCGTGTAACAGGCTCAGATTGTGGCCTACTTCATGCACCAGCACATTATTGAGTGAGTAAGCACCACCACGCATGTCATTGCCGATGGCTGTCAAGCCGGGCACGTAACCGAGGCCGGCCGTGCCATTGGCGGCAACCGCAGGGATCATGCCGAAATAATGCTTCTGACTGTTTTCAGCCACGCGCAATTGGTCGACTTGACTGAGTACATTGCCGTACTGACCGGTGCCGGTCAAGGAGTCGGCGAAGCTGCCGACCGGCGTCCACGGCGCATGCACGGTGACGACCACATTACCCAGCGGCATGATGCGTTTGAAGACGGCCATGACCTGCGCATTGGTCGGCAGTGTCGCCGTGTAGGCATTGATGGTCAGTGGCACCAACATCAGATTAAGCGTATCGCTGGTATTGACATTCGGTGCCGCTGCCATGGTCTGCGCATCGGTGGTGGCGATATCGAGCACCAGACCAGGATTGACCAAGCTACCCGGTAGCGTGCCATAGCAGGTGCCGCTCAGGCTATAAGAAAGATTGACGTCACCATCGTAGAGCGGCAAGCTGGTCGGACAAGTCAGCGTGATGGCGCTACTGCTGCCGCGCACCCGCATCGACACGGCCGGCACACTGACAGGGCCGCTGGCGCTGGCATACAGATACACGCGCACCAAGGCATCGCAACCCGGCGTCAGGATTTGATACAGACTACCCGGCCGTTGCGCCAAACTTTGCGCTACTTCCACATGGGCCAGACGGGTGGCCGCGCTATTCGCCCCAACCGTCAGGCGATAGCTGGCCGGAGTAGCCGTGTATTGATCGGCCGGCAAAGCGGCCGAGATTGTCGCGTTACCAACACTCAGCGCTGTGACCGCACCACTGATGCTGTCAACGCTCGCCACCAGCGGATTACTGCTGCTGTAACGCACGGCTTTGGTAGGCAAAGTCACACCGGCCAAAGATTGGGCCAGTGCTACCTGTATTATATTGCCACTGACGCCGACTACGGTACTCGCATTAATATTGGCAAAACTCAGCATGGCTGGACTCAAACAATTCACATTGATGGTGACATCGACCAAGGCCGCCGGCACCCCGACCAAAGCCGAACTGACGCTACAGATCTGGCCATTGTTTGCTTGGGTCGCTATCGTCGCGCTGTAACTTCGGCCGCTCTGGGTTGGTATGAAGCTCGTTGTCACGCCGTTGCTATACAGCGACTGCAAGCCATAAACGCCGCCGCTATCATTGGCACCGTTGACACGCAGGATGATGCTGGCACCCGAAGTATTGTCAAAACCACTGACATTGAGCAAGATATTGTCAATCGCTCTGGTGGTCGCCAGCGTCGCAGTACTGGCGCTGGAGCAAACACTGGCATTACAGGCTTGCACTTGATAGCTGTGACTACTGTTCTGCGCCAAACCGGTATCAATTTTACTCAAGCTAGTCAGTGTGGTGCCGCCGATATCGATGCCATCGCGTGTTAACACATAGCGCAGCGCGCCAGTAACGCTGGCCCAAGAGACGGTGATGCTACTGCTGTTGACGACAACTGCCGTGGCCGCTGCCGGGACTGCTGGCGGAACGACCGGTGGAACCACGGGTGGAACGACCGGTGGAACCACGGGAGGAACAACTGGCAAGGTCAAGGTTACAAACGCAGCTGCGGCACTCCAGCCCGAACAGCCACTGGCGTTACAGGCGCGCACCTGATAACTGTAGCTGGTCGCAGCAGTCAGGCCGGAATCGATATAGCTGAGCGCGCTGATTTGCGCACCATTGCCGACGACCCAAGTACTGCGTTGCAATTGATAGTAAGCAGCACCATCGACTGCGGCCCAAGCCAAGCTGATCTGCTCACTCGCGATCGCACTCGTTGTCGGCATGGCCGGCTGCGCCGGAATCGCCAAACTGGTGCTGGCTTTGGTAGTGGCCGAAATTTCATAGCCGCTGGCACAGGCGCTGCTCGAGCACGCCACCACGCGGTAGGTATAGGTGCTCGCGGCACTCAAGCCGCTGTCGGTATACCCGGTGAGCGATACGTGACCGAGCAAAGCGAAAGTGCCGCCGCCATTGCTGCGCCAAACTTCATAATAACTGGCACCGGCAGCAATCGGCCAGCTCAGGTTGACGCTGGTGTCGGAGCTCGCTTGCAGCGCCACTGAACTGACCGCGGCCGGCGGACTGGCAGCGGTGGGGGAACTGCTGGTACTGCTGGTACTGCTGGTACTGCTGGTACTGCCACCACCACCGCCACATCCGGCTAACAGCAATGACATGGTGCTCAGCAAACAAAGTATAGTGCGTTTGAATTTCATCTTACTTTCCGGGAAAAAGAGTAGCCGCAGCAAAGAACGAAGCAGGCCCAAAACAGGCGGCATCATGGCCAATGCGCAACACTGTGTACTCTACGGCAAAATAGATGCTTAATCGTCACTTCTTTTCATTTTGTTGCAATTAGTCAGCATTTTAAAAAGCACTGAGGAGCAATGCCAGACGAAAAAAACCGGCCTCTTGTGCCGGTTTTTTTTGCTTTACTTCGCTTCGCTAGGTCAACGTAAGTTCCCGGTATGCCCGAGTGAGTAACGGCCCGGTTGCGGCCAGACTGTCAAGCCGTGCGGCTCTTGGCCAACGGCGATCTTGTTCATGACACCACTGCTGGTGTCGATGCGATAGACCACATCATCGAAGCGGCCCGAGAGCCATAAGAACTTGCCATCGGCGCTGACATTGCCCATATCGGGACTGCCGCCACCGGGTACCGGCCATTGCGCGACCACTTTTTCGCTGGCGAAATCGATCACCGAGACGCTGCCTTTACCGTTTCTGCCGCCATGAATACGATGTGAGCCGCGGTTGGCGACATAGAGCTTAGTGTGATCGCGGCTCGGGTACAGGCCATGCGCAGCCACGCCGGTGGCGATGAAGCCGACTTCTTTGAAGGCATCACCATCGATGACATGCACGCCATCGGCTTCCATATCGGCGACGTAGAAGCGCTTGCCATCGGGTGAAACGCGTATATCTTGCGGCATGCCTTTTTTGGAAGAGCAAATTTCTGTCGCGGTCGGCCCAGTTAAAGCCGGTACATCTTTAAAGCGGGTAGCCGGCATGGCGAGCTTCAAATACGCCAGCACACTGCGTTTTTGCAGATCGATTTTGACGATACTGCCATCGAATTCGCAGGTGAAGATGGCATAACTGCCATCGATGGAAAAGTCGGCATGATTGATACCGCCGCACTGCGGCGTGGCGATCGCATATTGCAGCGCGAGCGTGTGCGGATCGCGGAAATCGAGCCTGTGCTTGGCTTCGGCGACGACGATGGCCGATTTTCCATCCGGGGTGAAATACAGATTATACGGGTCGTCGACCGGAATCGCCGTGCCCGGTTTACCGGTGCGCGGATCGACCGGGGTCAGGCTGCCAAAGTCAGAGCGTTCGGCATTATTAGCCACCCATAAGGTGCGCAAATCCCACGATGGCACGATATGTTGCGGGGCCTTGCCGACTTTGAATTTATCGACCACTTTAAGGGTCAGCGGATCGATCACCGTCACATCGTTGGAGCGCAAATTCGGCACGTACACACGCTCCAAATCGCCTTTCAGAGCAGCGCTGATTTGATTGCTGTTGGTGGCGCTGTAAAGATTGTGCGCATCAAGTACTGGCGGCATGCCGGCCACGGTCTTGATGGCACTGGCTGCAGCCGCTGCCGGCACGGCCGCCACGCTGAGCAATTGAAAACCGCACAGGCCTAAGCTAGCGATGAGCGCGCCGAGCGCGAGGTAATTCGTTTTAAAATGCATGTTGACTATTCTTACAAAAGACTGCGTTATCGGACCACGGTGGCGCGTTTGATCGCCGCCACGCTGGTTTCTATAATTTGTTTCACGGCCAGTTGCCCGAGCTCGTCCGTGGCGCGGCGCGGATCGCCATACACGCCCTCGCTCTCACTCGGTTTGCCCGCATGCGCGAGCGCTGCACTGCGCACCAGCTCAGGCACCAGCGCCAGCGTGACGGCGGTATCGGCCAAGCCGGCATGTGTACCGATTTCGGCCATACTAAACCCGCGCTGGCGCAGGGTATTGACGTAGCTCACGGAAACCGCCTGATAGTACTCAGGCAGCGCATGCACACGAGTTTGCGGATCGTGCGCCCATTCGCGGTTGAGACGGCTGGCGACATGCTCGAGATTTTTCTGGTAGCCACCGTGATCGCCAAGCAATACCACATCATGAAAGCCGTGCTGCTTGAAACTGCGTGCCACGCCTTCCAGCAAGGCTTCGAAGGCGGCCTCAGGAATCGAGATCGTGCCGGCAAAGCGCATATGCCCGGTCGGCGGATGAATCGCCCCCTCCGGCACATACGCCAATACCGGCGCGACCACGGCATTGCCCAAGCTTTGTGCAATCCGCTGTGCCAGTACTTGGCCGCGTAGATTATGCTTGCCGAGTGCCAGATACGGCCCACTTTGTTCGGTGCCGCCGATCGGAATGAGGATGGTGCTGGTACCGGCCGCAACGCGGCTGCGCAGCTCCGTTGCAGTCAGTTTTTCCAGCTCGGTTTCGGCCGCCTGTAAGGGCGTGTGTAGCGAGAGCAGCAAGGCAGCGGAGCACAGCAGCACGCCGCGGACAGCGCGCGTTTGGTGCGCGATCATTGTAAAATAAGAATTCATGCAAGGATTATCCTCCCGGAAAGCATGAACGGAAACGCAGTACGCGGTTTTTTTTGTAAAAAAAGACCATGCCAAGCAATTTCGCGCTGAGATTACTCTGAGCATCATGACAATTAGACAAAATCTTACACAAAAAAACACGAAAGCCTATTTTTTCAGCAAAAAACCTGCAAGATTTTCGGGCAAGCCGGCGCATCGGGGTATAATCCTCGCTTGTAGCCCGGTTTTCTTTTGTTCAAACAGATGATCTTGCCTCTGTGATATTTTTGGACACCCCTTGTGTTGTATGTCGTGGTGACCTTGAGCTCGTTTCAATCACGCCCACTGTCTTTGCTTGCTACCGATTGAGCATCGCAAAACCAGCCTGCACAATGCCTTAATTTTGCGCGATTGCACAGACAGTGCAAATCAAGGTGCGTCTGGCAGTCTGTCGCACTGCTAACAACAACTGCAAACGTCCGGCCGGCGATCTGGTTCGTTGGCCGACATGTACCGCCAAAAACTGGCTGTACCTATCCTTTTATGAATGTGAATATACAATGGCAAAAGAAGAACTTTTAGAAATGAGCGGAATGGTAGAAGAAGTGTTGCCGGATTCCCGCTTTCGCGTGAATCTGGAAAACGGTCATCAATTGATCGCTTACACTTCCGGCAAAATGCGTCAGCATCACATCCGCATTCTTGCGGGTGATAAAGTGACATTAGAAATGTCGCCTTACGATTTGAGCAAAGGCCGTATCACTTTCCGCCATATCGAAAAGCACAATGGCGGCAATTCCGGCCAGCCTCGTCGTCGCTATTAAGCGCTGCCGATCAGCCGCTTGAATGCAGGCTGCCATTGAAAAAAGCGAGGATTTTCCTCGCTTTTGTTTTTTCTTTGTAGTCCAGCCTTACGGAAAGCGCGGCAGCGGTTTGCCATCAGCCGGCAACTGATACTGCGCCACGTTCATCTGCATCGCCAACAAAGTGTAATAGGCATTGATACCGGTCAGATCAACCACGCCTTTACGTCCGAAGCGCTGCTCGGCACGCGCATACAGGGTATCGGACACGCGCTTGTTACGATGTAATTCGATAGAAAAATCGTATACGATGGCTTCGTCTTCCGACATCTTTTCCGGCCGTCGACCATCGGCAATCGCGGCCGCCAAGGCTGGTGCGATACCGGCTTTGAGGGCCAGCGGATGATGCACATACCATTCATAATCTTGGCTCCATTCGCGCGCCGTAATCAGGATCACCAGTTCGCTCAAGGTGGTACCGAGTGCCGATTGGTAGCGCAGATAATCGCCCATGGCACGGGCCTGGCTCATCACTTGCGGGCTGTACATGAGTGATTCGAACGGGCCGAACACCGGTACTTTCCGGGTTTTTAAAAACTCGTCGGCAGCCAACTTCTGCTCCTCCGTGTACTGTGACGGCGCGATGGTGGGCAAGCGTTCCGCCGCGCTGGCAGCGAGTTGAACCGTACTGATGATGCACATGGCGATGCCCCTGGTAATGAACTGCTTCATGCTGGTCTCCTGGTGAAAAAATCTTAGGTTCAGTCAGCGACTTGTCGCTGCAACCATTGTGCTACCCCTTGTATGCTACGAAACTCACTGACCGAACGCACCGCGATGTGCCGATGGCGCGCTCGTAGCATGCGCGACAGCGCCGCTCCGGGGCCGAGTTCCAGCGCCACGCGGACGCCAGCTTCATTGAGCGCATCCATGCAGTCGTGCCAGCGTATGGTATGACTCAATTGCGCCAACAAATTTTGCTGCAGCTCTGCGGCGACGAAGCTGATACGGCCGTCCAGCCCAGCCAGTACCGGCACATCACTGTCGTGCCAAGTCATCTGCGCCAAGGCGGCGGCCAACAGCGGCGTGGCAGCGCTCATCAAGGGCGTGTGTGAGGCAATGTGAACTGGCAGCGTGCTCAGGCTCAGGTGTCGATTGGGCAGCGCTTGCAAGGCTAGCTCGGCGCGCACGATAGCCGCCGCCGGGCCGGCCAGGATGGCTTGATTTTCTGCGGTGATGATGGCCAGCGCGATGGCACTGTGTTGTTGGCGGCAGAATTCAGCCAACTCGGCAATGGCGACGCCACCGACCGCCAGCATCGCCTGTGGCGCATCGGCAGCACAACACGACTCCATAGCCAGTGCACGCTGACGTGCCAACGCAACCGCAGCGGGCCAACTGCAGGCACCGGCCAACGCTTGTGCCGTCACTTCGCCGATGCTGTAACCAGCGACCAGATCGATCGCCGGCAAATGGGCGCGCACTGCACTGAAATTGGCCAGACTGGCCGCGACGATCAAGGGTTGTGCATACCGATTGGCAAACAAGTGCGCCGGTGTGTGCAGCGCTTGCGCCAGTGGCATGCCGAATTCGCCGCGCTGCTCACAGTCGTTCAAGAACGCGCTGGCAGCGCTGTCGTCGGCGGCCAGCGCCAACATCTCGGCATGCTGAGCACCCTGACCAGGACACAGCAGCGCAAATTCAGCCATCCAGCGCACCCGCGCTGAACTGTTCCAATTGCTGCAGCAAGCAGCACGCCGCCAGCAAATCAGCCGCTCCGCCCGGCGACAAGCGCCGCGCCACGAATTGCCGATGGCAAGTCTGTGCCTGCTCAAACCAAGCCGGCTGCGCGCTGCCGCCGGCGGCTAAAAATTCGGCGGCAGCGGCGCGTGCATACGCCGCTCCGGCCGCCCCACCACGATGATAGAGATTGGTATCGCTGAGGCCGGCAATGAGGGAAAACAAGCAATCGACGCGGGCTTGCTGCGCCGAGCCTCCCTGTGCCAGCCTGTGCTGCAGCAGCGGCAAGGCGATTTCAAACACGCTGGGAAAGCCGAGCGCGGCTTCTTCGCGCGCGCCACTGACGGCATAGCGCTGCGCCGCTGCTTGACCATGGCTGTCGGCTACGACGGCCACGACGGCGGCATGCAGTTGCAAAGCGCTGCCCCAATTTTGCTGCAGCACGCGCCGTACTTCTGCCGCCGCAAGCGCGCGCGACTGGGCGACACAGGCACCGATGGCTGCACACAGCATGCCGAGCGCAAAAATCGCGCCGCGATGGGTATTGACTTGGGCAGTCGCCCGCAGCATCTGCTGTTCCGCCAACATACCGGCTTGTTTGAGCTCAGTAAATGCAGCCACACGCATACCGAGCCGCGCCATGTGTTTGAAATAGTGGCGCAAGGAGAACAGGCTGCGCATGAACAGCGCCGGATGCATATCGCTGTGACTACCATTGTCGCGCAGAGAAACCAAGCCGGGCTTAGGATAGAGACACAATTCGGCATGCAAGCTGCGCACCGCCAGCACGGCAATTTGCCGCGCTGTCAGTGCACTCTGCATTGGCAGCCAGTTAGCACCAATGGATACGCGTTTGCGCCGGCCATAGTCGGATAAGTGCATTAAGTCGCCTGTAAGCTTTGCAATAAGTCGGTTTTGCGCAGTAATCTGACCTGCCGCAAATCTTTTACCAATACCCGTGCGGCATAGTCGGTCTCGCTCACCGAGTCGGCCAACAACCATTCCTTCCATGCCACCGCCTGAGCGCCGGGAAAAATCACTTCGCCATCGAGCGGCAGTTGCTGCTGATAGTGCTGTAACAAGGCCAGGCCGGCCTGCAACTGCACCGCATCGGCGGGACGAAACAGCACATCGATATCGGAGTCGGGCGTCAAATACGTTTCCCCGGTCAAAAATTCATAAGCGAGCGAACCATAAACGCGAAAGCGCAGACCCACCGTACTCGCTGCCACTTGCAGTGCCCGCAAAGGCGGCTGCCACACTGCACTCACCAAGGGCAGCACGGTCGCCAGTGCCAAACCGGGCTGATGCTCGATCACCTGATCGCAACGCACGCGTGCGGCGATGCGCAGTTTGTGTCCGTCTTGTGGTGCGAAGGCGATACCAATACAAACTTCATCGGCAGCGGCGTCGGTATCGCTGCGTCTGACCACGCAAGGCCACTCTTGCTGTTGCCAATGACGCAAGGCTGGCAACAAGGCCAGCGGCTGGGCAGCGCACAGCGCATCCCAGCCTGACGCCGAGAGCCAGACCAAATCATGGCGTTGAAATTGTTCTAGCGGATCCAATTGATTCCCATCTTCGTTCTCAAGAGGAAAACTTTCCTCAGCGCCGATCAGTCCCCATGCCAATCGATCGTTTCAGATAATACGGCATCGACTACGGTTTGCGCCATCTTCCGTCCGCCGCGTGTGGCACCGCTGGTAATGCGATGGTCCTGCGTATCGACGGCGGCCAAGGCCGCGCCCAGCGCTTGCGACAAATCGCCCTGCCAAATCTGTGCAATCGCGCCCATGCGTTGATAATTCTGCGGGCCCGGCGCGAACACCGGATTGTCCACGGCCAGCTCAGTCAAACGCGCTTGCGGCACTTTGGTAATACGTGCCATCGCCGGCAAGCCCATCACCCGTATGGTCGCCTCGGGCAAAGCATAACAAGCATCGGCCATCATGCCGCTGGTAATGAAACCGCCCGACAGTGCTTGGTCATACACCAGCGCCAGTACCGGGTGGCCGCATTGGCGCGCATACTCGATGCACTTTCCCAGATGGGCCATATAGCTGTTGATACCCAACATCTCATCGCGATGCCGCAGGCGCTGTCCTTGGGTGTCGACCAATAACAGGATAGGCCGTTGCGGATAATCGCGCAGCGTCGCCAACACAGCCTGCGCCTGCGCCAAGGCGATTTCAACACCGATGGCGGTGTGTTCACAGGTGCCGATGACTTCAATCGTGCCGGCCTCCAACTGCGCGCTGCCACGCAGCAGAGCCGCCTGTTCGGTGATGTTGTGCCCGAGCGGAAACAGGGCGGCGGCGACAGTTTGCCATTCCATTATGCGACTCCCAAAGTACGCGCCGGCAAGTCCTGCACCAGTTGTAAAAATTCTGCGGTTTCCATCATCGCGATACGCTCCACATCTGCCACGCCGAGCGCGGTCCAGATTTGTTGCGGCTCGCGCAGCGTGCCGAAACGCGCCAAGCGTTCGCTCAGCATCTGTTGTTCCGCCAGCAAACCGCGCTCGTTGAGTGCCGCCGCGCTGCCGACTTGTTCGATGGCGCTGGCGATGGCTGCCACGAAAGCGCTGCAGCGATCATCGACCAGCATCTGACAGTCGCCCAGCAAATAACGATGTTTACCACCGGTGGTGCGCCATACCAGAGCGCGGTCGGTCGAATCGAATTCTTCCACGCCGCTGGCGGTTTCTATCACTTCCGGCCCAGACATGGCCAAGCGTGCCGTTTCCGACATGATCACCACATTGGCACAACGGGCGACGATGCCGATACCGCCGAAACAGCCGTTACTGCCACCAATGGCGACGATCACAGCAATGCCGGCCGCGCGCACCGCCAACAGCGCCCGCATGACTTCCGAGACGGCGATCAAACCGGCATTGGCTTCATGTAAGCGCACCCCACCCGATTCGAGTAACAGGATCAGTGCTGCCGGCCGTTCAATCAAGGCTTTGCGCATCAAACCGACCAACTTGGCACCGTGTACTTCACCGACGGCACCACCCATGAATCCGCCTTCCTGTGCAGCGGCAAACACGCGCTGACCAGCCAACTTCCCATAGCCGATGATGACTCCGTCGTCGAAGGAAACCGGGGCGTCAAGCTGCGGCAGATGCGGGCTGGTCCAACGTGCCGATGGTGGCAAAATTTCTTGAAACTGGCTGACGATGGCGGCGATGCGCTGGCGTGCCGTGGCTTCGAAATAGCTGCTCATGGTGTACGCTCCAGAAAGCTTTCCATCGCCTGATCCAAACGCAAGCTGACCACCGCCGGCGTGGCCCCCATATCGTTGATGGCGATGCGGATATCAGCGAGTTGCCAGCGCTGTTGAAAGTCCCGCATCACCGCTTGCCAGATCGGTGCAAAGCCGCGTGCGGCGGTACAGATTTCGATCTCACAAGCGGCACCAAGATCCTGGGTACTGACTAATACTTCCAGATTGCCGGAGCTGACCACGCCGACCAATTTGGTCGCGGCAGCGGGCCGGGGCTGGCCATTCTCAAAACGAAACAACAGAGTTTCCATCGTCGATTCCTCACCAGTTACGGAAGCGTTTCGGTGCTTGATACAAACCGCCCGAAGCGCGCACCAAATCTTTCATATTTTTCGCTGCCAACAAATCACGCGTTGCCAGCCGCTTGTCGATTCCCATATCTTCGGCGCGTCGGATAATGCCGCGATCGCGCAAATTTTCCACCATGCGCGCATCGCGTGCCAAGCCGACCGGGGTATAGCCAGCCACGCCGCGGATCGCTTGTTCACGCTCTTCTTCGCTGCGACATAGCAGCAGATTGGCAATCCCCTCTTCGCTGAGAATATGTGTGACATCGTCGCCGTAGATCATCACCGGTGGCAGCGCCATACCGGCTTGTTCGGCCAATTGCCAGGCATCGAGCGTCTCAACAAACGCCGGCTGCATATGTTCGCGAAAACTTTCCACCATCTGCACCACCAATTTTTTCCCGCGTGGCATGGTGTTTTTTCCGGCGCGTGCTTCGGCACCGGCTTTCAACCAAGCTGGGCTGGCATGGCGGCGACCACGCGCATCAGCCCCCATATTCGGTGCGCCGCCGAAACCGGCGATGCGACCCAAGGTGGCCGTAGAAGAATTACCCTGCAAATCGATTTGCAGCGTCGAGCCGATGAACATGTCGCAGGCGTAATGGCCGGCGGCCTGGCTGAGTGCACGATTGCTGCGCATCGAGCCATCGGCACCGACGAAAAAGATATCGGGGCGGGCACGAATGTAATTTTCCATGCCGAGTTCGGAGCCAAACGAATGCACCGATTCGACAAAGCCGGCTTCAATCGCCGGGATCAAGGCCGGATGCGGATTCAAGGCCCAGTGGGTGGCGATCTTGCCACGCAAACCGAGGCTGGCGGCATAGGTCGGCAACAACAGCTCAATCGCAGCAGTGTCGAAGCCTATGCCGTGATTGAGGCGTTGCACGCCGTATTCGGCGTAGAGACCTTTGATCGCCATCATCGCCATCAATATCTGCACTTCCGAGATCAGCGCAGGATCGCGCGTGAACAAGGGTTCGATATAATGCGGCGTCGGTGCCGCAACCACCAGATCGACCCAGTCAGCAGGAATATCGATGCGCGGCAGAACGTCGAGAATTTGATTTACTTGCGCTACCACGATGCCGGATTTGAACGCGGTCGCTTCGATGATGACCGGCGTGTCTTCGGTATTCGGTCCGGTGTACAAATTGCCATGGCGGTCGGCCGCTTGCGCAGCCACCAGCGCTACCCGCGGCGTGAGGTCGACGAAATAACGCGCATACAATTCCAGATAGGTATGAATCGCACCAATTTGAAGTTTGCCGGCTGCGAGCAATTGTGCCAGCCGCGCCGCCTGTGGCCCGGAAAACGAAAAATCGAGTTTGCTGGCGATGCCTTTTTCAAACACATCCAAATGGGACGGCAGCGCCAGCACCGATTGCAGCATGTGTAAATCATGCACACGGCTGGCATCAAGCGCGCACAAAGCGCGCGCTAAAAAGTCGGCTTGCTTTTGGTTATTCCCTTCCAAGCAAACCCGGTCGCCCACTTCCAGCACGGCATGCAAGGCGTCGGCGATGCGTGCGTGCGGAAAGATTTTCCCGTGCAAATCATTACCTAACACTGCCTGCACGCGTGCCAAGCGCTGCGCTCGATTGGTTTGCAAGCGGTTCCACTGCGGCGTCGAGCTCATTATTTCACTCCCATCAAACGGTCGGGAAAGGCGGTGACGATCTGTGGAAAGACGCACAACAACAGCACCGCCACCAACATCAGTAGCAAGAACGGCAGCACGCCGATAATAATTTCACGCAGACTTATATCGGGCGCAATATTTTTGATGACAAAAATATTCAAACCTACCGGTGGATGGATCAGGCCCATTTCCATGACGATGGTCATGACGACGCCGAACCAGATCAAATCGAAACCGGCCTCTTTCAGCGGAGGCAGAATAATCGGGCACATCATCAAAATAATCGATACCGGCGGCAAGAAAAAACCGAAGACGATGACCATCAACAGAATCACTGCGAGCAGCATCCATTTACTTAACTGCAGATCGACTACCCACAAAGCAGCGGACTGACTGATATGCAAATAACTCATCACATAGGAATACAGCAGCGACATACCGATAATAAACAGCAGCATGGTCGATTCTTTGATGGTGGCAGAAATAAATGGCGCAATATCACGCGGCCGCCATACCCCATACACCACCGCGATCAACAGCATCGCCAACAAGGCACCGAGACCGGCGGTTTCCGACGGCGTAGCATAACCACCATAGAGCGCCACCATCACACCGATCAGCAGAATCACGAAAGGCAGCACACGCGGTAGCATTTCCACTTTTTGCAGCAGCGTAAAGTGCTCGGTTTCCAAATAGGCCGAAGCCGTGCCATGGTTTTCATAAGCGCGGTAAGCGAGTTGGTATTCGCGGCGGGCACGATACATGGCATAGCCGGAAAACAGCAGCACCAGCAGCACACCAGGGCCGATGCCGGCGAGGAATAATCTTCCCAGCGATTGTTCCGCCGCCACCGCGTATAAAATCATGGTGATCGAAGGCGGCAGTAAAATACCCAAGGTGCCGCCAGCAGCGATGATGCCGGCAGCGAAACCGGGAGAATAGCCGCGTCGACGCATTTCCGGAATACCGGCCGAGCCGATGGCCGAACAAGTCGCCGGCGAGGAGCCCGCCATAGCAGCAAACATGGCACAGGCAAAGACGTTGGCAATGCCTAAGCCGCCCGGTACTTTATGCAACCATGCGTGAATCGCCGAATACAGATCGCGCCCGGCCGGTGACTTGCCGATGGCCGCACCTTTGAGAATAAACAGCGGAATCGATAGCAGCGTGATCGAAGCCATTTCTTCATAAACGTTCTGGGTAATCGTATCGAGCGAAGCCGCCGGCATGAACAGATACATGAAGCTGGTGGCGACCACGCCGAGCGCAAACGCGATCGGCATACCGGAAAACATCACCACCAAAGTAACGATGCCGTACAAGACACCAAGTGTGAGCGGACTCATGTGAGCTCCTTTGCGGCTGCCGGTGGCGCACTCAAGGCGCACAACAATTGTAGTAGGATTTGCAGCGCCAATAGCGTCATGCCAGCGGCCATCATGGCATAGGGAATCCACAATGGCGGTGCGAAAGTCGAGGAAGTGGTTTGCCCTTCTACCCAGGCTTCATGAAACAGGGTCCAAGATTTCCATGAGAAAAAAGCACAGAATGCCAGGCTGATCAAGTCTACCGACCAACGCCGCCAACGATCTATCCGCGCCGGCAAGATCGCCGACAGCACTTCAATGCCTATGTGTCCACGTAAAGACTGCACATACGCGGCCGTGAAAAAGCTCACACCGATGAGCATAAAGACCGCCGCTTCATCTTGCCAATCGGTGGGGACGTTGAACAAATACCGGCTCACCACCGAATAGCTGAGAATGAGCGCGGTCAGTAACATGGCAAACATACTGAGGCGCACGATTTGCCGGTTGAGCCACTGCTGCGCTTGTACCAAGGCGCGCAACAGCGGTTGTGCCGGTAACTGTAGCGCATTGGCAGGGCCGAATTCAAAGCCATGACTCATAGCAGTTTCTCCGCCAGTTTCATCAGTTTGGCGCAGCTTTCATTGCGGTCTGAATAGTCTTTCCACGCCGTCGTACGCGCGATGGCCTGCCATTTTTTCACGCTGGCCGGGCTCAAATCGACGACTTTCGCGCCCTTCTTTTCATACACGGTCGCCACTGCCAGATCATCTTGTTTGGCGGCCTTGATGGCGAATTGTTCGAGCTCGGCACCGACTGTCATGATCAAGCTTTGCTGCTCGCGGCTGAGTTTATCGAAAATTGCTTTCGACATCATCAAAGGTTCAAACATATACCAGTAACTCTGACCACGGCCACTGGTGAGGAACTTCGAGACTTCTTCGAGTCGGAAAGAAATCAAAGAAGTCGAGGAAGTCATGGCCGCTTCCATCGCGCCGGTTTGCATGGCGGCGTAAATCTCATTCGATGGCAAGGACACCACCGCCGCACCGGCAGCTTTGAGTACCAAATCAACTTCGCGCGAACCGCCGCGGATTTTCATCCCCTTGACATCTTCAGGGTCGATCACCGCCTTGGAGCGGGAAGCGACGCCGCCGGCTTGCCAAATCCAGCTGACGATGACGATGCCTTTTTCCAGCAAAATGCGGTTGAGTTCTTTGCCGACTTCGGCCGTCTTCCAAGCCGCCCCGATTTCATACGAGGGGACCAGTCCGGGCATGAGGCCGATATTCACCTCCGGTACTTCCCCACCGGCGTACGACAAGGGTACCAAGGACAAGTCGAGTGCACCCTTGCGCATGGCCGAGAACTGGGCATTCGTCTTCATCAGCGAGGAACCCGGGTAAATTTCGAACTTCATGCCGCCATTGCTGCGCTTCTGCACCTCGGCCGCAAACAGGCGACACAGGCGATCACGAAAATCGCCGCTGTCGACTGTACCGCCGGGAAATTGATGGGAAATTTTTAAAGTCAGCGCCTCGGCCTGAGCAGCCGGCGATAGCAGTGACAAAAATGGGGCGGCAGCGAGTGCTTGCAGCAGGGTTCTGCGGGTGGTGTCGTTCATGGTGTCTCCTGGACGGGCTGGAATGAATCAGATTGCTCACCGTCGGCTATCTTGCCGACTGAAGAGCTCTGCATGTGACGGTTAGTTTACATAAAAAAATAGGCGCGCCCCGTCGTTTATTTCTATTCTTGTATACAAGATCTGCTATTTTGCATTCAAAGTCAAGAGTGATATATACTTAGACAAAATAACCACTCCATCCAGAACAACAAACCATGAAGAACCGCTCCACCACCCTGCGCGAAGAAATCGAAGAAATGATCGCCATGGGCAAGCTACCGCCTGGCCAGCACCTCGATGAAACCGAATTGGCCGGCTTATTCGGCGTGTCGCGCACACCGATACGCGAAGCCTTGATCCAACTGGCGTCGATGGGCTTGGTCGACATGCGCCCACGGCGCGGTGCCTACGTGGCCACCGTCGATGCCGGGCAATTGGTGGAAATGTTTGAGGTGATGGCGGAGTTTGAAGCAATGTGCGGTCGCATGGCGGCGCGCCGCATGTCCAAGCCGGAACAACTGGCACTCAAAGAGGCCCATCAAGCCTGCCAGGAGGCGGCCGATTCGGCCGATGCCGATGCCTATTTTTATCAGAACGAAATTTTTCACAGCCTGATTTACAGTGGCAGCCACAACAGCTTTCTCGCCTCGCAAGCCAATAATCTGCATCGGCGTTTGCGCCCTTACCGACGCTTGCAACTGCGCGTGCGTGACCGCGTCAACACCTCGTTTCACGAACATGACGAGGTGGTGCAGGCGATTTTAGCTGGTGATGCCGATCGCGCCGCACTGCTGCTGCGTGCGCACATCACGATTCAGGGTGAACGTTTCGCCGACCTGATCGCGGCGCTGCCACGCTGACAATCTCAGGATGACTTCAAGCTCGGCTTGGCATCATCATAAAAGTAGGTGGTGCGTTTGCGCGGACTCAGGTAGGCATACACTTCCGGGCTCAGTTGTGCCGGTTTCAGGCTGGCACTGATCTCGAGCAGCGGCTCGTGTTCCAAATCGAGAATGATGGCTTCAGCAACAGGCACGGCCGGATCGTAAATCAAGACACTGGGCCGTAACGGCCGCCCGGAATTGACCGCTATCACCATGCCCAAGCTGCCGTCGGATAATTTGACCAGCGTCCCCGGTGGATAAATACCCATACAACGAATAAACAAGGCGAGCGCGGCAGCATCGAATTGCTTGCGCATTTTGCCAAACATATGTGACATCGCTTCGTGCGGGCTCATCGAGTCGGCCGGATTCGGGCGATTACATAAATTATCGTAGGTATTGGTAATGACGACGATACGTGCGAGCGCGGACGTTTGTTCGCTCTTCAAGCCCAGCGGATAACCGCTGCCATCGGCATATTCGTGATGCTGAGCGATGATGTCTCGAACCGCTTTCGGCAAGCCGAGTTTGTCGGCGATCTGCAAGCCGTAATGGCCATGCTGCTGCAGTAAGTTTTGTTCGGCTCGCGTCAAGTCGCTGCCTTTATTGACGATGCGATCAGGAATTTCTATCTTGCCGATGTCATGAAACACGCAGCCCATACCGAGCAACTTGATGTCGCCCGGCGGAAAACCGAGTGCCTTGGCCAGCATCATGGTCAACACGGCGGTATTGAGTGAGTGGTAGTAGGTTTCTTCGCCGACGATTTTATCGTTCATCAAGTGAATCGCGATATCTTTGTCGATGAGCAGAGAACTGAGCATTTGCTCTATCATTTCATCGGCTTGGCGCAGTGCGTCTTGGGGCCGGGAAAATAAATTACGATTAATGCTTTTCAGCGTGCCTGCCGCTTTGAGCAATTGTTTCTCACAATGAGAAATAGCGGCACGCTCTTTGAGCATGCGCTCGATGCGTTGGCGTTTTTCGCGTATCGTGGCCTGCTCTTCCGCGCTGGACTGGGCCAACTCCGGCACGGCCTCGACAGCCCGTGCCTGCACTGCCTGCGGGGTAAGTGGACGACAATCCGATTTGGCCGGATTGACGCGAATAGTGCTGAGGCCAAGCTGGCGCAGCGCCGATAATTCCTGTTCCGACTTGATCTTGAAACTGTTCAATGCAAAGGAATGATCGAGCCATGACAAATCCAGATGCACATACAAGCCCACACACAATTGCGCTAATGGGACATCGATGGTGACGGCTGTTGAGCACATAAGAGTAATTGTAAAAAAAGACCCTGCATTTTAACAGCACGACAGCGTCGCCGACTGCATTCAGGTATCAAGATCTACGCGAGACCGGTCGATATCAGCGCAGTGGCCGTCACGGCCAACAAGACCAGCCATACACAGACTGTTATCCATCAATTCTGAGCGCGCAGCGCAAGCTTACAAGGCTTGCGGATCGCGACGGCTTGCCATGAATTGTTCGAAGGCTTCGGCCGCCATCGGGCGAGCGAACAAATACCCTTGCACTTCCAAGCAGCCTTGCTGACGCAGAAAATCGAGTTGTTCCGAGGTTTCCACGCCTTCGGCGATGGTGGTCAGACCCAAACTTTTCGCCATACCGATGACGGCGCTGACGATGGCTTTGTCTTCCGGATCGGTATGAATATCGCGTACAAAACTGCGATCGATTTTCAATTTGTAGACTTTGAATTTCTTCAGGTAACTGAGTGAAGAATAGCCGGTTCCGAAATCATCGATAGACATGCGCACGCCGCGCGCAGAGAGATTATTCATGATCGCGATGGCACCGTCAGGATCATGCATGGCGACGCTTTCGGTCAGTTCGAGCTCGAGAAATTCCGGGGCTAATTGTGCCGCCTGCAGTATCCGGGTAATCAAAGCAGGTAAATCGGCATGACGGAATTGTACCGCCGACAAATTGACTGCGATACGCAGTTGTCTGTACCCGCGTTCATGCCAAGCCTTAAGCTGCCACACCGCGCTGCGTATGACCCACTCGCCGATCTCCAATATCATGCCATTTTCTTCGGCCAGGGGAATGAACTCGGATGGCGCAATCATACCCAAAGCAGGATGCTGCCAACGCAGCAGCGCTTCGGCACCGATCACGGCACCGCTGGCGATCGCCAGCTGCGGTTGATAATGTAATGAAAACTGTTCGCGTGCCAAAGCATGCCGCATGGCGTTGACCAGATCGAGATGGCGCGCCGAACGTGCCTGCATTTCCTGAGTAAAGAAACGATAGGCATTGCGACCTTCGCGCTTGGCGCGGTACATGGCAGCATCGGCATTTTTGGACAGGGTTTCGAGGTCGCCCCCATCATCGGGATAAATCGCAATACCGATCGAAGTCGTGACGTTGAGCTCGTGCCCGCCAATACGGTAAGTGTCGCTGATGACCGGCATTAATTTCTCCAACACCGCTTCGACACCGCTGCCATCAATACCCGGCAAAATCAAGACGAATTCATCGCCGCCAAGACGGGCAATGGTATCTTCGCTACGGAAGTTGGCCGTCAAGCGCTTCGCCAATTCGACCAGCAAAGCATCACCACTGCTGTGCCCGAGCGTATCGTTGATATCCTTGAAGTGATCGAGATCGAATAACAGCACGGCCAACTGCTGTTGGGCGCGGGCGGCGTGGGCAATGGCCAGACGCGCACGCTCTTCGAGCAGACTGCGATTGACCAGTCCGGTCAAGGGGTCGAAGTGGGCGAGGTATTGAATCCGTTCTTCGCTGCGTTTCTTTTCCGTGATGTCTTCCTCGACGAACAGGAAATGCGTGATGCCGCCAGCGGCATCGCGAATCGGCGAGACATCAATGGCATCGATACGTTCGACACCGAGTTGATCGATATGGCTGAGCTCGCGCTGCCATGACTGGCCGCGTTTGAGTTCGGTAAACATTTCCTTGTAAGTGCTCCAGAGCGAACGGCCGGGCAAGCCCAGAATCGGCCGTTTCCCCAGCACTTCGTGCAGCGCCTTGCCACTGTTGCGCAAGAACGCAGCATTGACATATTCGATGCGCGCGCGCTGGTCGGTAATGATGATGACGTTGGAGCTCTGCTCCACCGCCTGTGACAGTTTGCGCAAGGACTCTTCAGATTGCTTGCGCTCAACTACGATGGCAATAAAATGCGCTGCCATTTCTAGTAAATGTAAATGTATATCCTGTGGCATGCCGGGCTGGCGATGATAAATCGCGAAAGCACCAAGCACTTGGCCGTTGGCGGCGAAAATCGGTTCCGACCAGCAAGCACCGAGTCCGGCCGCCGCCGTCAAACTGGTATAGTTGACCCAAAACGGATGCTGACTTAAATCGGCCGCGATGGTGCGCTGACCGGTGGCGATGGCATTGCCGCAGGAACCAACGCCGGCAGCAATCTCGATTCCATCGATGGCTTTCACAAAAAACTCCGGCGCATTGGGCATCGCGCCGGTACGCAAATGGCGACCATCCTTATCCACTAAAACGATCGAGCATATACTCGTGGGCATTAACAATTCCAGCTTGAGCACCACATCGCGCAAGATTTCCGGCAAGGCCGAAGCGCTGGTAATGCGCTCCAACATATAGGTACGCAAGCCTTCCATTTGCAAGGACAGGCGGCGGCTTTCTTCGAGTTCAAAACGATTCAAGGCATGACTGATGTCGAGCGCGATTTCCAACAGTAAATGACAGGAAGCATCATCAAAGGCATCGACTTGATCAAGAAACAGATTAAAACTCCCGAGTGTTTTTCCATGCCTGTGCAGTGGCAAAATCGCCATCGACTGCCAACCTGCAGCGAGACTGCGACGATGCCAATGCGCATAAATTTGATCTTTAGCAATGTCTTGGCACCAGTAGGCGGTGCCGGTTTGCAGCACATTGCTGATTGGCCCTAACACACCCTGTTCATTGGGTTCGTGCGAGATCGTCAATTCCGCCATGTAATGCGCGCCTTCGCCGAAATGCGCCACGGCTTTGAATTCCAAACTTTGCTCATCCTGCATGCCTATCCATGCCATTTTCATGCCGCCGAACACCACGGCATCGCGACAAATGATGTCAAACAATTCTTGTTCGCTATGGCTGCGCACGATCGCTTGATTACATTGGCTCAACATGGTGTAGAGCCGCGTCAGGCGCAGGTTTTTCGCGCGGACTTCCTGATTTTCCGCGGCTGTTTTGGCGAGTTTTTTCTGCGCCAAAACAATCCATGCTTTGATACTGGTTTCGGTTTCTTGCTGCACGACAAACGAATCGGAGGCACTGTCGCCACCCAATTGTGTCAGCGAGTAGTAAATTTCCTCCAACGGAGCACCCATGGTAGTGAGCAAGGCGCGGTAGGAGCGCCATAACAGAAACAGGAACAGGATGCCAATGAACATAAATCCGGCGCGCAAGTACTCATTGAGTTTTTCGGTTTGCAATACCAGTTGTGCCGTGCGTTGGTCCATCAAGATGTAGGTGTCGTCAATCGCCTTTTTTATCGCTGCTTTCGCACTCAGATAAGGTCCGTCGAACAACATACGCGTGGCTTTTTCGCGATCCGAGCTAGTGTAATCGACCGAAGTTTCAATCAAATGCATGGCGCTCAATTCGGTCGCGGTCAGGGTATCGGAATTATTTTTTGCTTCGACCAGCTTGGCGAACTCGGCATCGCTGAAACCGGCCATGCGCATCAAATCAAGCAGCGCGATCTTCGTCCCGGTAACGGTGTCGCTTGGTGCCGCGGCACTCGGCAGCGTCATCCGTTTGCCATCGAGGCGCACCGCCTCAGCCGGGCGCGCCTGCTTGCCTTCGCGAATAGCCAGAATATCGTGGTAAGAGCGCTTGTAGACCGGATCTCCGGTGGCGACATAACTGCGTGCCAGGCGCGTGAGATCGGCCGATGACTGACGTAATTCATCTGACAGTGCGTACGAAATGGTGCGCAGTTCGCGCACCATTTCGAGTGCGCGTTCGGAATGCAAATAAAATGCAAAAATCAAGCCGAACGACAATACCGCCGTCAGCAGCAGGGAAAAATTACGCGAGTAAGTTGATAAGCTTCGGTGCGAACGCATACATTCCTATCAAACTTTTTTTTAAAGGCACGTCAAGGACCAAGCATGACGCTGCCTGGCCCAAGCGCTCAGTGTTTTTTCGGGTATACCCTCACGAGCACGATGCGCGGGCCATTCATTTTTTTCACCACCACATCAAATTGATCGAATGCGACCTTCTGCCCTTCACTCGGTAAATCACCCAATTGTTGCATGATCAAGCCGCCGATCGATTCGACTTCATCATTATCGAGATCAAACCCGAGTGCCATCCCCAAGGTGTACAAGGGCAAACTTCCTTTGCCTATCAAGGTACCGTCGTCGAGCAAGGTCCAGTCATTTTCGTTTTGTCTGAATTCATCGCGAATTTGTCCGATCAAGGCGCCGAGCAAATTATCCAAGGTCAAAAAACCCAAGGGCTTACTGCCTTTATGGCCAACAATCGCGAAATGCGGGGCACCCTTACGAAAACGGCGAAACAATTCGAGTGCCGGCATGGTCGGCGGCACATATTCAACCTGGCGTAAATGATGGCTCAAATCGTCGAGGTGTTTGCCGGCCTGCTGAGCCAGAAACAAATCTTTCAGATGTAACATACCGAGTACGGTTTTTTCATCTTCATCAAAATACGGATAGCGACTGAAACGATTGCGTGCGGCCGTTGCCATATTTTCTTCGAGACTGCGGTCTTTATACATGGCAGCAACTTCATTGATAGGCCGCATCAAGTCAGAAATTTCCAAGCCGCCGAAATCCAGTACTTGGGCCATGATGCCCCATTCATCGCCCGACTCTTTGCCGCTACCATGGCTGCCACGCAATATTAGCTTCAACTCTTCATGGGAGTACGCATTTTCATTGCCATGCGTGCCATCGAGCCCTACCCACTTCAACACTTTATTGGAACTGGCATTGAGCAGCCAAATTGCCGGGAACATAAGCCAATAAAAACCGTACAGTGCCGGGGCCGTCCACAAGGACACGCGTTCCGGCATACGAATAGCCATCGACTTGGGGGCTAATTCGCCGATGACGATATGTAAAAAAGAAATGACGAAAAATGCAAAGAAAAACGACACGCCGTGTATGATTTCGGCAGAACTGACGCCGATCAGCGGGAACACCGGCTTCAATATGCTTGCAAATGCAGGTTCACCGATCCAGCCCAGACCGAGTGAAGCCAAAGTAATGCCAAGCTGACAAGCAGACAAATACGTGTCGAGATGCTGGTGTACTTCTGTGAGCAAGCGACCGCGTAATCCAGATACCTTGGCGATACTGCGGACACGTGTCTGGCGCAATTTAACGAGACCGAATTCGGCCGCCACAAAAAACCCGTTTAACAACACGAGTAGCAAGGCGGCAACAACAAGTAAAAAATTATCCAACGCATCAACCTTCGTAGTAGAGATCGTCATACTTTAGACTAATTTTCACCAGTCGTGCTCATGATTGGCGCAGAGAATAGAAAAATGTGGGAACCAGAGCAAGTCGTATATGATCAAATTGTACATCACGGCCATACTGCCGTCGCAATCGACACAGCGCATCGCGCAAAAAGCAACACGACTTTCGGGCCTAGACCAGATCTCAACACATGTTGCTGATTAACAGCAAAGCAAAACCAGGAGCAGTCCTTGTCATTAGACTTGATATTATTAGAAATACAATTACGTACCCACGCCGCGCCCCACAGCAACGATATCGCACTCTTGCGCGACTTGGTAGCAGCCATACGGCCACAGCAAGCGCATGACAGCCAACGCGCCACCGATAATCTGCGCGCGCTATGCTATGTGCTGCACACCCATCCGGATTGGCGCCAAGCCCTGCGGCATTACCTGATACAAATCTTAGTCAGCCGCCAACTCGTTCATTTGCTCACCGACACCGGCATCACGCTCAACAACGGTTTCTGGGGTGCCGGCGCAGAACGACTGATGAACAAATTCCTGCCGCCACTGGTCAACGATGACTATATCAAAGATGTGTTCGGGCAAATTTTTGATCACCACCAAGACTACATCTGGGTCAACGCCGTCGAAGATGGCGCTTGGCAAGAACTGTTCGAAAGCATAGGTTTTCGCACCCGTAAAGCACGCCATACCCATGCCGTGATCACCCAGCAATTGCTGAGCGCCTTACAGGTACTGTCTTACCGTATCACCAACATTGGTCTGGAAGCCGAATTGGTGCGCAATCATCCCGATATAGAAAAATTCGAGTCGCCGTTTCTACGCCAGAACGATGCCATCAATGACTATGTGACGAGCTATCGGGCCTGGATGCTGGACCGCAACTCGGCACGCGACGATGCCAAACACATCGATATTTTACTCAGCCAATGCGAAGAGATCGCCAGTCGCATCCGCCGCACCGCCGCCGTTTCCGGTGTCTCGGTCAGTCTGACGCGCTTATTGCTGCGTTTAAAACAATGCATCACGCGCCTGCGTCAATTACTGGGCTTGTTGGATAGCCGTAATTGGCGGGAAACTGCGCAAATCACGATACAGTTGTTTAAAGAATTGGTCAGCGCCGACAACCAACGCCACAGCTTGCGCGAATTGATGCAGACCAGTACGGAATTATTGTCCTTGCAGGTCACTGATCGCGCCGGCAAGAGTGGTGAACACTACGTCACCAATACGCGCGCCGAGTGGTTTGCCATGTTGCAGTCAGCGATGGGGGCCGGGTTCATCGTCGGCTTCATGGCGCTGATTAAAATCTTGGCGGGCGGCATCGCCCTGGCACCGTTCGGTTACGCGCTCTTGTACAGCCTCAATTACTCCTCCGGGTTCATGCTCGTGCATGTATTGCATTGGACCATTGCTACCAAGCAACCGGCCATGACGGCCGCCCTGATCGCGCGCGCCATTGATGAAGGTAAGCAACAGCTCGACGAACTCGCCGAACTCGTGGTTCGGGTGTTTCGCTCCCAATGGATTGCCATCATCGGTAATGTCGGCGTGGCCATGCCGACGGCGTTTGTGATCGCTTGGAGTTGGTACGGCATCACCGGTCATCATTTGGTGACGGTCGAGAAGGCCGGTCACCTGCTGCACGACCTCGACCCCTTGCGCAGCTTAGCGCTGCCGCATGCGGCGATTGCCGGCGTCTGCCTGTTTTTATCCGGTTTGATTTCCGGTTACTACGATAACAAAGCCAGTTATTCAAATATTCCGGCGCGTTTGCGGCAACTGAAATGGCTGAAACGCTTGCTTGGTCAAGCCAGACTACAGCACGTCACTGAATACATAGGCAATAATTTGGGCGCGCTGGCCGGGAATTTCTTTTTCGGTATCATGCTCGGCTCAATCGGGCAATTCGGCAACTTTTTCGGCTTACCTGTCGACATACGCCACATCACATTTTCCAGCGCCAATTTTGCCTTTTCCTTGGCGGCACTCGACAATGTCATGCCTTGGCAAACGGCGCTCTACAGCCTGTTCGGCATCTTATGCATAGGCTTGGTCAATCTCGGTGTCAGTTTCAGCTTGGCTTTGATGGTTGCATTGCGCTCGCGTCGCGTCAGCTTTGTGCATGGAGGCACCTTGATCCGTTTGCTGTGGCGGCGTTTTTGCGGCGGCACACGCGATTTCTTTTTACCGGCAAAAAAAGAGGCAGAGCCGCCCACGCAGTAATTACACCAGAGCACGACTACTTTATTTTCTGCGGGGCCAAGTTAATTAACATCAAGCACCCCTCAGAGCCATACTGTTGCCCGCCGACACGCAGTAAAATAGGCTCCCTTTATCGATTGCCACGCCATGACTCACACCGTTCAGTCCAAACGCCATCTTGCCCACAGCGTGATCGAAGACATCCTCGCCATCCTCACCGGCACGCTGTTTGTCTCACTCGGCATTGCCTTATTCAATCAGGCCGGCTTACTCACGGGTGGCACGGCCGGTTTGGCATTTCTGGTGCATTACCGCAGCGGCATGTCGTTCGGCAGCGTATTTTTTCTGATCAACTTGCCGTTTTATTACTTGGCCTGGAAACGCATGGGTTGGCAATTTACGCTCAAGACTTTTTGCGCAGTCGCCTTGGTATCTGTGCTCTCGGGCATACACCCGAAATTAATCCATTTAATTGATGGTAATCTGTACACGCCGTTTTATGTTGCCGTGGTCGGCGGCATCATGATGGGGGTGGGTTTCGTGGTCTTGTTCCGTCATCAAGCCAGTCTGGGCGGCATCAATATTCTCGCCTTGTACCTGCAACAAACCCGCGGCATTCGCGCCGGCAAACTACAAATGGGGCTCGATTTCTGCATCGTCTTGGCCTCACTGGCGGTGGTCTCGCCGCTCGCGCTCGGGGCCTCGATACTCGGGGCCTTCGCGCTTAACTTGGCCATCAGCCTCAACCACCGTCCCGGCCGTTACGTGGCGGTTTGACGCGGCTATCCGGTCAGTGCCGCCCGATAGGCGCGCGGTGACAGATGGCCGTGCTTTTGCAGCAAACGTCGTAACTGGTCGGCACTGCCGACACCACAGCGTGCGGCGATGGCTTTGAGTGCCAGTTTTTGCGCGCCGTCGGCGGCCAACAATTGTTGCGCCAATTCGACGCGAGCATCGTCGACGAAGGCTTGCGGTGTCATTCCCGTTTTGGCCAGAAAATGGCGACTGAAATTGCGCACGCTCATGTCCAACAAAGCCGCCAAGCGCGCATTCGACAAATCGTGCTGTAGATTGGCACACATCCATTGCTGCAAATCACGCACTTGCCACTGGCTGGTTTTTTGACTCAGCAAGTGGCTGCTGAATTGCGATTGTCCGCCCGGACGTTTCAGATACACCACCAAATCACTGGCCACTTCGAGCGCGAGCGCGTGACCGCAGTCGGCTTCGACAAAGGCCAGTGCCAAGTCAATCGCGGCAGTCACGCCCGCCGAGGTCCAAATATTGCCGCTACGAATAAAAATCGCATCGGCATCGACCTTGACGGCCGGATAATCTTGCTCAAACTGTTGCGCCACACTCCAGTGTGTGGTCGCAGGCTGTCCATTGAGCAAACCGGCTTCGGCCAAAAAAAATGCTCCCGAACACAAGCCGGCCAGTCGTCCTATGCGTCCGGCGGCTTCACGCAACCAATCGATGAGTGCCGGATTATCGCTCAGTGCGCTGGCAATCTGGCGCGAGCCGACGATGATGGCATCATCGGGCAAGGCCAATAAAGACAGGGCTTTATCAGCCTGCAAACTCATCAGGGTATCGGAAGCCACAGTGCCGCAACGTTGCGCGACGATACGAACATCGTAAGCCGCTGGTAAACCTTGCCGGCGGCGGTGCACGTTGGCATATTCAAATACCGACATCGGCCCGATCGCCTCGAGCGCCTTGAAACCGGGGTAGACGATCAGATCGACCGTGCGTGCTGCGGGCAACGACGTAGCTGACATAAAAATCTCCTTAAAGCAATATTCCAGCATCATAGACGCTTTCGCCATAGCCGACAAAAGCGGCCAATTTTACTGCGAATGCAGCCAAATAATTCGACAATTGTGCTTTGAAGCACTTATATCACAGACAATCGTGCATCAGCTCATTCACCTCTGTCACATCAAGAAAGCGCATATGAAAACCAAAGCCGCCGTCGCCTGGAAAGCCGGAGCACCGTTGAGCATCGAAGAAGTCGATCTGGCCGGGCCACGCGAAGGCGAGGTCTTGATAGAAATAAAAGCCACCGGCATTTGCCATACCGATTACTACACGCTCTCGGGTGCCGATCCTGAAGGTTTATTTCCCGCCATTCTTGGCCATGAAGGTGCCGGCGTGGTGGTCGACACCGGACCGGGTGTCAGCAGCTTACGCGCCGGCGACCACGTGATTCCGCTCTACACGCCGGAATGCCGCCAATGTAAATACTGCCTGTCACGCAAAACCAATCTGTGCCAGGCGATACGCTCGACCCAAGGACGTGGGCTGATGCCCGACGCCAGCTCGCGCTTCTCGCTCGATGGTAGCCCGCTGTTTCATTACATGGGCACCTCAACCTTCTCGAATTACATCGTGGTGCCGGAAATTGCCGTCGCCAAGGTGCGCGAAGATGCACCGTTCGATAAAATTTGCTACATCGGCTGTGGCGTCACCACCGGCGTCGGTGCGGTCGTCTTCAGCGCCAAGGTGGAAGCCGGTGCCAATGTGGTGGTGTTCGGCTTGGGCGGCATCGGCCTCAATGTGATTCAAGCGGCGCGCATGGTCGGCGCCGATAAAATCATCGGCGTCGACATCAACCCGCAGCGCCAAGAGATGGCGCGGCGCTTCGGCATGACGCACTTCATCAACCCACGCGAGCACGCCAACGTGGTCGATCACATCATGCAACTGACTGATGGCGGTGCCGACTATTCTTTCGAATGCATAGGCAACACCGAAGTGATGCGGCAAGCACTGGAATGTTGCCACAAAGGTTGGGGCCAATCATTCATCATCGGGGTCGCCGCCGCCGGTGAAGAAATCAGCACACGGCCGTTTCAACTCGTCACCGGTCGCTCGTGGAAGGGCTCGGCATTCGGTGGCGCACGCGGTCGCACCGATGTGCCGAAAATTGTCGATTGGTATATGGAAGGCAAGCTCAACATCGATGACCTGATCACGCATCGCTTGCCGCTCGAGCGCATCAATGAAGGTTTCGATTTGATGAAAAGCGGGGAATCAATACGCTCAGTAGTGATTTTTTAAGGCGAGCAGCACCATAGCAAGCGCGACAAGCGCGCTTGCCAAATGAGTGCAATCGCGATGTGATTGCTTATTTGTTCTTATTTGCTCTTATCAGCATGCGAAATATCATCAATAAGCCGGCTACTGAGCCGATTTAAAAATTTCCGAATAAGTACTCTATTTCTTGAACCACGGCAGTCCGGTGGTGGCGTTTCTGTGTAGAATCGGTGGACACAGTCGCGCATTGAGCGCATTCACCAGACATCCCTCTACAGCGCATGCGCTGTCCGGTACAAGAAAGATAACGATGCACCAAGTAGTCATCAGCGGCACCGGCCTCTACACGCCGACGGAATCGATCAGTAATGAAGAATTGATCGCCTGCTATAACGCCTATGTTCAAAAATTCAATACCGACCATGCCGCCGAGATTGCCGCAACGACCGTCACGGCGCTGGAAGAATCGAGTGTTGCCTTCATCGAAAAAGCTTCCGGCATCAAATCGCGTTATGTAATGAACAAGTCGGGCGTGCTCGACATTGCGCGCATGGTGCCCACCTTGGCCGAACGCCCCGATGAGCAAGCCTCGCTGATGTGCGAGATGGCCGTGGTGGCTGCGCGTCAAGCACTCGAACGGGCCGGCCGCACGGTCGCCGATGTCGATGCCGTGATTTGCGCAGCCAGCAATATGCAGCGCGCTTACCCGGCCATGGCCGTGGAAATTCAAGCGGCGCTCGGGATCGATGGCTATGGTTTTGATATGAATGTGGCCTGTTCTTCGGCTACCTTCGGCATTCAAGCTGCGGTCAGCGCGATTCAAAGCGGCCAGGCGCGCGCCGTGCTGGTCGTGAGTCCGGAAATCACCAGTGGCCATCTGAACTGGCGTGATCGCGACAGCCATTTCATTTTTGGCGATGCCTGCACCGCCATCCTGCTCGAACGCGCCGACTGCGCGAGTTCACCGCACCAATTTGAAATCGTCGGATTGAAATTAAAAACCCAGTTTTCCAATAATATCCGCAATAATTTCGGCTTCCTCAACCGTGCCGACGAGAGCGGCATCGGCCAAGCCGACAAACTGTTCCGCCAGCAGGGCCGCAAAGTTTTCAAAGATGTCTGCCCGATGGCGGCAAACATGATCAGCAGCACGGTGGCAGCAGCTGGCATCGAGATTGCCGCGGTCGAACGTTTCTGGTTGCATCAAGCGAATTTGAACATGAATTTGTTGATTGCCCGCCTGATACTCGGGCGTGATGCCACAGCGGCCGAATCACCGACCATTCTCGACACCTACGCCAATACCTCGTCGGCTGGTTCGATCATCGCCTTCCACAAGCATCAGGAAGATTTGGCGGCCGGTGCCGTCGGCGTGATTTGCTCGTTCGGTGCCGGCTATTCGATCGGCTGCGTGGTGGTCAAAAAACGCGCTTGACAGACCTGATCTAGTCGAAAAAAAACCTGCCGCAATTGCTCAGGGCAGGTTTTTTTCTTGCTGGACAATGCGCTCAGTCACGCCGCCAGTGCTTGCTCCAACAAAGTATGCAACTCAGCAAACGAAGGTTCGCCAATATAGCGTTTGAGTATAGTGCCTTGCTTGTCGATCACATACGTGGTCGGGGTCAGTTTGACTTCACCGAAGGCGCGCGCCAACTTACCATCGAGGTCGAGTGCCACATGGAAGGGCAACTGTCGCGTTTCGGCAAAATTGACGACGTAATCGGGTCTATCGTAACTCATCGCCACGGCGACATATTCCAAACCTTGGGCGTGGTATTGATTAAACGTTTCGACCATGCGCGGCATTTCAGCTACACAAGTAGTGCAAGAGGTGGCCCAAAAGTTGACCATCACTACCTTGCCGCGCAAATTGGCGCTGTCGATTTTTACCCCCTTGAGGTTGGTAAATACCACCTGCGGCATGTGGTTTTTACTCGCCAGCGATTGATAAAACAAGCCGCCCAAGCCGGCCAGCGCGAGCGCGGCCACCAGCGCGAAAGCCAGGAATTTACGCGGTGAAGAAGGTGCCAACATCAAACTGTCCAGTGCAAAATAGATTCGAACACCATTATACGTTTTCTAAGCACGCCGGTGCGGCTATCGGCTTGCCAGCCACATGCGTGGTCAATACGATGGCGGTCGAGGTCGAACCGTAGGCGTTGAGTTCATTGATGATGCGCTGCAAATGTTCGACATCGGTGGCCAGCACACGCATGACGGCACCGTCTTCGCCGGTCACCGTATAGCAATCGATGATCTCAGGACAGGCTGCCACATAGTCGGCATACGGCCGCCCTTGCTGCGTCGATAGCCGTATCATGGCCGTCATCTGGTAGCCGAGCGCCTTGGGATTGATATCGGCGCGATAGCCGCGTATCACCTGCGCTGCTTCGAGTCGCTTGATCCGTTCTGAAACGGCCGGCTGGCTCAGGTGAACCTGACGACCGATTTGTGCATGCGAGATACGTGCATCTTGCTGCAGCAGCAGCAAAATTTTACGGTCAAACTGATCAATTTTAGAATTCATAAGCATTTCGCATTATTTTCGATTCAATTCAATTGCATGGAGGCATATCTCTTATGGAAGCACCTTCATTTCAAGCACCAAGCTTGTTAAAGTAGAGCTTACACTAATCAACCCAGAAGCGACCGTACTCATGGCCAATCACATCAGCAATTCTCAAATCGCGCAGATTGCGCAAGACTATGCCACCCCTTGCTGGGCCTACGATGCGGCCACGATTCGCGCCCAAATCGCCCGTCTCAAACAATTCGATGTGATCCGCTTTGCGCAAAAAGCCGCCAGCAACATTCATCTGCTGCGCCTGATGCGTGAACAAGGCGTGCTGGTCGACGCGGTATCGCTCGGTGAAGTGGAACGGGCGCTGGCGGCCGGCTATGTACCGGGTTCGGACCAGGTACATGCTCCGATCGTGTTTACCGCCGATTTGCTCGACCGCCATGCCCTCAAACGCGTGGTCGAACTCAATATTCCAGTCAATTGCGGTTCCCCGCAAATGCTGGAGCAATTGGGCCAAGCCCACCCCGGCCATCAAGTCTGGCTGCGGATTAACCCCGGCTTCGGACACGGGCACAGCCGCAAAACCAATACCGGCGGCGAGCAGAGCAAGCACGGCATCTGGTTTGAAGAATTACCGGCGGCATTGCGCTTGATTGATCAATACGGTCTGCAACTGCACGGCTTGCACATGCATATCGGTTCCGGTGTCGACTATGATCACTTGCAAAGTGTCTGCGATGCCATGATCGCCCAAGTTAACACCGCTGGACGCGACCTGCGAGCCATCTCCATCGGCGGCGGTTTGTCGATTCCATATCAAAGTGGCGAAGCCGAAGTCGATACCGCGCATTACTTTGCTATGTGGGAGCAAGCCCGTCGCCGCATCGAGGAGCATCTCGGCCATCGCATCAGCATGGAAATTGAACCGGGACGTTTTTTGGTGGCGCAATCAGGCTTGTTGATTTCTGAATTACGCGCGCAAAAACAAGTCGGCAGTAATTTTTTCAGTTTCGTCGATGCCGGCTTTAATGATTTGGCGCGGCCCGCCATGTATGGCAGTTTCCATCGCATCAGCGCGCATGCGCCCGATGGTACGCCGCGCAGCAATACGCTACGGGCCACCGTGGTGGCCGGCCCCTTGTGTGAATCAGGTGATGTATTTACTCAAGAGGAAGGCGGCGTGGTCAGCAGTCAGGCGCTGCCGAGCTGCGAAATTGGTGACTTATTCGTATTTCATGATGCCGGCGCGTATGGTTCGAGCATGTCGTCGAATTACAATTCGCGCCCGCTGATTCCGGAAGTATTGGTCGACGGCGCGCAAATCACACAGATTCGCCGCCGTCAGACCGTGCAGGAGTTGATCGCGCTCGAACTCTGAGGCGCCACTCCTGTCTTGGTTTACACCACGCCGCAAGCCATGCGCGCACCGCCACCACCGAGTGGTGCCGGGTGGTCGCTGTGGTTATCACCACCGGCATGCACCATCAGGGAATGGCCGACCAAATCAGCCGCTTTCAGGCGCGGTGCCAGCAGCGGATAAGTGGCCGTGCCATCGGCGGCGACCACCAGAGCCGGCAAATCACCGCGATGACCATTCTGATAAGGGCCGAGATGGACAGCGGTTTTTTCCGGATCCCAATGACCGCCGGCTGCCAAGGCGGCCGTCATCACACCTTTGTTGTCGGCAGGCGCGCAAGAGGCGTTAACGTGCACATGGAAACCGTGTGCGCCGGCCGGCAAGCCGGTCAAGGCTGGGGTGATCAAGAGCCCGTAAGGGGTATCGCTCAAGGTGACCGTGCCGGCTGGGCCGAGATTGCCGCTGGCATCGACAAATTGCAAAGCAACGGTTTGTGCTTGCGCCAGGCCGGCGAACAAACTGCAGGCTACCAGAGCCAGTTTCAAATTCTTTAACATAGTAACTCCTAAAATTATGCTGTAGGGCCGCCCACTATACCTGCTTTTTCAAACAGCGGGATTTCCGGCAAACTGGCCGAGCGCGACCCCGCCACGGGGAAATTGTCGGGTGCGCGGTAAGTGAACACCAACGAAAACTTGGTGGCAGCAGTTTGATTGCGGCCAGCGGCATGGAACAAATTGCTGTGAAACAATAATGCATCGCCCTGCTGCAAAGGCACGGTGTGCGCTTGCGCCAGCAAAGATTGATTTCCAGCAAAATCACTGCGTAAAAATTGCGCGGAATCGGTTTGCTCCGCGGACAACTCCCAGCGCTGCGAGCCGGGGATCACCGACAAGCAACCATTTTCCAGCGTTTCATCGCGCAAGGCCAACCAAGTCGACACCAACTCGGCGCGGGCAAAATGCCAGTAGCGACTGTCGCGGTGCCAGCCGGTCAAGCTTGAATAGCGTGGCTGCTTAGTCATAATGCAATTGTGATGCGCTTGCGAAAGCATCACCCCTGGTCCGAGCAACTGTTGCAGCGGCCCCGCCAGCGCGGTGTCGGCCCATTGCTGTAGCATTGGTGCACGCGCATAGGCTTGCAACAAGCGCCGTACCGTGTGGCCACCGGCGGCATCGACTGCGCTGGGTGCGCCCGGGTAGGCGGTGTCGACTTCCAATTCCAGCGGCCCGTGCGCTTGTTCAAGTTCGTGCTCGGCATACGCGATCACAGATTGACAGAATGCCGCATCGGCGGCCCGCCGCAGTATCAGAAAACCATGGGTGTGAAAATCATTCAATTGGGCAGAACTGAGCATGACACGAGCCATTCAAAAAATCACAAAACACTATTGTGCCATGTCTGCCGCAACACGAACGATACAGATCACGCCACACCCGACGACAACAATTCCATCTATGCCCTGCGGCAAGTCGACAAATTGCGCGATAATGGCAGCAAATTCACTTTCACAACACCATGACACTCGCCATTCTAGAAAACATCAACGTCAGTTCCTTCGACACCATGCCCACGCCGGCCGAATTACATGCCCGCCTGCCACTGAGCGAGCGCGCTGCCGACACGGTCGAGCACAGCCGAGCAGCACTGCGCGCCATCCTCGAAGGCCAGGATAAGCGCTTGTTCGTCGTCGTTGGCCCCTGCTCTATCCATGATCCGCTGGCTGGGCTCGAGTACGCACGCCGCCTGGTCGCACTGCAAGAAGAAGTCAAGGATGTGATGTTGCTGGTGATGCGCGTGTATTTCGAAAAACCGCGCACCACCACCGGCTGGAAGGGTTACATCAACGACCCGGACATGGATGATTCTTTCCGCGTCGATGTCGGCATGGAAAAAGCGCGCCGTTTCCTGCTCGATGTCTGTGAACTCGGTCTGCCGACCGGTACCGAAGCACTCGACCCGATCTCGCCCCAGTATCTCGGTGATCTGATCGCCTGGACCGCCATCGGTGCGCGCACCACTGAATCGCAAACGCACCGCGAAATGTCGTCAGGCTTATCGACACCGGTCGGTTTCAAGAATGGTACCGATGGCGATATCAGCATTGCCATCAATGCTATTTTATCAGCCTCGCATCCACATTCCTTCCTCGGCCTCAACGATCAAGGTCGTGTCGCGATTGTGCGTACCCGCGGCAATCAGCATGGCCACGTAGTCTTGCGCGGCGGCGGTGACCGACCGAATTACGATACCGTTTCAGTCGCGATGGCGCAGCAGGCACTGATCAAGGCAAAATTACCGCCGCACATCGTCATCGATTGTTCGCACGCCAACAGTTACAAGAAAGCCGCGTTGCAACCGCTGGTGATGGCCGATGTGGTCAATCAGATTGTCAACGGCAACCAAGCCATCGTCGGCGTCATGATCGAATCGAATCTGCTGGCCGGCAATCAGGCGATTCCAGCCGACTTGAGCCAATTGGTCTACGGTTGCTCGGTCACTGATGCTTGTGTCGATTGGTCGAGCACGGAACAGATGCTGCGCAGTGCGGCCGATCGACTGCGCTCACAGCGCACGCAGGTTCTGTAAGCAGGCAATGTAATCGGCAGCGATGGCGGCTTGCTGATGGTGGCGGCCGTTTTCCACCACTAATTGGCCACCGACAATCACATCGCGCAGCAGATTATCATTGCCGCAAAACAACCAGGTATTGAGCACATCGTCCAGAGCTAAGCCAGCCAAATTCGGATGGCACTCGTCCAGCACCAGCAAGTCGGCACGCCAGCCGACCTGTAGTTGGCCAACGCGACGGCCGCTGGCTTGCGCCCCGCCTTGCAACGCGGCATTCCATAAATAATCGCCGACGCGGCGCTGTTTTTCATCACGGGCAATATTTCTTTGCTGTAAGCGCAAGCGCTGACCATACTCGAGCCAGCGCAATTCTTCCACCGGGCTATGCGAGACATGGCTGTCGCTGCCTATGCCAAAGCGACCGCCGACGGCCAGATAGGCAGGCAAATCAAAGAAACCATCACCGAGATTACCCTCGGTACTCGGACAAATACCGGCCACGGCAGCACTGGCGGCCAGCGCCGTGACTTCGTCCGCATTCAAGTGCGTGGCATGTACCAAACACCAATGCTGATCGACCAAACCCGTCGCGAGCAAGAGCTCGACCGGGCGCTTGCCAGTCGTACGCAGACAAGCATCGACTTCCCTGGTTTGCTCGGCGATATGAATATGAATCGGTCGCCCCGCCGGCATGCCTGCATGCAGCTCGGTGATTTGTGCCAGATTCGCCGCCCGTAGCGAATGGGGGGCTGCGCCGATTTCGAGCGCCGCACTACGCAACGGTTCCAGTGCAGCCACCAGAGCAAGCACATCGCTGACCTCGGTGGCAAAGCGGCGCTGGTCTGCACGCAAGGGCACATCGGCGAAATCGGCGTGACTGTACAATACCGGCAGCATGGTCATGCCGATGCCGGCCGTTGCCGCCGCGGCAATCACGCGGCGCGCCGTTTCAGCCTGATCCGGATACCAAGCGCCATCGGGCGCGCGATGCAAATAATGGAATTCACACACCGAGGTGTAACCATGGCGCAGGCATTCACTGTAAATTTGCGCCGCAATCGCCTGCATTTGTTGCGGGGTCAATTGCAGCGCATAGCGGTACATCAAGTCACGCCAAGTCCAAAAACTATCCCCCGCGGTAGCGGCTACTTCGGTCATCCCGGCCAGAGCACGTTGAAACGCATGCGAATGTAAATTTGTCATGCCAGGCAACACCAGCCCAGCCTGACGCTCACCATCCTGTGGCGTGGCTGCCGTTTCCAGCGCCACGATGTCACCGGCCGCATCAAACTGCAGCCGTACCCGTTCGGTCCAGCCTTGCGGCAGCAAGGCGGCGTGGGCAAACAAACTGTCTAAGCGTCTCATGCGCCCACCCAATCCAAACTCGCACGCAGTAAGCGACCAAGCAAGGGCTGCACTTGTGCCGCCAAATCAGGACGATACGCGAACGGCGCAGTTTCATTCATATAAACACACTGACTCATCTCCAGTTGTACCGCATGGATACCCTTCTGAGGCTGGCCATATTGCCGCGTGATGTAACCGCCCTTGAAGCGGCCATTGAAAACGTGGCTATACCTGCCGTCTTGTTCCAGACAAGTGGCCAGTGCTTGCTGTAACCCGGCTGCGCACGATTGCTGATCGACCGTGCCGAAATTCAAATCCGCTAAGGTGCCGGCGAAAAACCGTGGTACTTGCGAAGCAATCGAATGGGCTTCCCACAACACTACCCGACCATGCAAGGCCAGCAAACGGGCCAGCTCAGCTTGTAATTGCCGGTGATATGGTTGCCAGTAAGTGGCGATGCGCTGTGCTGCTTCTCGCTCATCCGGCAAGTTTTCCTTCGCATACAAGGCTTGTTTGTCAAAGGTATCGACTGGGCATAGTCCGGTGGTATCTTGGCCCGGATACAAATTGGCATCGTCAGGCGCGCGGTTGAGATCGATCACATAGCGTGAATAATTGGCGCTGAGGGTAGAAGCTCCGAGCGCTTGCGCCATGTGGTAAAGCTGCGGCAAATGCCAATCGGTATCAGCCTTGAGCTGAGCCACTGGCAACATCTGCGCGCCGATCTCGGGCGGGATCACCGTGCCGGCATGGGGCATGGAAATCAGCAACGCGGTACTGCCTGGGTGAAATTCAAAACTGTTCATCGGTCGGCTCACTGAAAAGAAACACAGATTAAGTTTGCTGCAAGCGGCTGCTAAGGCGATCAGCCGCAGCCAAGGTCAGCGTGATTAATTCTGGCTGACGGCCCAAGCTACGCTGTAGCGGTGCCATCAAAGACAGGGTCGCTTGCAATTGTTGATGCGCTGAAAAAACCGGTACGCTGACACCCCAGATACCGGCATCGACTTCACTTTCGCTGGTGGCGTAACGCTGCAGACGGATTTGCTGCAACTGGGCCTGCAGCGCATCAAGTGCCGCTGCGCTCTGCGGCACTTGGCTGAGAAAATCGGCCGTGATCAGCTCTTGTTGCGAATCTGCTGGCAAGTAAGCCAGCAAGGCTTTGGCCGAGGCGCCACGCACTGTGACATGCGCACGCCCTTTGGCAAACGAACAGCGTAAAGCCTGCGGACTATCTTGTAAGGCAATGCACATTACTTGGCCATTGAGATGACATAGTAAGCCCACACTCTCACCGGAACGCTCTACCAGCCTATCGATTTCAGAACGCGCCGCGGCAATAAGCCAAGAATGCTGATCGTAACTCCAGGCCAATTGCAAGGCCAGCGGTCCGGCTTCGTAATGACCGGAGTGCTGGTGCTCCTGCACCAAACCCCATTTTTTTAAGGCCAGCAATTGCCGATAGACGGTGCTCAAAGGCTGCCCGGTTTGCGCCGCCAAGTCGCGCGCCGACAGCGCTTGGCCGTGGCGGGCTATGCACGACAGCAACTGTAACTGGCGTTCATTCTGAGGGACGGGAGCAGTAGTCATCGCGCCAACTTAAGCAGGAAAGACTTCATGCTAGCACTTAGCTGAGAATCTGCAAGCGATGATTCCCACTCAGTGAGAATACGACTCAGTTTTTACGGTAGGCGGCATTCTGACAAGTGCGCACTTCTTGGTTTGGGTAGGCCACCGTGATCAGATCGAAGCGCGCTTTCTCGTCCTGCGTGAGTGCGCGCAGCTGGTAGGCGAACTTACTGGTCGCCGCCGTGCGCGGCATAATACGCGCGGTATGCACCCCTTTGTTGCTGAGCGCAAGCAGATGCTGCTTAGCCGCTTCCTCAGACTTGAACACGCCTAGCGAAATACCCCAGCGCAGCGCGGTATTTTCCTGCATCACAAAAAAATCGGCCACGCCGATGCGGCGCAATTCGGCCACTTTTTTGTCTGCGCCCTCTTTGCTACCCTGCGAAGGAATATAGACCATATGCGAAGCCACATCACTGACGTTGAGGCGCGACTGGCGGTCGCCCAAAGCCAAGGTTTGCAACTGCTCTTCAACTTTTGCCGCCTCGCTCTGTAAAAAATTCCCCAGTTCGAGGCAAGCGATCAGCTCAGCCTTTTTCACCGGCGCTGGCGCGCTCGCCAGCGCGGCAGCGGCCGTCAACGGCAGCAATTGCTCGACGTGGTGTTGCATTTTAAGGCGGCTCGGCTCATGCGTCTCCCACGACCAATGGCCGAGATAACCCAAGTTGAATGCCAGTAAAAACGCATTCAATACCAGTAAGCCCCAGAAAAAAAATCGCAGCATGATGAAACTCTTTCAATTCAGTCCGGGCTCGATTGTGCCACGACCAACAGGCCGGTCAATACAAGATTAGCACTGTGTTCACATTCAAAACCAAGATGCGGCAACAGATAGCCTGCGGCACCACCGGAAATCAGACAGATCACTGGCCCAGCGCTACGCGCGATCAAAGCTTGCCGCGCCAAACTCAAGGCCCCAACCTGGGCATGGATACAGCCGCTGACGATGGCCGCAGCGGTATTGCTGGCAAATAAATGCGCCACATTCAGGCTTTCGGCTACCTGCGGCAATTGCGCCGTATTGTGAGCCAGCGACTCAGCCATCAATTTCAAGCCCGGCAGTATCATGCCACCGAGAAAATCGGCTTCGGCCGTCAAAGCATCGATCGTGGTCGCCGTGCCGCAGGTAGCAATCACTACATTCTGCCGCGGGTACAGCGCACGCGCAGCCAGTGCCGAAGCGAAGCGGTCGCAGCCGAGTTGTGTCGGATGATCATAACAATTGCGTACCCCGGCCAACGCCGCCTGTGCGGTAAACCAGTGCGGCGTCAGCGCAGGAAAGGCTTGCCCGAGCACATCGGTCAGACGCGCTTGGATCGCACGGCCAGCCACATTGGAAATCAAGATACGCGTAACTGGGAACGCCGCCAAGGCGGCCGGCAAGCTATCGAGCTCCGCGTGTGCCAAGGAATCCATCGCCAACCACAGCGTCACCACATCAGGCTGCGCAGTCGGACTCGGGATAGCCCATTTGATACGGGTATTACCAGCGTCAATGACTAATAACATAAGTACTTTCTTAAACAGGGCGCAGCGACACATCGCCGGCCCAGACCGTCACTTGACCACTATCAGTTTGCAACACCAAGCAGCCAGCCAAATCGACCCCGAGCGCTATGCCTAGATGCAATACCCGACCATGATCGATGATCTGTACGGCTTCCTGCGCATACGCATGCAAGCGATTCCAACGTGGCAAGAACGGCGCAAAGCCTTGCAGATCAAATTGCTCGCAACTAGCAGCCAGATGGCGAATCAGTTGCGCCATCAGTGCATTTCTATCCATCCGCGCTAACCACGGGGCGTCGGCAACCGCGTTGCCAATGCGCGCTTCCAGTTCATCCGGCACGATCAAGTTCAAGCCGATACCAACGACGACCCAACTACCGCCGCCTTCAGCCTGCGTGCTTTCGATCAATATTCCGGCGAGCTTCTTTCGCTCGCGCAGCACATCATTCGGCCATTTCAATTGTACCTGCACATCGAGTTCGATCAAGGCTTCGGCCAGTGCGACCCCGATTGCCAAGGGCAAGCCTAGCAAGCCATGCACTGGTTGGCGCATACGCCAGGCCAGTGAAAAGGTCAACAATTCACCGCCCTCGCTGAGCCAACTGCGACCGGCGCGGCCGCGCCCGGCAGTTTGTTGTAATGCCAAACGTAAAACGGCAGTCTCCAGTTCGGGCAAGCGCGCCATCAAATCGGCGTTGGTCGAACCGGTACTGGCGACGACTTCTATCTGCAGCGCTCGGAACTCGCTGGGAAGCAAGGCCGCAATCGCGGCGGCATTCACGGCCACGCCTAAGGCGGCAGAAGGAACAGGAGGAGGAAATTCGGACATGGAGGACTATGTTTGAACACAAAAAAAAACGGCACCGCGAATACTGCCACGGTGCCGTCTTACTTACGTTGCTGAAAATTTCAGCAAGGCTTACGCATCACCCTCGATGTCGCTGGCGACTACTTCAGGCATAGGCGCGAAGATGGCTTTCTCAGCTTCGAGCATAGCCAAACGTTCATCGGCTTCCCAAGTTTCTTTCAACTTGCGTGCACGATGGAAGGCCAAACCGGTACCAGCAGGTATCAGACGACCGACGATGACGTTTTCTTTCAAACCGCGCAAGCCATCTTTTTTACCCATGATCGCCGCTTCCGTCAGAACCCGTGTGGTTTCTTGGAACGATGCCGCAGAGATGAAGGAATCTGTCGACAAGGAAGCCTTGGTAATACCAAGCAAGATATTTTCATATGTTGCAGGGATACCGTTGGCCGCAGCGACGCGATCATTTTCATCAAGCAATTCCGAACGCTCAACCTGTTCACCGACGATGTAGTTGGCATCACCCGGATTGACAACGACGACGCGACGCAACATCTGACGCACGATCACTTCAATGTGCTTGTCATTGATCTTCACGCCTTGCAAACGGTATACATCTTGCACTTCGTCAACGATGTAACGCGCCAAAGCTTCGATACCGAGCAAACGCAAGATATCTTGCGGATCGGCCGGGCCGTCGACAATCATCTCACCTTTGTTAACAACTTGACCATCATGAACCAAGACTTGCTTGTCCTTGGTGATCAAGAATTCATGCTTCTCGCCATCCATGTCGGTGATTTCCAGCCGTTGCTTACCCTTGGTTTCTTTACCGAAGGCAACCGTACCAGTCACTTCCGCCAGCATACCAGCGTCTTTTGGCGAACGCGCTTCAAACAACTCGGCAACCCGTGGCAAACCACCGGTAATATCACGTGTTTTTTGCGATTCGGTAGGAATACGCGCCAAGACTTCACCAACGTGCACTTGCTGGCCATCTTTGACGGTGATCAGCGCGCCGACTTGGAAGCCGATCGTTACCGCATGCTCGGTACCCGAAATCTTGACTTCTTCGCCTTGCTCATTGAGCAATTTGACTTGCGGACGCAGGGTTTTACCTGCGGCGCTGCCGCGACGTTTCGCATCGATCGCCACCAGAGTGGACAAGCCTGTCACTTCATCAACCTGCTTGGCAACCGTCACGCCTTCTTCGACATTCTCGAATTTAACGGTACCGGTGTATTCGGTAATGATAGGACGGGTCAATGGATCCCAAGTCGCCAAAGCAAAACCGGCTTTGATGACCATGCCATCTTTCACGATCAACATGGCACCGTACGGTACTTTATGACGTTCACGTTCACGACCGTGGTCGTCGGTGATCAACACTTCACCGGAACGGGAAATAACGATCTGGTCGCCCTTGCCGTTGGTAACGTAACGCATGGTGGCCGTGAAACGGATGACACCATTGGATTTCGCTTCCACCGACGAGGCCACTGCCGCACGCGACGCTGCACCACCGATATGGAAGGTACGCATAGTCAGCTGTGTACCTGGTTCACCGATCGACTGCGCCGCGATCACGCCGACTGCTTCGCCGGCATTGACCATCGAGCCGCGACCGAGATCACGACCGTAACACATGGCGCACAGGCCGTAGCGTGTATCGCAAGTCAGCGGGGTGCGGACCTTGACTTCATCGATGCCGAGGCGTTCGATTTCTTCGACCGAATTTTCATCGAGCAAAGTACCGGCTGCGTACAGTGTTTCTTGCGTTTCCGGATTGACGATGTCATTGGCCGAAACGCGACCGAGTATCAGTTCGCGCAAAGGTACATTGACTTCACCGCCTTCGACGATGGCTTTCATCGATGAACCGTTGGAAGTGCCGCAGTCATCCTCGATCACCACCAAATCTTGGGTCACATCGACCAGGCGACGCGTCAGGTAACCGGAGTTCGCGGTTTTGAGCGCGGTATCGGCCAGACCTTTCCGCGCACCATGCGTGGAAATAAAGTACTGCAACACGTTCAGACCTTCGCGGAAGTTCGCGGTGATCGGCGTTTCAATGATGGAACCATCCGGTTTCGCCATCAGACCACGCATACCGGCGAGCTGACGAATCTGCGCTGCGGAACCGCGCGCGCCGGAGTCGGCCATCATGTAAATGGCATTGAACGATTCTTGTGTGCCGACGCTGCCGTCACGACGGGTGACCGGTTCAACTTTGAGTTGTTCCATCATCGCCTTGCCGACTTCATCACCGGTCTTGCCCCAGATATCGACCACTTTATTGTAACGCTCGCCGGCAGTTACCAAACCGGACGCATATTGCTGTTCGATTTGTTTGACTTCGTGTTCGGCCGCAGCCAACAAGGTGACTTTTTGTGGCGGTACCAACATGTCATCGATACAGATAGAGATACCGGCGCGCGTCGCGAGGCGGAAACCCATTTGCATCAATTGATCGGCAAACACGACCGTGGCGCGCAGACCGCACTTACGGAACGAGGTATCGATCAGTTTCGAAATTTCTTTTTTCTTCAAGGCGCGGTTAAGCACGGTGAAGGGCAAGCCCTTAGGCAGAATTTCCGACAAAATCGCACGGCCTACCGTGGTTTCGTAACGCTTGATGGTTTTAACGAATTCGCCGGTTTCCAAATCTTTCGGGAACTCGGTAATCCGCACGGTAATCCGTGTGCTCAGTTCGACTTCCTTGTTGTCCCAGGCGCGGATCGCTTCTGACACATCAGGGAACATCATGCCTTCACCCTTACCGTTGATTTTTTCACGGGAAGCGTAGTACAGACCCAAGACGATATCTTGCGATGGAACAATCGACGGTTCGCCGTTGGATGGGAACAGAATATTGTTCGAAGCCAGCATCAGGGTGCGCGCTTCCATCTGTGCTTCAATCGACAGAGGAACGTGGACCGCCATTTGATCGCCGTCAAAGTCGGCATTGAAAGCGGCGCAGACCAGCGGATGCAGCTGAATCGCTTTACCTTCGATCAATACCGGTTCAAACGCTTGGATACCAAGACGATGCAAAGTCGGTGCGCGGTTCAACATAATCGGATGTTCGCGGATGACTTCCTCGAGAATATCCCAGACTACCGGCTCTTGAATCTCAACCAGTTTTTTCGCCGCCTTGATAGTCGTTGCCAGACCCATCAATTCCAGCTTGTTGAAAATAAACGGTTTAAACAATTCCAAAGCCATCAGTTTCGGCAAGCCGCACTGATGCAATTTCAATTGCGGGCCCACGACGATCACGGAACGACCCGAGTAATCGACGCGTTTGCCCAACAAGTTTTGACGGAAACGGCCGCCCTTACCTTTGATCATTTCAGCCAGCGATTTCAGCGGACGCTTGTTCGCGCCCGTCATGGCCTTACCACGACGACCGTTATCGAGCAGCGAATCGACGGCTTCTTGCAGCATCCGTTTTTCATTACGTGTAATGATTTCCGGTGCGCGCAATTCCATCAGACGCTTGAGACGATTGTTACGGTTGATGACGCGGCGATACAGATCGTTCAGATCGGAAGTCGCGAAACGGCCGCCATCGAGTGGCACCAAGGGACGCAATTCCGGCGGCAAGACCGGCAAGACTTCCATGATCATCCAATCCGGTTTGATGCCGGAACGTTGGAAGGCTTCCAGCACTTTGAGGCGCTTGGCGTATTTCTTGATCTTGGCTTCGGATTTCGATTCTTTCAATTCCACGCGCAGAGTTTCTGCATCGCGGTCGATATCGATAGAACGCAGCAATTCGCGGATACCTTCGGCACCCATGAAGGCAGTGAATTCGTCGCCATGTTCTTCGTATTTGGCAGCGTAATCATCTTCCGACATGATCTGGCATTTTTTCAACGGAGTCATGCCTGGATCGGTGACGACATATGCTTCAAAGTACAGTACGCGTTCAATATCGCGCAATGTCATGTCGAGCACCATACCAAGACGCGATGGCAGCGACTTGAGGAACCAGATATGGGCAGTTGGCGAAGCGAGTTCAATATGACCCATGCGCTCACGACGAACTTTGGCCAGAGTAACTTCAACGCCGCATTTTTCGCAGATCACACCGCGATGCTTGAGACGCTTGTATTTGCCGCACAAGCATTCGTAATCCTTGATAGGACCAAAAATCTTGGCGCAGAACAAGCCGTCACGTTCAGGTTTGAAAGTACGATAGTTGATGGTTTCCGGCTTTTTAACTTCGCCGTAGGACCACGAACGGATCTTGTCTGGTGATGCCAGACCGATTTTGATCGCGTCAAACTGTTCGTTCGGTTGGACTTGCTTGAATAAATCGAGCAGGGCTTTCATGGGTTCACTCCAGTAAAGCGTCGTGAAACGCTGACTTTATGGTGCTGCAACAGAAACGCTCTCGTCTGACCCTGTTCGCATCAACGGGAGAGCCAGGTCGGATGACCTTGGTTCCGCTGATACCGGGAACGAAGAACTGCTTCTAAACTGCCGGCCTAATGACCAACGCCCGAAGCGAATTCGGGCGGTGGCTGGGTACTGCTGGAGTGGCTTACGCCACCCCTTTACTTTAGTTACGTTCGAGATCGATATCGATACCGAGCGAACGGATTTCCTTGACCAGGACGTTGAACGATTCCGGCATGCCGGCATCGATCACATGGTCGCCCTTGACCAAGTTTTCATACACTTTGGTACGGCCGTTGACGTCATCCGACTTCACCGTCAACATTTCCTGCAACACATACGATGCGCCGTAAGCTTCGAGCGCCCATACTTCCATCTCACCGAAACGCTGACCACCGAACTGGGCTTTACCACCGAGCGGTTGTTGCGTGACCAGCGAGTAAGGACCGGTCGAACGGGCATGCATCTTGTCATCAACCAAATGATGCAGTTTCAAGACGTGCATGTAACCGAGCGTGACCTTGCGTTCGAAGGCTTCACCGGTACGGCCGTCAAACAGGGTGACCTGGTTTTTCGACGGTGTCATACCGAGTTGCTCAGCGATGTGATCAGGGTAAGCGAGGTCAAGCATGCGACGGATTTCACTTTCGTGAGCACCATCAAACACTGGGGTCGCAAACGGCACACCATGTTTCAAGTTGTTCGTCAATTCCAAGATTTCGGCATCGGAGAAATTGTCGAGATCTTCAGTTTTACCCGATTCGTTATAAATCTTCTTGAGGAAATCACGCAACTCTTCAATTTTTGCTTTTGCTTTGAGCATTTCACCAATGCGCAAGCCCAAACCTTTTGCCGCCCAACCCAGATGGACTTCGAGAACCTGACCAACGTTCATCCGTGAAGGAACACCCAGAGGGTTCAACACGATGTCAGCCGGGGTACCATCAGCCATGTAAGGCATGTCTTCGATAGGAACGATGCGCGAAACCACACCCTTATTACCGTGACGACCCGCCATTTTATCACCTGGCTGCAAACGGCGCTTGACTGCGAGGTAAACCTTGACCATTTTTTGTACGCCTGGCGGCAATTCATCGCCTTGCGTCAGTTTGGTGCGCTTCTCTTCAAAAGCCAGATCGAACTGATGACGCTTTTCTGCGATCGAATCTTTGATCGCGACGAGCGCAGCAGCGGCATCATCGGCTGCCAAACGAATATCAAACCAATGGTATTTATCGATGCTGGCCAGGTATTCTTTGCTCAGCTTGCTGCCTTTGCTCAGTTTAGCCGGACCGCCATCAGCGATTTTGCCATCAAGCATACGTTCGAGACGTTCGAAGGCATCGCCTTCAACGATACGCAACTGATCGTTCAAATCGAGGCGATAACGCTTCAATTCATCATCGATAATTTGTTGCGCACGCTTGTCGCGTTGTATACCTTCGCGTGTAAAGACTTGTACGTCGATGACTGTACCAACCATACCGGAAGGCACGCGCAGCGAAGTATCTTTCACGTCCGAGGCTTTTTCACCGAAAATCGCGCGCAGCAATTTTTCTTCCGGTGTCAGTTGCGTTTCGCCTTTAGGCGTTACTTTACCGACCAAGGTATCGCCGGCAGTCACTTCTGCACCGATGTACACGATACCGGATTCATCGAGACGAGCGAGCTGATTTTCAGCAAGATTCGAAATATCGCGAGTAATTTCTTCGGCGCCAAGCTTGGTATCACGTGCAACAACCGACAACTCTTCGATGTGAATCGAGGTGTAGCGATCATCAGCGACGACTTTTTCGGAGATCAAAATCGAATCTTCGAAGTTATAACCATTCCATGGCATGAAGGCAACCAACATGTTTTGGCCGAGTGCGAGTTCGCCCATATCGGTCGAAGCACCATCTGCCAACACGTCACCCTTAGCAACCACGTCGCCGACCTTGACGATAGGACGTTGGTTGATATTGGTATTCTGATTCGAACGCGTGTACTTGATCAGGTTGTAAATATCAACACCGACTTCACCAGCTTGCGCTTCAGCATCATTGACGCGAATCACGATACGACCGGCATCGATATAATCGACTTTACCGCCACGCAATGCTTGTACCGTTGTACCGGAATCGATCGCCACAGTCCGTTCAATGCCGGTACCGACGAAAGCTTTCTCAGGACGCAGACAAGGCACGGCTTGACGTTGCATGTTGGCACCCATCAAGGCACGGTTCGCATCATCATGTTCCAAGAATGGAATCAAGGAAGCCGCAACCGATACCACCTGACCAGTGGCCACGTCCATGTACTGGACACGTTCCGGCGAGACCAAGATGGTTTCGCCAGCTTGACGCGAAGAAACCAATTCATCGGTCAGCGTACCGCCTTCATTGATGGTCGCATTCGCCTGAGCGATGATGTAACGACCTTCTTCAATCGCCGACAGATAATCGATCTGTTGAGTGATCTTGCTGTCAGTAACTTTACGATACGGTGTTTCGAGGAAGCCGTATTCATTCAAACGCGCATACAAAGCCAGCGAGTTGATCAGACCAATGTTCGGTCCCTCTGGTGTTTCAATAGGGCAAACACGACCATAGTGGGTTGGATGAACGTCACGTACTTCAAAGCCGGCACGTTCACGTGTCAAACCACCAGGTCCGAGCGCAGAAATACGACGTTTATGCGTAATTTCCGACAAAGGATTGGTTTGATCCATAAACTGTGACAACTGCGAGGAACCGAAGAATTCACGGATCGCGGCAGAAATCGGCTTGGAATTGATCAAGTCATGCGGCATCAAGTTATCGGCTTCGGCTTGGCCGAGGCGTTCTTTGACGGCACGTTCAACCCGTACCAAACCGGCACGGAATTGATTCTCAGCCAATTCACCGACGCAACGTACACGACGATTACCCAAGTGATCGATATCATCGACTTCGCCGCGACCATTGCGCAGTTCTACCAAAATCTTGATCACGGCCAACACGTCTTCGTTCGACAAAGTCATGGCACCAGTCAATTCATCGCGACCAATGCGGCGATTGAATTTCATGCGACCAACAGCCGACAAATCGTAACGCTCTTCGCTGTAGAACAAACCGTTGAACAAAGCTTCGACGGAATCTTCGGTCGGTGGTTCGCCAGGACGCATCATGCGATAGATCGCCACACGTGCTGCCATCTGATCGGCCGTATCATCGGCACGCAGAGTTTGGGAAATGTAGGCACCTTGATCGAGATCGTTGGTGTACAGCGTTTGGATATCGCTGACATGCGCTTCGCGCAAACGGCCGAGCAATTCTTCGGTCAGTTCATCGTTGGCATTGGCGATGATTTCGCCGGTGTCATTATCGATGATGTTTTTAGCGATCACGCGGCCGAGCAAATAATCTTCCGGTACGGAAATATGCTTGATACCACCGGCTTCGATTTCACGCACATGCTTGGCGTTCACACGTTTGTCTTTAGCGACAATGATCTTGCCAGATTTATCAGCAATATCAAAACGTGCTACTTCACCACGCAAACGCTCAGGAACGAATTCCATTTCAGCGCCATCGTTATGCAAAGTAAAGTTATCGAAGACAAAGAAATTCGCCAAGATCTGCTCATTGTTCATGCCTATGGCACGCAACAAGATCGTGACCGGCATCTTGCGACGACGATCGATACGGAAGAACAGAATATCTTTCGGGTCGAACTCAAAATCGAGCCACGAACCACGGTAAGGAATGATACGGGCCGAGAACAAGAGCTTGCCCGAAGAATGCGTCTTGCCGCGGTCATGTTCAAAGAACACACCCGGGGAACGATGCAACTGGGAAACGATTACACGCTCGGTACCATTGACAACAAACGAACCAGTCGTCGTCATGAGCGGCAATTCGCCCATGTAGACTTCTTGTTCTTTCATTTCTTTGACGACCGGCTTGGTTGGCGATTCTTTATCCAGAATCACCAGACGTACTTTCGCACGCAATGGCGAAGCATAGGTCAAACCGCGCAATTGGCATTCCTTGACGTCAAAAGCAGGATCGCCTAAAACGTAAGATAAGAATTCCAGGCGTGCAAATCCATTGTGCGAAACAATAGGGAAAATCGATGTGAAAGCAGACTGCAAGCCTTCATTTTTACGGTTGGCCGGCGTTCTTTCTTCTTGCAAAAAGCTTTGATACGACTCGATTTGAGTCGCCAACAAGAACGGAACGTTGTGGACGTTGGCGCGTTTCGCAAAAGATTTACGAATACGCTTCTTCTCAGTAAATGAGTAGTGCATGGACACTCCGTGAGTGACAAGGAAGGATGGAGAATTCAGAATTCCTGTCACAAATTAATCAACTCTGCGACAAAAAACCTCAAGTCTCAGCCCTCGGTCTTATCTTGATAAACAGCTCAACAACCCGAAACGACGTAGTAACGGCAAAGAGCCAAAGAGGAACCCTCTCTTGCGAGAGGATTCCTGCCTTTGACTGTGGCCAATCCGAAGATTGGCCGTGCTATCGTATTACTTGATTTCAGCTTTAGCGCCGGCTTCTTCAAGTTTTTTCTTCGCAGCATCAGCATCCGCTTTGGAAACGGCTTCTTTAACTGTTTTTGGTGCACCGTCAACAACGTCTTTGGCTTCTTTCAAGCCCAGACCTGTCAATTCACGCACTGCTTTAATCACGCCAACTTTGTTTGCGCCGATTTCAGTCAGGATAACGTTGAATTCAGTTTGCTCTTCAACTGCAGCAGCAGGACCAGCAGCTGGGCCGGAAGACATTGCAGCAGCGGAAACACCAAATTTTTCTTCGAAAGCTTTAACCAGGTCGTTCAGGTCCATTACGGACATCGCGCCTACGGCTTCCAGGATATCGTCTTTGCTAATTGCCATTTGAAACTCCAATTAATTAATTACATTGATACGGTATTTGACGGAAAAAATCTTATTCAGCGGCAACGTCAGCTGCTGCAACTACTTCAGCAACTTCTGCAACGTCAGCAACTTCTGCTGCCGGTGCTGCTGGCGATTCAGATTCTTTCTTCGCGGAAAGAGCTGCCAATGCACGAGCGAAGCCAGATACAGGAGCCTGCATCATGCCCAACACTTGTGCCAACAGAACTTCACGACTAGGAATGCTTGCCAATGCGATAACGCCAGCTTTATCCAGCGACTTACCTGCATAGTTACCTGCTTTAACAACCAGTTTGTCATTGCTTTTTGCAAAGTCTTGAACGACTTTAGCAGCAGCAACAGCATCGACCGAGATCGCATAGATCAACGGACCGGTCATTTCAGAAGCGAGGCTCGCAAATACAGTTCCCTCTACAGCGCGACGTGCGAGTGTGTTTTTCAACACGCGCATGTAAACGCCTTGAGCACGTGCGCTAGCACGTAATTGCGTCAAATGACCGACCTGGATGCCACGATATTCAGCCACGACGATAGTCTGAGCAGTTGCTACTTTTGCAGAGACTTCAGCGACAACGGCTTTTTTGTCATTCAGATTGAGACTCACGGTCAACCTCCATTAATGATACTCAGTCGGCACACCGGAATGATGTGCTTCCCTCATATCGTTTCGAACACGGCGTCCGAAGTTAGGAGTTTCACTGGCGGGCCAGTATTCACTACAAAACTTGTTCGGGTACACCATCTGCGTTGGGTACTGTCGATTGCTCTCCAGTTGTTTAACTGCTCACGAATGAACAGCCCCACGGTCTTTGACACTCCGTTTGCCGCCATGATGCCAGCAACAAACGGCCCAAAGATGCGCCTACCACAAGGTGACAGGACTTGATTCTTACAGCTTAAGCCAGGTTACCGTGATCAACACGTACGCCTGCACCCATCGTCGATGAGATAGAGACTTTACGCAGATACACGCCTTTGCTTGAGGCTGGTTTTGCTTTGTTCAATGCTTCGATCAAGGCCACCAGATTCGATTTCAAATCGCCATCAGCGAAGGATTTGCGACCGATTGTGGTGTGGATGATACCTGCTTTATCTGTACGATACTGAACTTGACCGGCTTTGGCATTTTTAACTGCTGTAGCGACGTCAGGAGTAACAGTACCGACTTTCGGATTTGGCATCAAACCGCGTGGGCCGAGGATCTGACCCAGGGTACCGACGATACGCATGGTGTCAGGCGAGGCGATGACGACGTCAAACGGCATGTCGCCGGCTTTGATGCGCTCAGCCAAATCTTCCATACCAACGATATCAGCACCGGCAGCTTTCGCTTCTTCAGCTTTTGCACCTTGTGCAAAAACCGCTACGCGTACCGATTTACCTGTACCAGCTGGCAAAACAACAGCGCCACGAACGACTTGATCAGATTTCTTAGGATCAACACCGAGTTGTACCGATACGTCGATCGATTCATTGAATTTTGCTGTAGCACATTCTTTGATCAAAGCGATAGCATTGTCAAATGGATATACTTTCAAACGGTCAACTTTAGTTGCCAGCAATTTTGCTTTTTTAGATAACTTAGCCATTACAGACCCTCTACCGTGATGCCCATCGAGCGAGCGGAACCGGCGATTGTACGCACTGCAGCGTCCATATCGGCGGCTGTCAAATCAGCGCGTTTAACGGTCGCGATTTCTTCAGCTTGAGCACGAGTGATGGAACCGACTTTGTCAGTATGTGGCTTTGGTGAACCTTTAGTGATACCGGCTGCTTTTTTGATCATGTAAGTTGCAGGAGGCGTCTTCATCACGAATGTGAAAGACTTGTCCGCAAATGCTGTGATCACAACAGGAATAGGCATACCTGGCTCAACACCTTGAGTCTGCGCATTGAAAGCTTTGCAGAATTCCATGATGTTCAGACCACGTTGACCCAAAGCAGGGCCAATCGGTGGGGATGGGTTTGCTTTACCAGCTGGCACTTGCAGCTTGATAAAACCAATGATTTTCTTTGCCATGTTTGGCTCCTTCATGAATTGAGTAGTAGCGCCTCGTCGATATGATCGGCCAGGCTCCTCTTTACTGCTATCTCAGTTTCAGAGAAATTGCTTTCTCTCCGTACTGAACAACGAAAACTTAGACTTTTTCGACCTGCGCGAAATCGAGCTCAACCGGGGTAGCACGACCAAAGATTGTTACTGTCACACGCACTTTTGATTTCTCGTAATTGACTTCTTCAACATTGCCGTTGAAATCAGTGAACGGACCTTCTTTGATGCGTACCACTTCGCCAACTTCGTAAAGCACTTTCGGCCGTGGCTTTTCTACGCCATCTTGCATTTGCTGCAGAATCTTATCGATTTCATGCTGCGGAATCGGCGATGGCTTGTTCGACTTACCGCCGATGAAACCGGTAACTTTGCTGGTGTTTTTTACCAAATGCCAAGTGTCATCAGTCATATCCATCTCGACAAACACATAGCTTGGGAACAAGCGGCGCTCAGTGACAGCTTTGCGGCCGTTACGAACTTCAATCACTTCTTCCGTCGGCACCAGAATACGACCGAACAAATCTTGCATCTCAGCACGATCAATACGCTCTACCAGAGCGCGATGTACACTTTTTTCCATACCGGAATAAGCGTGTACGGCATACCATTTTTTAGTACTTTTAGGTACAGACACCTCTGGCGCTGTACCTTGTTCGTTTTCCTGAATGTTCTCGCTCATTATTTTTTCCATCCGAGGATTACGTCATATAACACAAACTCGAGGAGCTTATCTGCCCCCCAGAGAAAGATTGCCATAACAAGAACAAAACCGAATACCACGGCTGTGATCTGAGTAGCTTCTTTACGTGTAGGCCAAACAACCTTTTTCGTTTCACGAACAGATTCTTTGGCGAATTCAACAAAATTTTTGCCCATGTCCGAGATTGCAACCAAACCAACGGCAACCAACAAACCTGCCAGCAATGCGGCGACACGGATCAATGTAGACTGCCCGGCGAGAATATAAAAAGCAGCGATTCCAATAAGCATAGCAGCCACTGCCAGAATGACTTTGTACTTGTCATTGGAAGTACTGACTGTTTGAACGGAATGATTAGACATACTTGTTTACTTTCGGTGCCCTGCGGCCTTGATGGTGGCAGGGGCGGTAGGAATCGAACCTACAACCTTCGGTTTTGGAGACCGACGCTCTGCCAATTGAGCTACACCCCTACTGCTTAGAACCACTTGAAGAATGCGATGACTTTGGCCAGTCACCGCATTATTTCCTAACTATTACTCAATAATTTTTGCAACAACACCAGCACCAACAGTACGACCACCTTCACGGATAGCGAAGCGCAAGCCTTCTTCCATCGCAATCGGGTTGATCAATTTTACTGTGATCGACACGTTGTCGCCTGGCATAACCATTTCTTTATCCGCTGGCAACTCGATCGAACCAGTGACGTCCGTAGTACGGAAGTAGAACTGTGGACGATAGTTGTTGAAGAATGGTGTATGACGGCCGCCTTCATCTTTCGACAGGACATAGATCTCGCCTGTGAAATGCGCATGCGGTTTGATCGAACCTGGTTTTGCCAACACTTGACCACGTTGGATATCTTCACGCTTAGTACCGCGCAACAGAACACCGACGTTATCGCCAGCTTGACCTTGGTCGAGCAATTTACGGAACATTTCAACGCCAGTACAAGTTGTCTTGACCGTGTCTTTGATACCGATGATTTCGATTTCTTCGCCGACTTTAACGATACCGCGTTCGATACGACCGGTTACCACTGTACCGCGACCGGAGATCGAGAATACATCTTCCACTGGCAACAAGAAGGCGCCGTCGATAGCACGTTCCGGTGTAGGGATGTAAGTATCGAGTGCATTCGCCAATTTCATGATGGCTTCTTCGCCCAATGGGCCCGTGTCGCCTTCGAGTGCCAATTTAGCCGAACCTTGGATGATAGGCACGTCGTCGCCTGGGAAGTCATACTTCACCAGTAACTCGCGCACTTCCATCTCTACCAATTCGAGCAATTCTGCATCATCAACCATGTCGCATTTGTTCAGGAATACGATGATGTATGGAACGCCAACTTGACGAGCCAACAAGATGTGTTCGCGTGTTTGTGGCATAGGACCATCAGCTGCCGAACAAACCAAGATCGCGCCATCCATCTGTGCCGCGCCGGTGATCATGTTTTTAACATAATCGGCATGGCCTGGGCAATCAACGTGCGCATAGTGACGCGCAGCTGTTTCGTATTCGACGTGAGCAGTATTGATCGTAATACCGCGTGCTTTTTCTTCCGGTGCTGCATCGATCTGGTCGTAGGCTTTCGCTTCGCCGCCGAATTTTTTCGACAAGACGGTGGCAATCGCTGCTGTCAGTGTAGTTTTACCGTGATCAACGTGACCAATTGTGCCGACGTTGACGTGCGGCTTGGTGCGTTCGAACTTACCTTTTGCCATTTTGGACTCCTAACGATTTTGATGAGAATACTCAGGCACGCGCCCGACGACTTCAGACTTTTGAATACACCAGCTCTATTTTGGTGCCCTTGACGTGGATTGAACACGTGGCCTCTCCCTTACCAAGGGAGTGCTCTACCACTGAGCTACAAGGGCATATACTACACACATTAATCGTGCAAAATAAGACTGGAGCGGGTGAAGGGAATCGAACCCTCGTCATAAGCTTGGAAGGCTTCAGCTCTACCATTGAGCTACACCCGCAGGGGCCACCACTTCAGCCGTTACTTATTAAAAAAATTCTTTCCTATGGTGGAGGGGGCTGGATTCGAACCAGCGTACTCAGAGAGAACAGATTTACAGTCTGTCGCCTTTAACCACTCGGCCACCCCTCCGTAGGGAACCCCGAACTATAGAGATCAAAGGCTTCAGTGTCAAGCACTAAATGTGAAAACACGGCAAAAAGTGCAGTGATGCTCCTGCGCAATCTTAATTTTTCGCGTGCGCTAACTGGAACGACTCGACCCCTTCAAATTTTTGCAGATCCGCTGACAGGGCGGTTATCGAGCGTGCGAGCTTTTTATCGGCGGCAATCGCGACGAAGCGCCATTCATCCGCACCGTTGGTGTGGATAATGAACAACGTGCCGCTCATGATGTCGTAGCCGCGTTCGCGTGCTTTGGCACTGAGATAGCCCTCTTGCGGCGCAAAACCAGGCTTAAAGCGCAAAGTAATGGCAATCGCTGCGCGCGATGGCAGCCAGGCTTCCAGTTTCTGCACCAACACCATACAGGCGGCCGACAGCAAAGCCAACAAGATCGCCGCCGCATAAAAACCGACTCCAACCATGATGCCGATGGCCGACGAAGCCCATAGCGAAGCAGCGGTAGTCAGGCCACTGATCGTAAAACCATCTTTCATAATGACCCCGGCCCCAAGAAAGCCGACGCCGGTGACTATCCCTTGCATGACCCGGGTCGGATCGAGGTTGACCGGGTGTAAAGCGCGCCCACCGTACCAAAAATCCGGGTAACCGGCGATCACAACCAAGGCCGCCGAGGCCATGCAGACCAGACCATAGGTGCGCATGCCGGCGGCGCGGCCATGGTAAAAACGTTCATAACCGACTACAAAGCCAAGCAACATCGCGCCGGCCAAGTTGAGAAAAATGATGATATTGGCATTTAACTCTTCGACTGACCAAAACACCATGAAATGGCTGAAAAACGCACTCATACGGACACCCTTGCTGACTTATGTTTTTGCAATTATAACAATATAAACTAAATTTGCGTCAATTACTCTACGGCGCACCAAGCTGCCCCGCTGGCAAGTAGCTTTTCCTACATCATGATGCGGTATAATGCGCGCTCTCTGAGCGGCCCGCCACATGCGAGGCCGACCGGCCCTGCGACGCTGGCCGTCAGCCCTACTGCCGGTCCCGCGAAAATACCATCATGGAAGCCTTCCTCGTTTCAGTCTTAGCCATCACCATCGGTGAAATCGGCGACAAAACCCAGTTGCTGGCCTTATTGCTGGCGGCACGTTACAAAAAGCCGCTGCCCATCATACTCGGCATTCTGGTCGCGACGCTGGCCAATCACCTCTTGGCCGGCCTGTTCGGGCAATGGGTTGCCAGCCATGTGCCGGCACATATCTTACGCTGGGCGCTGGGACTGTCTTTCCTTGGCATTGCCGCCTGGACGCTCAAACCCGACGATATCGACGCTACCGGCATCAATGAAAGCCGTTACGGCGTCTTCATGCTCACGGTGGCGAGTTTCTTCATCGCCGAAATCGGCGACAAGACCCAACTCGCCACCGTCGCGTTGGCGGCCAAGTACAGCAATCTCGCCATGGTCATCGCCGGCAGCACGCTGGGCATGCTCATCGCCGATGTGCCGGCGGTGTTTCTCGGTAAGATCGCGGCACCGAATTTCCCCTTCAAATTAGTCCGCATCGTCGCCGCCACCCTGTTTGCCGTGCTCGGCATCTTGGTGCTGAGCGGCGTCGGAGCCGCTTTCGCTTGAACCTCAGCGAACCGGATAGCCAGAGCGCCGCAAGCTCTACCGTCACTATTCAAGAAAGTACACAAGCATGAGTCAATTCAAACTTGCCGCCGGCAGCACCGTTAAATTCGGCGCTATTTCGACCGAACTCTATCCACTGTTACGCAACGGCATCCCCGGTAACCGACCCGGCCATGTGTTTGCCGACGCCGATCAAAGCGCCGTCGATGGCGTTGCCATCGGCGAGTTGATGGCGTACTTCTCAGCCTGCGCCGGTTTTTGTCGCAATACCGGTGAGCTGCATCAGCGCTATCCGGAGACGATGGGCCAATTCGTAACTGCCTTGCAAGAGCATCGCGGCGACAAGCCACAATTTCCTGAACTCGAAGAAATTGCCCAGCAAGTCGGTTTGCCTATCGTGGTGGAGATGGTGCTTGAGGAAGATTGCGAATTGCAAGCCGATGCGCACTTTGTCAGTACCGAGCAAGCCGAAAGAAGTTGGAAATTATGGCGTAGCGGTACTTTGCAGCGCGCCGGCGGCATTCCACCCAGCTGGATCAAACAGTTCTACTTTCCACGCCTGCTCGATTACCGCGATGTCAGTGCGGCGCGCAATCCACGCAGCTTGGAACAAACGACTGACACCGCCTTAATGGTCGGCGGTTTGATGCAAAATTGGCATAAAGATACGCCAGGAGATTTGTTGGCAGCTTTCCGGAAACAATATGGCCGCATCAATTTCTCTCAGCGCAGCAATATGGATGAGACGGCACTCGAACGTTTTTTCAACCTCAATGCGCTGATCGACCCGGCGACGCGCTTGCTCAATCAAATGACGATCTGGCAAGATGTTCACGCTTTGGCGAAGAAACAAGGTTTGAGCTTGGGCAGTGCGGATTAACTTACTTTCGCCCCTCATTATTTTCAGAAAATTCCTACATCGATAGCGCTTCACACCGCACGGCTCTTTATGGTATTTTTTATCTGTCTCTCGGTTTACTGCATGCGAGTTGGACAGAGAAATGGCCGACGACAGCATTTCCCAGCTGTCTTCTTAGTACTTGTTACTATCCTTTCGATATCCTATGTTCACTCTGATTGATATATTGGAGAATTCAATATGACTCAAACCTCAAATTTGTATCAGCCCGGCATACAAGAAATGACGACTCAGGAAATAGAGCAGGTATCGGGTGGGATAGTCCCAATGTTGGCGTTTGCTTACGGATTCGGATCAGGTGCGGCAGCAGCGGCTGTCGGTCTTTGGCTGTCAAAATAAACCCTCGATCACATCTTATTTTTTAGCGGCTCCTCATCATGAGTTCCAAACAAACACCCGATAAGCTTTTTTTCGCTTTTTCCAATGGGTTTCTATTTGGTGCCACGCTTGCGGCACTAGTGATCTACTGCTTCTTTCGATAAGTAATTTTTTGAAAGGCGCTCGCTGATCCAATGCATCAATCGGATCAGTGAGCGCTCCCGAAACGGGGCATTCGATCCGATTTCGCAGGCTGCAGGATTAAGAATCAACATCAGGTTCTCGCCGAGAGTCTATGTTGACTCAGCCACGCAGCATGGCCGCTTGCAACTGACTTTTCAGCGTTTTGATCAAGGCAGTTTCATCGGGCGAGACACCTTCGTCGGCGCAGACGGCGCGATCGGCATAGAACAAGCCCAGCGGTTTTTTTTGTATCACCAAGGGTAAGATGATGAAGCTGTGCACATCGGGCATGCTTTCCTGGTACCAGGCCGGCAACAGGCTACGTATTTTTGCGGTCTGGGCATCGGCGATCATGACATCGACATTGTTTGTCATCGACAGGTGAAACAAATCGGCTTCATGCTTAACTGGAAAGTGAAAATGTTTTTGTCGCTGCGCGTACTGTTCACCGACCGCCACTCTGGCCACGTAACGGTTGCTGCTCAAATCGCGCAGACACACGGTGGCAAAGCGAAATCCCATGGCTGAGTAGAGCGTTTCAAGTACCAACAAGATCAAATCATTGAGTTTCAGTTCTTCCGAAGCCAGCATCTGCGTCACATCCTGCACGCCGGCGAGCAGTAACTCGCGCGCATTGCGTGGTTTGCCACTGGGATAGCGCTCCGATTCTTGTGACGGCAAGACATCCTCGGTGCGCAGTAAAAACTCACTCGGTATGCCGTTTTGGCCACTGCTCTGCGTCGCTTCACCATGCAAGGGTGGCAGCGCCAAGTCCATGCTTTTGGCCATTTGCCGGGTCTCGCTGTCGACCTGCATGAGCATATTGGTCAATAGGCTGCGGTCGAGCTCCAGGCCTTTGCCATAACGCTGTAATATCGCCTCCACTTGGCCATGCTCGTGCTGTTTGCCCGATAAAATCAGGGTCGCCAGGGTATCGGCAAAACTGGCGACTTGCTTGAGCCAATCTATCCTGTGCACCGGCTTTTTCAATTCAGCATGGGGCAGCGGGGCCAAGGACTGAATGATGGCTTCGGGAATTTTCCATTCTTGCAAAGCCATTTCACCGAAGCGCTCAAAACTGCAGCCCAGCAAGGTCGCGGCCGCCTCGGGCAAGCTGACTTGAGCACTGTCTGCGAGTGCGACAATGCGGCCGTACAGCGCATGATCGTAAGAGGCAATCAAGACCCGTCCAATATTTTTGAATAAGGCCGCAACGGCCGCCTCTTCGGCATTTTGGAATTTCCCACGTTGCGCCATCTGACGGCCAATGATGCTGGCACACAAAGAATGGATCAATTCTTTACGCACATGGCCAGCTTGCGCCTTGTTTTTAAAACAATCGACCAACAACATCGCCATGGCGCTGGCTTTGACGGTATCGAAACCGAGCAAGAAGATCGAGCGCGACACGGTCGTCACCGCGCTGCCAGCGCTGGCGCGGTATTGAACGGTATTCGAGAGACGCAGAATTTTTTGCGTAAGTGCCACATCCGACAACACGAAATGCGCCAAGCGTGCCACCGAATCTTCGCCCGACGAGGTGATCTGCAAGACTTGCGCAATGGCTACCCCGAGCGAGGGTAAATCCGTTTCGTCGTTGATTTTACGCAGCAAAGCCTCACGCGGCGATTCCGCTGCGTGAAAAATAGGAAACGACATGTCAGGATTGGCCATTATTGTGGTCTTTTCGCCTATCAGAGTCAGGGTAAGCTCAGGATCAGAGTTTCTGTTGACGCGTTGCGCTCATCCCATATTTTTTCTGCAAATCATCATACAAACCGCGAATCGCTTTCAAGCGTGGATTCATCGGATCAAGCCGACGCCCAGCTTCGATCAGTACTCTGGCTTGTTCACCGATAGTGCTGTCCCAACCGAGATTTTCCAGGCACTTCAAGGCTGCCAAAGCGGCATTCATCACCACCTGCGGGTTATCCGGTGACTTGCGCGCAGCGGCAAACATCAAATCGACCGAGCCGCGGAAATCGCCCTGCTTGGCCTTTTGCACACCCATCGCCACCAAATCCATCACCTCTTTCTGGCTGCGATGCGCCAGGTCCTTGGCCATTTGGCCCTTGCCCGCTTTTTCAAACACATCCATGGCGCGGCTCATGACGGCCTGATTGCTGGCGTTCTTCATGACGCCGAGGACGATGTCGGAAGCGTGCTCTTCTTTATTATTTTCCAAACAACTTCTGGCCAGACCGAGTTTGGCACCGGTCGACAAGCCTACATCTTCTCGTGCCGCTTCGACCGCGACATTGAGTTCATCACTCAAGCGCACATCGCCCGTTTTGGCGTGCACCATGGCGCTTGAAATGGCGCGACAGGCGGCGGTCTTTTTCAAGCCGACCATGTTCTTTTCCATGTCGCGTATCACCGATTTGGCTTGCTCAGTATCGCCCTTTTTGACCAAGGCATCGACCAAATTCATATGATCTTCGGGGTCGCGGAACTCAGAGAACTTAGCTTTAGTGACAACTTTTTTAAATGCCGTTTCGGCTCCGGCAAGATCTCCCGTTTCCATCGCGAGTCGGCCTAAATTGCGCAAACGCCGCACCGCATGCGGTGACACGGCAACCGCCGTATCGAGTACCACTTTCGCTTCCGGCAACTCACCGATGGCTTCATGGGTTTTCGCCAGCCAATCGTAGGCATCCATGAATTTATTATTCTCGGCCACCAAATTTTTGAGTATTGCTTCGGCTTCTTGATATTTGCCTTGCATGAACAGGGTTTTCGCCAAGCCCAGACGCGCCCAAGCCACGGCTTTCATCTCAAATAACAGCACATAGAGCGCTTCGGCTTCGCTCGCTTCACCTAACACCACATGCAATTCGGCGCGCAAGCGCATGAAGTCGATCGCATAGCGCGGATATTCGCGCTCGCCGTGATGACAGGCGGTAATCGCTTCGCTGACCGCGCCGGTCTCCATGAGCGCATAGACTTCGACGAAGGCCTTGCGCTTCTCGATCGCACGAATCACGCGCTCAAGCAGCATGTCCGCGGTAAATGGCTTAAGCAAGTAATCGGAAGGTGCCAATTCGGCTGCGCTGACGACTTTGGCATACGAACGCTCGGCTGTCACCATGATGAAAATGGTCGACAAGGGTGAGAGCTTGTGATGACGCATGTCTTCGAGCAATTGCTGACCATCTTGACCAACGCCGAGGTCATACTCACATAAAATCAAATCAAATACTTTGGACTGTATGGTCCGTACAGCTGTTCCGGCAGTCAACGAATGTTCGATTTTCGTGATGCCGCATAAATTGAGCATATTGTGCAAACTGACCCGCATGCCCTGATGCGGTTCAATGAGCAATGCCCGAATGTCGCTGAGTTCGCTCATGTCACCCTTTTCTGTTTTTGTCTGTGTCGGCAGTTGGACCGCCTTAACACCATGTCATTATATTAAAGTGATAGAGAATAAGCGTGAATACTTTCTTTGATGCAGCATAGATGAAACACTATCGTCACTATTTAAAGAATCGGGCTAACAATAAGCACAGCAGAGAAATCACTATCGTCGATGCCAAGGGTAAGGAAAACGACCGACCAAACCAGCGCCAGCGCAAATCGCCCGGCAAACGGCCCAAACCGAATTTCCCTAACCAAGGTAAGGCGTGCGATAAAACGACCAGCACCAGCATGATCGTCAGCGTCCAACGTAACATCAATGGCATCCTTTCCGGCTCAAAGGCGATGACAACGGTCATGCCGCAATAAGCCGACCGGCACGTCGATGCCCGTCCCGACGATCAGCGCTTTGAATAACTCACCCATTTCTGCCGGCGAGACCAGTTTTTGCAAGGCATTCGCTTGCGGCAAATAGCGCAGGCTTTCTTGCGCATCTGTACGCGCCAACAAATCGGCGATACCGGATTCGAGCAACAAGGCAGCTTGGCTGGTATAACTGAGCAATTCTAAGCCCGCCTCCAAGGCGGCACGTGCGATCGCGCTGAAATCGACGTGCGCGGTGATATCTTGCAAACCCGGATAATAGAAGGGATCAGGGTGGGCGTGATGGCGATAATGACACATCAGGCTGCCTTCATTGCGTTGAGGATGATAATACTCATGCGCTGGGAAACCGTAGTCTATCCACAGCGCCGCGCCGCCTAAACCGGTTTCGGCCCGGCCGGCGCACAACATCTGGGCCACGCTGTGCATGAAGCCTATGGCTTGCGTATGCACTTCCGTGACGTAGCCTTCGGGTAACAGGTCGGCTGCGGGAATCTGTTGCGCTAATTGCAAGCCATTGCCACGCGCACGGTAAATCAAGCGCGTCGCATCGGCACTCTCGGCTACGCCGAGTTCGTGCCAGCCCTCGGTGGTCTTGAGCAGCAAGTCGACCGGCATGGCATCGAGCACTTCATTACCGAGTACCAAACCGGAAAAAGCTGGCGGCATTTGCTGCAGCCATTGCACTTGCGGATAGTCTTTGAGTAAATCTTCCTGACGCGCACGCAATTCGCCGGACAATTCCACGATAAAATAGCGCTCTATCGTGATGCCCGACAAGTGACATTCAATTAAGAAGTCGCGCGCCAGCTTGCCGCTGCCAGCACCGAACTCCATGACTTGCGGCTGAGTTTGCGCCAAGATCGGTGCGGCCAAAGTAGCCAAGGCCGCAGCGAAGAGCGGCGACATTTCCGGTGCCGTTGTAAAATCGCCGTCTTTACCCAGTTTCGTCGCGCCGCCGCTGTAATAACCCAAATCGGGTGCATACAAGGCCAATTCCATATAACGTGAAAAGGGGATGGAACCCGCAGCAGCGCGGATTTCTTCGATGATTACTTGTTGCAAGGCTTGCGATGCAGCCAATGCATCGGACGCCGGCAGGGGCAGAGATAATTTTTGCATACCGGCATTGTATAAAAAACCCAGCAAACTCAGTAAAGAATTTCCATGACACAGTTCATTGCCGGCGACCGACGTGTCGCCCTTGTTACCGGCGCGGCACGCCGCATCGGGCGCCACATCGCACTCACTCTGGCCGCGCAAGGCTGGGACATCATCGTCCATTTCGGCCAATCGGCCGGCGCGGCCGCACAAGTGGTGGCCGAACTCGAGGCGCTCGGTGCCCGCGCCTGCGCGCTCGGCGCCGATCTGGCCGACGAAACGGCGACGCGGGCACTGTTCGAGCGCGCCCATCAAGTGTGGGGGCGCATCGATTGCATCGTCAATAACGCCGCCTTGTTTGAAGAAGACCGCGCCGACAGTTTCAGCCACGCTTGCCTTGATCGCCATATGCACGCCAACCTGGCCGCCCCGCTGTTACTGGCGCAAGCACTGTATGCCGCCACCCCAGTTGGGCAGCAGGCATGTGTGATCAATTTGCTCGATCAGAAACTGTATAATCTTAATCCTGATTTTCTGTCGTATACGCTGTCAAAAGCGGCGCTGCAATGTGCTACGACCGTATTGGCGCAAGCCTTGGCACCGCGCGTGCGCGTGGTCGGGGTGGCACCTGGCATCACCATGGTGTCTGGCCATCAAAGTGAGGCTGATTTTGAACACGCCCACCAAGTTACGCCCTTAGGACGTTCGAGTAGCCCCGACGACATTGCCCAGACCGTCTGTTTTATCGCCGCTTGCCCGGCCATTACCGGTACCACCATCGTCGTCGATGGCGGCCAGCACCTTATTGCTTTGCAGCGCGATGTGATGTTTCTCGCTACTGCCCCCGACTCACCCCTTACTTCTCACTGATCGAGCCCCCTATGTTATCCGTACTACATCATCCACAACTCGCCAATTGCCGTCGTCTGTTCTTACGCAACTATGAAATCTCCATCAATATTGGTGTACACGAATTCGAAAAGCGCGGCGAACAGCGCGTGCTCATCAATATCGATTTGTATATTCCATTGGCCCTGTCGACTCCGCGTGAAGATCAGCTCGATGAAGTAGTCGACTACGATTTCATGCGCTCATCGATTGCCCAGCGCGTAGCCCAAGGCCATATTCATTTGCAAGAAACCCTGTGCGACGATGTCGCCCGCATCATGCTGGCCCACCCGCGCGCGCGTGCCGTCTGTGTCTCGACCATGAAGCCCGATGTGTATCCCGATTGCGAAGGCGTCGGCGTGGAAGTATTTCAAATCAAGAATGAAGCCTGAGTTTAGATATGCAAGCAAGCAACGAAACCGTCAGCGCGCCCGTCGATGTGGGCGTGACTGGCAAATCGCAGGAAAAAATCACCTACGAAAACAACAAACTGCACAAGCGTTTGTGCCGCCAAGTCGGCCAAGCGATCGGTGATTTTAATATGATAGAAGACGGCGACCGCGTCATGGTCTGTCTGTCGGGCGGCAAGGATAGCTATGCGCTGCTCGATGTCTTAATGACGCTGCGTCAGCGCGCACCGATCAATTTCGACATCATCGCGGTCAACCTGGATCAAAAGCAACCGAATTTTCCGGCCGATATACTACCGGCGTATTTGGAAAAGTTAGGCGTCGCCTACCATATCGAAAATCAAGATACTTACAGCATCGTCAAGCGGCTTATCCCGGAAGGCAAAACCACTTGCTCCTTGTGTTCACGCCTGCGCCGCGGCATTCTGTACCGCGTCGCCGATGAACTCGGGGCGAATAAGATCGCGCTCGGCCATCACCGAGATGATATCTTGGAAACGTTTTTCTTGAATATGTTTTTTGGCGGAAAACTCAAGGGCATGCCGGCCAAACTGCAGTCGGATGACGGCAAGCACATTGTTATTCGTCCAATGGCGTATGTGAAAGAAGCCGATACCGAACGCTATGCCGAGGTCAAGCAATTCCCTATCATCCCCTGCGATTTATGCGGTTCACAGGAAAATCTGCAGCGCAAGCAAATCAAGGGTTTGATGCGCGAATGGGACAAGAAATTCCCCGGTCGCGTCGACAGTATTTTTTCAGCGCTCTCCACCGTGGTGCCTTCGCACTTGATGGATAAAGATTTATTCAATTTCCGCGAACTCAGCATCGACGGTCAGCCGCGCCTCGATGGCGATATCGCCTTTGATGATGAGCCGTGCGCCACGCCGAGCACGAGCGGCACGGTGATTAACTTGCATCTTGAGAGTGATTAAGACTGAGCGGGCGGCGCTTGAATACCAAGGGAAGCGAGCGCCGATGCACGGCCTCAGGACTTACGTACATCCTTTTGCATCGCTTCGCGCAGAATGCTGTTCATTCGGGTCTGATAACCCTTGCCTTGGCTCTTGAGCCAAGCCAGCACGTCGGCATCCAATCTGACCGTCAGGGGCTTTTTAATGGCTTTGTAGAAGCGTCCCTGTACGGCGTTGGCCCACGCTACGTCGCTCAGTACCGGAATGTCGTTGCAGTCGATAGCGTCGTCGGGCAAGGCGGCTAAGACGGCCAGTTCAGCGCGTTGTTCTTGGCTTAAAGTTGGCAAGTGAGCGTGTTCATATCTCATCGTTTTCATCGTACCGTCTCTCCTGTTTCGTCGGTTTGCGTGCTGAAATGATGCGCACTGTTTCGCTTATGCCATCATCACAGCTCAGCGTGTGTTCCACGAGAAGCAACAAACACCCTTCGACCATGCCTAAGGTTTGCCAGGGAAGCGCAGATTTAATCGCAGTGGAATTGGCCGTTGCCAATGAGGATGCAATGCAAGGCGCCTTTCGCTGTCAATAGTCGACTATTGACAGCGAAAGGCAACGCAGCAGTGCGCCTCAGTGGCAGCGGACAAACCGCTTGGATTAAATCTGCGCTTCCCTGGCGTTGTTCTCCGTGCTCAATGCGGTCGGGAACAGATACGGCCAACGGGTCAAAAAAAACCTGCGCCGCGACCTGAAATAACACACCGTGCTTGTGATAGTTACGGGCGGCTTTTGCTTCGTCCCATTCAAATATTTTGTACATACAATCTTACACTACATTTGATTTTTTGTTTTGCTTTCACAAAGCAGGAAACCCAAACTTACGCCTACTCCGCCGAGGAGAAACCGGCCGCAGCTTTCACCGTGCGGCCGTTGACTGTTGACGCTGCGTTCAGACTTCTCGTGCCGGCAACAAAGTGCCACGCACTTCACCGAAACCGATGCGCGGGCAGCCTTCTTTACTGGCCCAAGCACGCATGATGACGGTATCGCCGTCGGCCAAGAAAACGCGTTGCTCGCCATTGCTCAGTTGCAGGGTTTTTTTGCCGCCTTCGGACAGTTCCAGCAGCGAGCCGGCCTCTTCAGGCAGCGGCCCGGACTGGGTGCCGGAGCCGAGTAAATCGCCGGAATTGAGGTTGCAGCCATTAACAGTGTGATGTGCGACCAATTGTGACACGGTCCAATACGAATGTTTGAAATTCGATACCGACAAGCGTTCGGCCGGCTGGCCATCGGCGCGCATGGTTTCTGTCTGCAGTAATACTTCGAGCGCGACATCAAAGGCACCGCCGCTGCGCAGCGCGTCTGATTCCAGATACGGCAAAGGTTGTGGGTCGGCCGCGTCACGCGTCCACGCCTGGCGATACGGCAACAGGGCTTCGAGCGTGACAATCCAAGGTGAGATGGTCGAGGCGAAATTTTTTGCCAAGAATGGACCCAAGGGTTGATATTCCCAGGCTTGCACATCGCGTGCCGACCAGTCATTCAACAAACACAAACCGAATACATGCGACTCGGCTTGTTCGAGCGCAATCGGCGTGCCGAGCGCATTGCCCTGGCCAATGAAGATGCCAACTTCGAGTTCATAATCCATGCGCTTGGCCGGCCCGAAACTCGGCTGCTCGGCATCGGCGGCCTTGGTTTGCGCGCGTGGACGATGAAACTGCTGACCCGAGATGCCAATCGAAGAGGCGCGGCCGTGGTAACCGATCGGCACCCATTTGTAATTAGGCAGCAAAGGCTGGTCGGGGCGGAATAATTTACCAACCGCGGTGGCGTGATGTACCGAGGTATAGAAATCGGTGTAATCACCGATTTGTGCTGGCAAAGCGAATTCGGCCGCGCTTTGTGCCAGCAAACAGGCTTGCAAGGTTCCCATTTGATTCGACCCTTCGCGCAGCACGCGTGAAATCGCCAAACGCAAGGCCGACCAAACCGGCGCACCCAAGCCCATCAGACCATTCAAGCTACTGGCATTGATCGCGCCGGTGAAGTAACCACCCTGTAATTCGGTGTACCCGGCAAAGGCATGCACGGCATGGGCCGCGGCCAAATCGAGAATTTGATCACCGATGGCCACACCGATACGGAAAGCTTGCTTGCTACCAGGCCGGCGAAATACCCCGAACGGCAGATTTTGCAATGGGAAATCGCTCCCGGCCAGATTGGCAGAAGCCACCCAGCTACGCAGGTTAACGTCATGCGTTTCGTTCAATACTGCTGTCATTTTTGCTCCGGATTGAAATGTTTTTTAATGCCTTGCCAACACTGATAATAATCCGCCTGCAACTGCGGCGTTTCCATGGCAGCCCGGGTCGGTTTCAGGATAGTACGTGTTTCTATCATGAATGCCATGGTGTCATCGATCTTATGGGGCAAGCTGGTATCGCTACGACTGGCCGCTTCAAAGGTGCTGGCATCGGGTCCATGACCACTCATGCAATTATGTAAGCTGGCCCCACCCGGCCGGAAACCGGCCGACTTGGCATCATACTGCCCATGTAGCAAGCCCATGAATTCGCTGGCGATATTACGATGAAACCAAGGTGGACGGAAAGTGTTTTCCGCCGCCAGCCAACGTGGTGGGAAAATCACAAAATCGATCGCATCAACCCCCGGTGTATCGCTGGGTGATTGCAACACCAGAAAAATCGATGGATCAGGATGATCATAACTGATCGAACCTATGGTATTAAAATGGCGTAAATCGTATTTGTAGGGCGCAAAATTGCCATGCCAAGCCACCACGTCGAGCGGCGAATGGCCGATCGCGGCGCGCCACAGATTGCCGCTGAATTTGGCCACCAGTTCAAACTCGCCTTCTTGGTCTTCATACCACGCCACCGGCGTGTGAAAATCACGCGGGTTGGCCAAGCCATTCGAGCCGATCACGCCAAGATCAGGCAATTTGAACATGGCACCAAAATTTTCGCACACATAGCCGCGCGCCGCGCCGTCCGGCAGTTGCACTTGGAAACGGATGCCGCGTGGGATCACCGCGATTTGCTGCGGCTCGATATCGAGCAAACCGAGCTCTGTGCGCAGATGCAAACGCCCTTGCTGTGGAATGATCAGCAATTCGGCATCGGCATTATAGTAAAAGCGCGTCGTCATGTCGGAGCTAGCCGCATACATGTGGATGGCACAACCATTCTGCGCATCGGCCGAACCGGTGCCGGCCATGCTGACCCAGCCATCGATGAAATCGGTGGCCAGCGCGGGCAACGGCAGCGGATCCCAACGTAGTTGGTTGGGGCTGCTCGGCACGGCAGAAAAATTATTACTCATGTTGCCGTTGCCACAGAGTTGAAACGGCTGATGCAGCGCCGCCGGCCGTATTCGGTACAACCAAGAACGACGATTGGTATGCCGTGGTGCAGTAAAAGCGCTGCCGGAAATTTGTTCGGCATATAAGCCATAGGCACAGCGCTGCGGCGAATTCTGGTGCTGCGGCAGTGCATCAGGCAAGGCCTCGCTGGCGAACTCATTGGCAAAGCCGGTTTGATAAAGCAAAGTCATGTTTTTTCCTGAGCAGTGAAGGAGCAGATCAGTGCAAACTTTAATGCAAGCGCCGCGCTTTTCCTATATAAATGAGGGAATACAGTTCATTCATAAAATCAATAATGCTAGAAGCCAAAGATATCGATCTGAATTTACTGGTGGTGTTTCAAGAAATTTTTCAACACCGTCAGATTTCAAGCGTGGCGCGCCGGCTCGGCCTGTCGCAGCCGGCGGTCAGCAATGCCTTGGCGCGGCTGCGGCGCAGCATAGGCGATGAATTATTTGTGCGTACCGCCGCCGGTATGCAACCGACCGCGCGCGCCGAACAACTGGCCGATGCGGTGGCACTGGCCTTGACGGGCATTACCGGCGCCCTCAATGCTGCGCCCGGGTTTGACGCGGCCGCGAGTCGCCGTCGTTTCACCATCGCCATGACGGATGTGGGCGAAGTGTATTTCATGCCGGTACTGGCCGAATACTTGCATTGTGTTGCGCCGCAGATACAAATCGCCACCGTCCGCGCCAGTAGCATCGATCTGCGCACGGAAATGGAAGCGGGCCGGGTCGATCTGGCGATTGGTGCCTTCGATCATTTATCGCAAGCTTGGTATCAACGTCGCCTGTTTGCTCAACATTACGTCTGCATGTACCGCAGCGCACACCCGCTGGCCGCGGCAACCCTGAGCTTGGCCGACTTCACGGCGGCGCGTCACCTGATTGTCGACTCGCGCGAAGAACCGTATGTGCGTATCAATCAAGCCTTGCAAAAAGCCGGCATTTCTGCCGCAGCACATTTACAAGTACCGCACTTCGTCGCCGTCCCGTATATCGTCAGCCGCAGCGACTTACTCGTGACCGTGCCGCACAAGCTGGCCGAACGTGCCGCCGCACCGTTCGACTTGCTCTACAGCGCAGCGCCGCTGCCGCTGCCGGAACTCGAAACGCATATGTTTTGGCATCGCCGCTATCATCAAGACCATGGCAATCAATGGTTGCGCAGTTTTGTCTGTGAACATTTTTTGGAGCAGACGGCACTGGCCTGAAAATACTTCATCTGATCGCTGCAAGCTTTTCCCCCATCACCGAGCAGAAATCCCCTACACTTTGCAGACTATTTACCCTCCCTCAGAGAGCGCCCCATGCCAGTCATCACCTGTGTAGAAGATTTACGTCTGCTAGCTAAAAAACGTGTACCGAAAGCGTTCTACGATTACGCCGACAGCGGCTCGTACACGGAAAGCACCTACCGCGCCAATACCGATGACTTGGCCGCCCTCAAGCTGCGCCAACGAGTCGCCATCAATGTCGAACACCGCTCGACCCGCACCACCATGGTCGGCCAAGAGGTGACGATGCCGGTGGCGATCGCGCCGACCGGCTTGACCGGTATGCAGTGGGCGAACGGCGAAATGCTCGGTGCCATCGCCGCCGAAAAATTCGGGATTCCCTTCACACTCTCGACGATGAGCATTTGCTCGATCGAAGACATCGTCAGCGTTACTACCAAACCGTTTTGGTTCCAGCTCTATGTGATGCGTGATCGCGGCTTCGTGAGAGAAATGATACAGCGCGCGAAAGCTGCCAAATGCTCGGCGCTGGTGCTGACGCTCGATTTACAAATTCTCGGCCAACGCCATAAAGATATCAAGAACGGCATGTCGGTGCCGCCCAAGCTGACCTTGGCCAATCTGCTCGATCTGGCGACCAAGCCGGCTTGGGCGCTGCGCGCGCTGACCGGTCGCAAGACCTTCGGCAATCTGGTCGGCCATGTCGCCGGCGGCGACGGTATCCTGACGCTCAGTCAATGGACGGCCAGTCAGTTCGACCCTAGCTTGAATTGGGAGGATGTGGCTTGGATCAAGCAAGAATGGGGTGGTAAATTAGTACTCAAGGGTATCCTCGATGTCGAAGATGCGCGCTTGGCCGTGGCCGCCGGTGCCGACGCTATCGTGGTCAGCAACCATGGCGGCCGCCAGTTGGATGGCGCGATGTCGTCGATTCAGGCGCTGCCGGCCATCGTCGAAGCGGTCGGTCATCTGACTGAAGTCTGGTTCGACGGTGGCATCCGCAGCGGTCAAGATATACTCAAAGCCACCGCACTCGGGGCCAAGGGCAGCATGATAGGACGGGCGTTTTTATATGCGCTCGGTGCCATGGGCGAGCAAGGCGTCACCACCATGCTGGAAATTTTGCACAAAGAATTAGATGTCAGTATGGCCTTGACCGGCACCCGCGATATCCGCGAGGTCGGCCCGGACAATTTGATCAAAAATCTGACTAGGGTTTGAAACCCCGGCCTTCAGAGGCTGTCGCAAAAGCCTGATGGACGTTTTTTACACCTGAAACACCGCATACCTCGTCATTCCCGCATGCTTTTGGCGGGAACCCAGCGTCGTTTTTTACACTGAAAATGCCACAATTTCTGGCATTTTCAGTTAACCACGAACGCCGCTGGGTTCCTGCCAAAAGCGCGCAGGAATGACGTGGCCACCAGTTAGGGTAATGATACCGACTCAATACCCTTTTGCGACAGCCTCTGAAGGCCGGTGAGCGACGAAGGAGCGACCCGATGGGAGCGGATGCAAACCCCTTCCAGAGTCTTTTCCATCGTCGCTTGCGACGATCCATTTAGTTGTTACCTCGCTGACCTCAGCGGTGCTGCCGACCATAGGCTTCGATGTCGGCAGCAATCTCACCGAGCGGCACGATGCGGTCGACCGCACCAAGCTTGACCGCTTCTTTCGGCATGCCATACACCACGCAAGTCTTTTCATCTTGCGCCAAGGTGCCGGCACCAGCCTTGTGTAAGTCGAGCATGCCAAGCGCACCGTCATCGCCCATACCGGTCATGATGATGCCGAAGGCATTGGCACCGGCACATTTGGCGACCGAGCGAAACAATACATCAACCGAAGGGCGATGCCGGTTAACCGGTGGCCCATCCATGATCGCTACATGGTACTGAGCACCGCTGCGTTTGACTTGCATATGTCGGCCACCCGGCGCAATCAGGGCACGCCCGGCAATCACGCGGTCGCCGTTACTGGCTTCGAGTACTTCGATGGCACAGACCTTGTTAAGTCGTTCAGCAAACGCTGCCGTGAATTTCTCCGGCATATGCTGCACGATCACGATACCCGGTGCGGTACGGTTCAATTGTTTGAGAACCAATTCCAGCGCCTGGGTGCCACCGGTCGAGGTACCGATGGCGACGATTTTATCGGTGGTTTCCGACATCGCCGCGCCAGCACGAATATCGAGTTCCGGCATGGCCTGTGACAAGCTCAGCTTGGCTGGTACCTGCAGCGCGCTCATCGACATCGCTTTCACGCGGCGCATATCTGCCTGCGCGGCCGCTTTTACGGCCTGTACGATGTCGCCGGCATCTTGCTCCAAAAATCCTTTCAGACCGGCCTTCGGTTTGGTAACAATCCCGACCGCGCCGGCGGCCAGCGCCTGCATCGAGGTAGTGGCACCTTTTTCGGTCAAGGTGGAGCAAATGATGACCGGGGTCGGCCGCACGGACATCAGCTTTTTTAAAAAAGTAATGCCATCCATACGCGGCATTTCGACATCCAGCACCACCACATCGGGCCAGCGCAGATTCATTTTATCCATCGCAAAGATCGGGTCGGAAGCCGAACCGATGACCTCAATTTCCGGGTCCAGAGCGAGTACGGCCGCCAGTACCTGCCGCACCACGGCCGAATCATCCACCAACATCACTTTGATCGTCACGGTGTGCTCACTTTCTCAACATGCTTGACCCAAACATCGCCGGACCACAAGTCAAACATCACATTCCGGTGCCCTACCCCGCCTAAATGCTGCGATTTCAACTGCAGCCCGTGCTGCGCGAGTAAACTGCTGCCGAGCTCGATATTGCGATCCGAGATAGGAAACAAGCCGCTGTTTTGTTGTGGGAATTGGTTGCCACCACCAAACATTTTAATTTCAAAGTCGCGCGGATGGGTGTGTGATTTTTTTATTTCTTTTAAAAACATTTGCACCGCATCTTCGGCATAGCGGCCATCGAGAGGGTGGTGTTGCTGGCGTTGCGCAGTTTTCGGCAGCATATAATGACACATGCCGCCGATGCGTAAGATCGGATGCCAAATTGTGATCGCCACACAAGAGCCGAGAATGGTGCGTATGCGCGTGTCACTGTCACCGAAATAAAAATCTCCGGGCTGCAAAAAAATATCGATATAAAACGGCGGTGCCGGCATACGAGAGTCGGCCATTCAGCTTGGCCGCTGATAAATCGATGGCTGTATCAAGCTCAGCGCATTGCTGATGCCATTGAGTGATTCTGAATGACTGATGATGAAGTAGCCGCCGGGACGCAGTTTTTCTACGATACGCTGCAACAAGCGCTGTTTCGTTTCGATATCGAAGTAAATCATTACATTACGCAAAAAAATGATGTCGAACTCGCCGATGTCGGGCAAGTTGCCCACCAAGTTCAGTTCGCGAAACGTGACTTTGGCCGTCACCAGCGGGTCGACCAAAAAAAAATCTTCGTATTCATCGCGCCCTTTGAGGCAGTATTTTTTCAACATCGACGGCGGAATTTTTTCTGCTGCCAGCATAGGGTAAAGCGCGCGCCGGGCTTTATCAAGCATGCGCGTGGAGATATCAGAACCGAGCACTTCCCAGTTATCACCGGGAAAAAAAGCCGCCAGCGTCATGGCGATAGTATAGGCTTCTTCGCCGCTGGAGCTGGCAGCGCTCCAAACCCGCATCCGTTGCCGCGGATGTTGCGGGAAAATTACTTTTTGCAAAAACTCGAAATGCTTATGCTCACGAAAAAAATAGGTTTCGTTGGTGGTCAGCAGATCGATCGCCATCACGGTTTCGTCTTCATAACCGGGACGGCCGAGCAGTGAAAAATATTCGCGGTACGAGGACAAACCCTGCTTACGCAGGCGTTTATCCAGCCGCCCCATCACCAGCGCCTGCTTGCCCTCGTTGAGCGAAATACCGGTACGTTCATATAAAAAACGCGCAATCCAAACAAACTCATCGGGCGTGAGTGTGCGGACTACCGGCACGGCGTGGGCATTACTCGCCATGCTCCAACTCCGTTGCGGCATGCGCGTCGCCACCGATGAGCGAACTGCCGAACGCCGACATCTCCTCCAGCGACAAGACCTGTGCCAAGTTGAGAACGATGATGAAGCGCCCGCCGCGGCGCGCCATGCCGCTGATGAAATCAGGACGTATGCGCGCCCCGAATGCCGGTGGTGGTTCAATATCGGCAGCGGCGATGTCGACCACTTCATTGACCGCATCGACCATCACCCCCAAACTTTGTACCTCGTCGCCGTCGGCCTGCAGCATCTCTATGATAACAATACTGGTGCGGCGCGCCACTGCAGTGACGCCGCGACCAAAGCGTGCCGTCAAATCGACCACCGGCACCACTTTGCCACGCAGATTGATCACGCCGCGTATGAAATTGGGCATCATCGGTACTTCGGTCAGGTCGCCATACTGGATGATTTCTTTAATATTGAGAATACCGAGCGCATACACTTCGCCGGCCAATATAAACGTCAGATACTGCGCGCTCTCGGCCACGCCGGCAATGGCCGTGCGCGCCGCGATTGCACTACTCTGTTTGGATTCGCTCAGGCTGCCCATAGCGGTCTCCTAAAAGCGCTCGAATTTAGCTTCATCGAAGGCCGCGCCGGCACCAGCTCGACTGCGTTTGCCGCTGCCCGGACGTTGATTCCGGCTTTCCGCAATCCGTGGCGTGACATTGGCGATACGGAAGAAGCCGACCAATTCCTTCAACTGCTCGGCTTGACTGGTCATTTCTTCCGCCGTGGCGGCTAACTCTTCGCTCGATGAGGCATTTTGTTGCGTGATCTGATTCATCTGGTTCATCGCAGTATTGATCTGCCCAACCCCGGCCGACTGCTCTTGCGAGGCAGCGGCGATTTCCTGCACCAGATCAGAAGTGCGACCAATACCTGGCACAATTTCATCGATCAACTCGCCGGCACGTTCCGCCGTTTTCACGCTGCCGCTGGCCAAGTCGCCGATTTCGCGCGCCGCCACCTGACTGCGTTCGGCCAGCTTACGTACCTCGGCGGCGACCACAGCAAAGCCCTTGCCATGTTCACCGGCACGCGCCGCCTCGATCGCGGCATTGAGCGCCAACATATTGGTTTGGTAAGCGATATCATCGATAATGCCGATTTTCGAGGCAATATCATTCATCGCCGAGACGGTATGTTTGACCGCCACACCACCTTCAACCGCTTCTTTGGCCGCCTTGCCGGCGATGCCGTCGGTAACCTTGGCATTTTCGGCATTCTGATTGATGCCGGCTGCCATTTGCTCGATACTGGCGCTGGTTTCTTCCACGCTGGCAGCCTGCTCACTGGCCGCCTGCGACAAGGCCTGTGACGTAGCGCTGACTTGTTCCGAGGCGTTCGATAAGGCGTCGGTCGCATTGATCACATCGGTGACAATTTGCGAGAGCTTATCGACCGTTTCATTACTGGCGGCTTTCAGCGCACCGAAGGTACCGGCATATTCCTTGACAATGGTTTGCGTCAGATCGCCTTTGGAAATCGCACCCAATACCCGCAGAACTTCATTGAGACCTTCGTCACTGGTCGCCATCAAGCGATTGATGTCTTGACTGAGCTTACCAAAAAAGCCGGTGCGCCCTTGCTCGTTGAGACGAATCGTAAAGTTACCGGCCACCGCTTGTTCCACCACATCGCTGACCTCATGTTCTATCGCCACTTCCTCGGTACGATCGACCCACTCGACCACGCTGCCCAAGCGCTCACCCTGCTCGGTCAATACCGGATTGGCCGAGAGCGAGAAAGTGCGCACACCGACCGTAATTTGGGCGCGGTGATTGCTGACAAAGGTACCCAATAAGTGCTTTTGATGTGCCGGGTTTTTATGGAATTGGTCGATGTTACCGCCCAACAGTTTCGCCACACTGAAACCAGGCAAGGCTTTACGGATATCCGACTCAGCCGCCGACAGCATGTCCACGATGGATTTATTCATGTAAATGATATTGCGGTCGACATCGGCGATCATCACATTGGTAGCACAATTATCGAGTGCAATTTTGATACGCAGGCTTTCTCTGGCGACGCTGGCCGTTTCTTCCATGCGCATTTTTAAATTCCCGACCATCGATTGCAAATTCGCCGCGATACTGGTGAGATCATTATCGCGCAGCTTCAGCGAGCTGGAAAAATCACCCGATGAGACTTTGGCGGCAAATTCCACCACCTCGCTCGGTTCCTGCCCGACTTGGCTGATCACCATATGAATCATGGTCCAGGCCAGCGCAACGACGATCAACAACAGCAGCAAACAGGCTGAAATCATTTTCAAACGTTCGGCTTTGAGTGCATGTAAGCGCTCATCGCTGTGCTTGATCATTTCTCGCAACAACAGTTGTTCAAGCTCGTGAGTACTGTCGATAGCGGCCGAAATGCGACTCGAATAATTGGCCACTTCGTAGTCATATTTGCTGGCATTGAGAATTTTTTCCGCAATCAATTGCTCGGCTTCTTTGGTGCGGGCGTTTTGCTCCGCCATTTTTGCCGTAAACAGATCGCGATACGCCGCATTGGTAGCGATGAGCTTGTTGATCACGCGGTCGCTGCGATCGATATCGTTGCGGATCACGGCATTGAGGGCGGCCAGTTCACCACGATCGCGATCATTCAAAGTTTTACTATTGAGGACGTTGACACCGGCAGCGCGGGCACGGCGAATTTCTTCGGTAATATGCAGCACACTATCGGTTGCCAGCGTGGCGAGGTAATAGATGCCCGAGTCTGGACTCAATAACAAACCGGAATTGTCAGCAGTTTTATCCACCAAATCGAATATTTGCGTGATCAAAGCCAGATGCTTACTGCGGCTGTCTTCGAGACTCAAGCGGTCGCGCTCATTGTACAAAGTTTGCCAACTCTGCCGGAATTGCGCGCCGACTTCCTCGAGCTTGAGATCGGGTGAGAGTTTGAAAGCCGCCAGCATGGCCTCGGTATTGCTGGTAATTTCCTGCGCCGTGCTATCGCGCTGAGTTTTGGCGTCGGCATTACCACCGAGCACCAAGGTATTCAAGGCAGAATGGCGCTGCAACAGTTGTAAGGCTTTTACCGTCATGGGCAAGACATCCGCACCGGTTTTTTCGATCACCGCTGTCTGTACATCGGCATTGATGGTATTGAGATAGAGTGTGAAAGGCAGACCGAACAAGGCCAGCACAAACAGACCTACCAGGGAAAATTTTTGCCACATCCGTAATGATTCCAAGAGCGATTTCATCGGTGCTTCCTTTCTGCGGGGAACAACATTGGTCGGGTCAGCACTGGCTGCGCGAGAAACAAACAGGGGTATTCATTTTGTATACGCCAGCGTCGGAGCCGGCGACAACGGGTGCTGCTGTTGTTCTTGTTTGGCGTAATACTGTGTCAAGGCTGGCACACTGAGTATCAAGGCGACTTCACCGCTGCCGAGAATAGTCGAGCCGCCGATGCCGCGTACATGGTTGAATAATTTACCCAGCGGTTTGATGACGGTTTGAAACTCCCCCATCAAGCGATCGACCACCAAGCCGGTCTTGTTGCCGCCATAGCCGACCACCACCACATTCTGTCGACGCGGCAGCGCCCCTTCGATCTCGAACAAACTGCGCAGGCGAATAAAGGGCAGCACTTCACCGCGCAAATCCATGTAGTCGAGCGCCTCACTTTGCTTAGGCATTTCCAGACATTCAATCACATTATCGAGCGGCACGACGAAGGAAGAATCAGCCACCCCGACCAAGAATCCATCGATGATCGCCAAGGTCAGCGGCAAGCGTATGCACATGGTGCTGCCTATCCCGCTCTGGCTATCGATATCGATACTACCGCGCAGAGCCGTGACGTTACGCTTAACCACGTCCATGCCGACGCCGCGCCCAGACAGGTTGGAAACCTGATCGGCAGTAGAAAAGCCCGGTTCGAAAATCAAGGCATAAATTTCTTTGTCACTCAATTGCGCGTGCGCTGCAACCAAGCCGCGTTCGACCGCTTTGGCCAGAATTTTGTCACGGTCGAGGCCGCCGCCATCATCACTGACTTCGATGATAATGGTACCCGATTCGTGATAGGCGTTCAGACTCAAGGTGCCCTGTACCGGCTTGCCGCGTGCTTGCCGCAGCGCCGCCGATTCGATGCCATGATCCATGGAATTGCGCACCAAGTGCATCAAGGGATCACCGATTTTTTCCACCACCGATTTGTCGACTTCGGTGTCGCCGCCGGAAATTTCGAGCACAATATCTTTGCCCAATTCCAGGCTGACATCGCGCACCACGCGTTGAAAGCGGCTGAAGGTGGTACCGATAGGAACCATGCGTAGTTGCAGCGCGCTGTCACGTACTTCTTCAACCAGGCGCATGACTTCCATGGTTGATTCCAGCAAGCCGGCATCACGCGTTTTGCTGGCGCGTAAGTGTGAGCCGGCCCCGGCGATCACCAACTCACCGACCAGGTCGATGAGCTTATCAAGACGTTCGGCATCGACGCGAATATTTTGGCGTTCACGGGTTTTGGCTTCTTTAACTTGCTGTTGCTTATTCAAGGCCGCTTGCAATACCGGCCCCTGCAACATGTCTTGCTCGACCAAAATTTCGCCAATTGGCCCGCTCTGCTGCGCCTGCATCTGCAAACCGGCCGCCAACTCATTCTTGGTCAACACGCCGCTGGAAATGAGAATTTCGCCGATCAATTCCAATTCGTCGGGCAGCGCATTGATGATGGCAATGTATTCATCGATCTTACTGCGCGGTGGAAGGATGCGAATCACACTGTCTTCACGCACAAACTCAAACACGTTTTCTATGGTTTCCTTAGTCGCCTCACTCTTGAGGATGACCTCAAACCCGAGATAACAGGTTTCGGCATCCATGGATTCGATGTCCGGCAAGCGCTCGGCAATGGTCAGCAGTTGCACCACCTCGCCGAGCGTACTCAGATAGCGGATGAAAGACAAGGGATCCATGCCATTGCGCAAGCAATCGGCACCGAAGCGCAGTGACAGATACCAATTACCGCCATCGAGCTGACTACCGCCCGAGGAACTGGTGGTGGTTTCTGTCGGCGTGGCGCACAGTTCAGCGCGCGGGGCCATGAAAGTGCGTAATTGTTCGTGTAAGGCGGCACCAGCCAAGGCCGACTCGGCGCTCTCGCCAGTGGCACCGTCCGCCAGGCCTTCAATGAGCTCAGCCAAATGATCACGACATGGCAGCAGCACGGCGATCAAGGCCGGCGTCACCGGCACGGCAGCGTCGCGCACGAGATCGAGCACGCTTTCGAGCAGATGTGTGAAGTGTACAATGTGCTCAAGACCAAACAGCCCGGATGAGCCTTTGATTGTGTGTGCCGCCCGAAAGATGGCATTGATCGCTTCCGGTGCCGCACCATCTTGCTCCAAACCGAGCAAGAGTTCTTCCATATCCTGCAGTAATTCGCGGCTTTCCAGCACGAACGTTTCCAGCGCTGCCTTCATTTCACTATCGAAACTCATTCTATCCTCCGCAAGGCGTGGCTATCAAATGCTGTGATGAGAAACAATGCGAGCATGGCGCGACTCGCGGTGCGGGTATGCTGCTTAGGTCAGCACGATCTGGTCACCGAAAGCGGCGATCGTGTGAGATAGTTCTAAGATCTCGAGTACGGCTTTACTATGCATGACGTAGCGCAGCGACTTGCCGCGTCGTGCTGCTTCTTTCTTGAGCAACATCAGCACTTGCAAACCGGCGGTATCCATTTCCGACACCTTGGCAAGATTGAGTTCGAGCTCGTCGCCGCTCTCAAGAAACGCCTGCAGCCTTTGTTTTTCCGCTGCGGCCGTATAAATCGTCAGTTCACCGTCTATCGACAAGCTGAGCATGCTGGACCTCGTTAAGGCAGGATCAGTTTGGAAACGGCGGCGAGCATTTGCGCCGGCTGAAACGGCTTAACCACCCAAGCTTTGGCACCGGCCGCCTGACCTTGCAATTTTTTACCTTCCTGTGACTCAGTCGTGAGCATGATCACAGGCGTAAATTTGTAAGCGGCCAGCTTTTTCACCTCCTGTACGAAAGTGATGCCATCCATATTGGGCATATTGACATCGGAAATGATCAGATGAATCTTTTGTCCGCTCAACTTGGCCAGCGCATCAACGCCATCGCAGGCCTCGATCACGCCATAGCCAGCACCACGCAAAGCCAAACCCACCACTTGACGGACCGAAGCAGAATCATCAACAACCATGACAATCTTGGACATACCACACCTTTTTTTGACGAATTATGTGAGTGACGCGGGATAAACAACACGGCGTCGGCACAGCAGAATGATTCTCTACTGACAATATGAAGTGTAGATCTATAGTAACAATATTGCGCTAAAGATAGCAAATACTTATGGAAATATTTTCTTTTTGTTGGAAAAACGACATTTTTTTCTGAATGAGAATCAAGCGCAAAAAAAAACATGGGGTTTCCCCCATGTTTTTTTGCTTGCTCTGACGCGGCGCAGCCGCTTGCTCAGAATCCGCTGCCGCTCAGCTTACGCTCAGGCAGCTACCGCCAATTGCAGGCTATCGTCATCGATGGCGATGCGCCGCGGCTTGCAAGCCTCCGGTACTTCACGCACCAACTCGATAGTGAGCAAACCGTTTTCCAAGCGTGCGCCGAGTACCTTGACATGATCGGCCAAACGGAAGCGGTGTTCAAAATCACGCGCAGCGATGCCGCGGTGTAAAAAATTTCTTGTACTGTCCTCTTTGGCTTTGCGACCGATGATTTTCAGGGTGTCGCGCTCGCTTTCGATATCGAGTTCGTTGCGTGCGAAACCGGCAACAGCCATGCTGATGCTGTATTTATCTTCGGCGATGAGCTCGATGTTATACGGCGGATAGCTCGGTGTGGCGTCGCTGCGTTGCGCATCGTCGAACAACTGGGCCAGACGGTCAAAACCTATCGCTGAGCGATACAGGGGAGCAAAGTCAAAATTACGCATGATGATATCCTTTAAAAAATAAGCGATATGAAGTTTTCGCGGACCCCGGATGGGCCTTCCGCTGATCCAAAGATTGGGCAGGGTGAAAAGATTTCAAGGGGCCTGCCAACTGAATCGACATCCAATTAGCTCTTGTTACCGATGCCACAAAGCACATAAGTCCGCGCTCAGCAGAGAAATTTTTGCTACCATACGCATCCTTCACACCACTTATCAGGACCTGCCTGTGGCCAAGCTCTACTTCCGCTACTCCGCCATGAATGCCGGAAAGTCCACCGCCTTGTTGCAGGTCGCGCACAATTACGAAGAACAAGGCCAGCAGGTTTGCCTCTACACGGCCGCCATCGATCATCGCTATGGCAGTGGTAAGGTCACTTCACGCTTGGGGCCGCAGCGTGATGCCGCGGTGTTCGACAGTAGTTACGATTTTTTTCTCAGCGCGCCGCAAGTCAGTTGCGTACTCGTCGATGAGGCGCAGTTTCTTTCGCCCCAACAAGTAGGCCAATTGCACCGACTCGCGCATCTGCGCGGCGTACCGGTGATTTGCTACGGTTTGCGCAGTGACTTTTTAGGTGAACCGTTTCCCGGCTCCAGTTATTTGCTGGCCTTGGCCGATACCATGGAAGAATTAAAAAATATTTGTTCCTGCGGAAAAAAAGCCACCATGAATATCCGCGTCAACGCCGCCGGGCAGCGCCAGCATAGCGGTGCCCAGATCGACATCGGCGGTAACGAAAGCTATTTGCATGTATGCGGGCGCTGTTTCTATGCCAACTGAGCGCGTCATAGCACTTTCAAAAACTCACTCAAATCCGTCACTTCCTGCGGCGTGAAACCGATGGCAAAACGTTTATCTTGACATCCTCCCCGCCCTAAAGAGGCTGTCGCAAAAGGGTTTTCAGTCGGTATCATTACCCCAACTGGTGGCCACGTCATTCCTGCGCGCTTTTGGCAGGAACCCAGCGGCGTTCGTGGTTAACTGAAAATGCCAGAAATTGTGGCATTTTCAGTGTAAAAAACGACGCTGGGTTCCCGCCAAAAGCATGCGGGAATGACGCGGTATGCGGTGTTTCAGGTGTAAAAAACGTGCATCAGGCTTTTGCGACAGCCTCTGAACGACGGGGTTTTACGCGCAAATCCGATAAAAATAATGTTAACTTGTTACATTTAATCCACAATTACCATATAGCATGGCTAATTGGCCGAACCAGCACGACGAATTCGTATGCGCTTTCATTCGTCGTTAAGAGTTTTCAAAAAAGCGATCAAATCCTGCATCTCGGCCTCGCTCATATGGCTGGCAGATGAAGCTTTGAACGGTTCATCGACATGATTGACATTACCGCGTAAGCGCGCCGGCAAATCATCATAGCGCAGCACTTTTCCGGCGCGCTTGGCATACCATTTTTCCGGGTGTCGGTCGCGCTCGGCATAAAAATGCACGACTTCATCGAGGCTATGAAATACCCCATTATGAAAAAACACCTGACGCGTAGCGACATTGCGCAGCGTCGGGGTTTTAAACATGCCACAGTATTCCGACTCGGCCTTGAGATCGTGGCGATACGGGCCGCACAAGCCGAGATCAAAATATGCCGGATTTTTATTCGCCGGTATCGCCGCATTGCGCGGCACGCCGAGCGCGGCAAAGGCAAAATCAGTAAATTGCGCCGGCCGCCCACCAGCCCCAACGCGGTCGCTGTGGCACTTGGCACAATTGCCTTTCGCGGCATCGTGAAACACGATAAAGCCACGCGCTTCGGAATCGCTCAATGTCTGTTTGCCTGCCACGACAGCATCGAATTTACTGCGATAGGGATGAAAGCTGAAATCCTCAGTCTGAAACGCTTCCAAGGCCAAACCGGCCTGCGCCAAAGCTTGCTGCGGCTGTTCCAATGTGGCGGCACCGTAGAGCTGGATGAAGGCACTCGCTGAACTGCTGTGGCGCAGACTTTGCACAAAGCCGGCCGCATCGAGATTGGCCATTTCATGCGCTGCCAACAAAGGCACCGCCGCCTGCGCGGCGCGGCTGTCGAGCGCACCGTCGTGCGTAAAACCGCCGGTCGGCCCTTCATCTTCTACACCTTCGGCCGAGGGTTGATAGAAGTGCCGCGTAAATTTTGGCGTGTAATCGAGATAGCGCAAGGATGGCACGGTACGCGTTCCGCTTTGCTGCATATCGCGGCCACCCAACTGCATGGCCAACTGATTTGGCGCCGCATAGGCATGCTCCGGACTATGACAACTGGCACAAGACATTTTCCCCGATGCCGACAGGCCTACATCGAAAAACAATTGCTTGCCCAATGTAGCGGCGGCACTCAAGGGAATGTTCGGTTCGGGATAGCGCAGCCACGCCGCCGGACTGGCTTTGACGGCGACCGGCGCAGCCGATGCAGTTGGCGCAGCCGGCACCACCGGATCGGCTTTGGAACAAGCTGTCAGCAATACCACGAGCAGCAAAGAGAAGGACGATGACAGACGCATAAAAACCGGAAAAATGAGGAATGTAAAAACAAAAAAAAACGGCGCCGCCAAAGCAGCCCCGTTTTCACTCGTACTACGTAATCAGAAATTGAACATACTGGTCAAATCGCCAAGCGCCGACTGATTCACCGGACGATACAAATCTGCCGCCGTATTGATAGGGTTAGGACGATTGTCGCGGCTGCGTGCCGACAAAGGCGGCAACTTCCAGTTACGCTCAATGAATTTCAAGACCGACGAGTGATCATGATAGGTATGATCGATGAAGTTCGTGCGTGCATACGGTGACACCACCAAGAAGGGAATGCGCGGGCCATCGCCAAAGAAATCGATGTTTTGGATCGGACCAGTGTCAAAATGGCCGCCACCTTCATCCGTCATGACGATGATGGCAGTATGTGCCCACAAGCTCGGATTGGCCTGAACCTGGCCAATCAGATTTTGCAAGAAATACTCATACTTGGCCGCCACCGAATACCCAGGATGACCACTGTCGAGATTTTTCGGTACCACAAAAGAGACCGCCGGCAAGGTGCCGTTCTTTACATCGGCAAAAAAGCTGGTCAAACCAACCAAGCCGGCTTTGAGCGCCGGTGTCGTCATGACTTTGCTCGATGCCACCAAGGGATCACCAATCGCATTGTATTGAATCGCTTGTGCATACGCAGCCGGCACATGGAATGCGGCGGCGTCGGTGGCGACGTCGGCCAATTCGCGCGCGCCGGTATACCATTTCCACGACACGCCTTTATTGGCCAAGGCTTCGGCAATGGTCGGCACGGTTTGCGGTGGGTAGTTGTAATTATTTGGGCCGATAGGCTGCAAATTACCGTTCATATCGTAGCCGGGGCCGTAGTTATTGACCAGGTAATATTTACCGGCATCGCAGTTACTCGCCACTTTTTTGCTGGCCAAGACCGCTAAAATCGGTGCCACACCCGGCTGGGTAGAGTCGGAACAATTGACGTAAGAACCGCCGCTGTAACCGTCGCGCGTATAGAAGTTGGCCGTGCCAGCCAAAGGATTCGGATTTTCAATTTGGTTCGCCGGCGGCACCGCAGGCACGCCGGCCGTATTGAAGTAAGGGACGTCAGCCGTGGCAATGGCAAAGAAATTGGCACCGGTACCACCGAGTATCGATTGGTGATAGTTATCACTCATCGCATAGGTTTGCGCCAGTGTTTTGAAATACGGTGCATCACCGGTACTCATGTTGAAAAACCCCATCAATTCACCACCCTGGGAAGGGTTGGCCGGGGTGATGCCGGTGGTATCGCCGCCCTGGCCGACCGAAGCGGCGATCCAAGTGTACATATCGAGCTTGGCATTGTCGCCGCCGGTTTGCTGCCACATTTGGAAGAAACGATGCACCGGATCACCCGTGGTGGTACCGATGGGATTGGCGATCGACACGCTGTAGGGTACATATTTAGTGATCTGAAACGGACCCGGTGCTAAGGTAGCCGGAAATGCCGGATCAGGCGTACCGCCCAGAGTTTGCAAGCTCGCGGTCACTTCACCGATCTGCATAGGTTGAGGTAAAGTGGCGTAAGCAGCCCCACGCACCGGCGTGACATTGTAAGCAGCTTGATTGCCACCCTGATTTTGCAAGGCCAATTTAAAATTCGGACCAGGCGTGCCGTCGGCATTGATGATGCCCTGCGATAACAGATTTTTAATCGTCTGACCGCTCGGTGCAGCGTAGGCACCGAATACGCCGTCGAAGGTTTGATTTTCACCGACGATGACGATGATATTGGTAATCGGCGTGGTCGTCGCGCTCTTGCTCAATGCGAGCAAGGAAGTGACGGCCGTGGCCGGTACCGCGCTGGCGACCGCGCCGCTGACCGGCACACTGACGAGCGCGCGATTGGCATCGGTACCGATGCTGACTTGGCCGTTGTGCAGATTAAAGCGCGCCAAATTGAACAGATTATCGAGCGGATCGGCCGCACCGGCCTGATAACTGGTACTGGCAATCGGGTCGGCAGTTTCGCTGGCAGGAATCGCCATTGCAGTATAAACATTCTGAAACAGCGTGGCGATATCTTGTTGAGCCGCTGCGAGTTTCGCTGCCGTCAAGCCGGCCACCACACTGGCCGTGCTGGTCGCAACGGTCGGCACGGCACCGAGCACGCGTTGCGAGATCAAGGAAGTGAGGGGATTGAGATTGGCTTGCACCACATAGGCTTGGCCCGGCACCGCTGCGGCCGGCACCAGTACCGATGACAACAATACCGGCGTGCCATCGCTATCATTGATCGGCGTGGTCAGCAGGAAAGGACCAGGACCGCTGAGCTTGAGCGTGTAATGACCACTCGCATCGGTCAAGCTCGAGCTGGTAACGGCGCCGCTGACATCGGTGGCACTGATAGTAACGCCGGCCAAGGCGATGCCGGTCGAAGCGACACCGCTCACACTGTAAGTCGGCGCGGCGGCGGCGCTGAAAAATGAAGGGCTGCTGCCGCAAGCACTGGCCAACACAGTCATCGCGCAAGCGATGGCGATCGTATGAAGTTTCATGACTTTCCTGTTTCAATTGTTTGAAAATGGGAGGGCCGTGAACTGACAGCCGATCCAGACCGACTAGAGTGTGGCAAGGGTTTGTGACGCAATGATGAAAAGAAGGCAAGAGAAAATTAATTAGGGTGAGCCCTCTAATGTTCGCCGCAGCCCTGCCCGTTACCATCCCGGCTTACAATACGGGAGGGCGCGTCGCTGTTGACGCGCGCCGACTCCTTAAGATTGAGAATCATGTCAGAAAACCAGCTGCACCCGCGCAATCGCCATCAAGCTCACTATGATTTCGTCCGCCTCATGCAAGACGATGCGCGCCTGACTGAATTTGTGATCCGCAATCCGCACGGCCAACACAGCATAGACTTTGCCGATGCCGCCGCCGTCAAGGCACTCAACCGTGCCCTGTTATTGAGCGACTATGGCATTCAAGATTGGGAGCTGCCAGCGCAGCATTTGTGCCCAGCCATTCCCGGACGCGCTGATTACTTGCACTATCTGGCCGATCTGCTCAGCAGTTGCCACCTCGGTCGCTTGCCGAAAGCGGCCGGCATTCGCGTGCTCGATATCGGCACCGGTGCCAGCGGCGTCTATCCCTTACTCGGTGCGACCAGCTATGGCTGGCAATTTGTCGCCAGCGATATCAACCAAACCTCACTCGATAATGTGCAGCACATCTTACAGGCCAACCCCAAGCTGGCGGCACAAATAGAATTGCGGCGGCAAACCACACCAACGGCGATTCTGCAGCAGATCATCGGGGCCGATGACTGGTTCGATCTGACCATGTGCAATCCGCCATTTCATGCCTCAGCAGCGGAAGCGGCCGCCGGCTCGGCGCGCAAATGGCAGCAACTAGGGAAAAACAACGCGCTGCCAGCGGCTGGCCCACGGCTCAACTTCGGCGGGCAGGATGCCGAACTCTGGTGTCCGGGCGGCGAAGTCGGCTTCATTCAAACCATGATGAACGAGAGCGCGACCTTACGCGGCCAGTGCTTCTGGTTCACTACCCTGGTGTCGAAGGCAAGCAACCTGGCGGTCCTGAAAGCGACGCTCAAACGCCTCAAGGTGACGGAACAACGCGAAATCAGCATGCAACAGGGGCAAAAACAAAGTCGCTTCTTGGCTTGGACTTTTTTGACACCGGAACAACAAAAAGCCTGGAAAAAATGGCGCTGGTAATGTTTTCGTGATGTCTTTTCCTGCCGCGCAGGGTATCGTGCAGGAGCGCTAGCGCTGCGGCAGTTTGACGATGATCAAGCGTAGGTAAGAAAAATTCAGAGGCAAAAAAATCGTTGAAGGCGAGCACCAAGGCGGCAGTGCTGGTAAAATCAGAATAAAAATTAGGTGAAACACTCTAAATATGACTATTTACCGTGCTTCGTCGCTCTGTTGCCGGCTACTTCACAATTAATAATATTTTGGCACTGTTTTACCGAGAAATATTCTCACCGCCCAACACTGCCAAGTTTACCAAAAACGCCTGCTAAATTATTCACAGCACACTCCTAGGCTGGCTTACAATCTGGGGCGCCGCCATTCTGAATGACGGCTTCACTCAGTCTGGGTGTGAACTTAAAGCTCAATGTGTCAAGGACAGCAATGAAACGAGTAGATGATTTTCGCCTGAAATTAGGCAAAGATGAATTGGTACCTATCATGATAGGCGGGATGGGCGTCGACATTTCCACCGCCGAACTGGCGCTGGTGGCAGCGCGTCTCGGTGGCATCGGCCATATTTCCGATGCGATGGTGCACGATGTCTCCGATCGTCGCTTCGACACCAGCTACATCAAAGAAAAAACCAAATTCTACAAATACAATATCAACAACACTGACAAGACCGAGATCAAGTTCAATCTCGAGCACTTGGCAGAAGCGACGCGCCTGCATGTTGGCAAAACCATGGAAGCCAAACAAGGCAGCGGCATGATTTTTGTCAACTGCATGGAAAAGTTGACGATGAATGGTCCACGCGAAACCCTCAAGGTGCGCTTGGAATCGTCGCTCGATGCCGGCATTGACGGCATCACCTTGAGCGCCGGTTTGCATCTCGGTTCCTTCGGCCTCATGGCCGAGCATGCGCGCTTTCGTGACGCCAAACTCGGCATCATCGTCTCCTCGGTACGCGCACTGCAATTATTTCTGCGCAAAAACGCCAAGCTCAACCGCTTCCCCGATTACATCGTGGTCGAAGGTCCGCTGGCCGGCGGCCATCTCGGTTTCGGTCCCGATTGGGCCGAGTATGATTTGCAAACCATCGTCACCGAAGTCGTCACCTATCTGCAGGCGGAAAACCTGGCTATCCCGGTGATTGCGGCCGGTGGCATTTTCACTGGCAGCGATGCCGTCGCCTTCCTCGAAAACGGCGCTGCCGGCGTACAGGTGGCGACGCGTTTCACGGTCACGGACGAATGCGGTTTGCCAGCCTCGGTGAAACAAGAATATTTCAAGGCCAGCGAAGACGACATCATCGTCAACAACATCTCGCCAACCGGCTACCCGATGCGCATGTTGAAAAGCACTCCGGCCATTGGCGACGGCGTGCGTCCTGGCTGCGAATCGTATGGTTATCTGCTCGATGGTAACGGCAACTGCGCCTACATCACTTCCTACAACCGCGAAGTAGCGGCCCATCCGGAAGCGAAAAAAGTCGTGGTCATGGATAAGACTTGCCTGTGCACCCACATGCGCAATTTTAATTGCTGGACTTGCGGTCAACTGACCTATCGTCTCAAGGACACCAGCCACAAGAATGCCGATGGCAGCTATCAATTACTGAGCGCCGAACATGTATTCCGCGATTACCAGTTCAGCACCGATCATCAGATCGCCCTGCCGGTCTGATTGAACCGCCTGAAAAACAGAAAGCGCGCCACGGCGCGCTTTCTGTTTCCCCGCGATGCACCTTACTCGTCGAAATACCAATAACCCTGATTCACCCAAGCCAACAAGGCCGCAGCAAAATCGGCATCTTCGAGCGCGGCGCTGAGTACGGCGCTATCGGGGCGTTTCTGGTCACACAAAACGCGCACCACTGACGCTGACGCGGCACCGAAAGTCCTACGCTGGCCATCAACATGACAAACCCCGTCGCGCCAGCCCTCGTCAACATAGAAACACCGCAACCCACCGGTACGCACCAAACCGAACTGCTGCAACTGCTGTGCCAATTGCGCTGATTCCAAGGGCTCTTCGAGTTCTTGCAAATCGAGTTCATTACGCGTTTTTGACAAGAAACCAGCAATAAAATCAGCGACCAAAGCGTCATCATCAAGCACGGCCTGCATTTGCGCACGCAGCGCCGCCACATCAGCCCGACTGATCTGCGCCGGATAAGTCTGCAACGGCCGTCCCGGATCACTGATGAGCGCCTCACCGAGCTCTTCATCGATCAGGTAATCGGCCAAACCGCTGAGCATATCACGCGCCGATTTGCTGCGAAAACCGACCGAAAAACTCATGGAATTTTCCAAGCTCACGCCTTCGTGCGGGAAGCCCGGCGGAATATACAGAATATCGCCACTGCTGACCTCGACATCGATGAGGGCATCAAACGCTTCGGTATGCCACAAAGCCGGATGGGCGGCGAACTGGCGGTGCGGACCGCGTGCACCAACGCGCCAACGGCGGCGGCCCGAGCCCTGACAAATGAAGACATCATACAGATCGATGTGCGGCCCCACGCCACCACCTGGGGTGGCGTAACTGATCATCACATCATCGAGCCGCCATGTCGGAAGGAAGGAAAATGCGTCAACCAGGCGTGCCACTTCGGGCGACCAATGATCAACCGCCTGCACCACCAGTGTCCAATCTTTATGGCCAAGCTTGCCGTAATTATCGAACGGCCCGGTTTCGGCTTGCCATTGCTGATCTTTTTTATAAATCAAACGCGAGCTGATTTGCTCCTCGCAGGCCAAACCGGCCAATTCATCGGGCCGCAACAAATCGTGAAAATACGGAAAACCCTGACGCAGCAAAACCGGTTTTTGCTGCCAGTAATCGGCAAGAAATTCTTCGAGCGTGAGATCGCTCAATTGTAATGTCAACATGGCATGCTCATGAAAGTAAGAGTAACAGTCAGCATGCTTGTAACATGGACCACGCCGGGCCGCGCTCGACTAGATCAAACAAGCTGCAGACAGCGCTCAAACAAGGATCGTCGCGACGGATAAGCTGACCGCACGTTACAATACCTCACCTTTTCAGCTTGAGTGCTTATTTTGACCTTACTCGCCAGTCCGCTCGCCTTTCTTGATCTCGAAACCACCGGCACCATCGCCACTCGCGATCGCATTCTCGAAATCGCCATCGTCAGTTTCGACGGCGAACAGGTGCAGCGCTGGAGTCAGTTGCTCAATCCGGAATGCAGTATTCCCGCCTTCGTCGAACAATTGACCGGCATTACTGCCGATATGGTGGTGGCCGAGCCTCAGTTCGCCACACTGGCAGCAGAGATCTTGCAGCGGCTGCAAGGCCATGTCTTGGTCGCGCACAATGCGCGCTTCGATTACAGTTTTTTGAAAAATGAATTCAAACGCGTCGGTCTGCCGTTTCGCGCCACCGTGCTATGCAGTTTGAAATTATCGCGCTTATTGTTTCCGCAATTCCCCAAACATAATCTCGACAGCCTGATGGAACGCCACCAGTTAGAGGTAGACGGCCAACGCCATCGCGCCCTCACCGATGCCGAAGCGGTGTACCAATTCTGGCGGCGGCTGGAAGAAACCATGCCGGCTGAGGAATTACAGGCAATTGTCAAGCAACTGACCTCGCGCAGCAGTTTGCCGTCACAATTGGATCCACATTTAATCGATGAATTACCGAAAGGGCACGGCGTCTACTTGTTTTTCGGTGAAAACCAGCTGCCACTCTACATAGGCAAAAGTAATACCGTCCGTCAGCGCGTGTTGTCGCATTTCTCCTCCGACCATGCGCTGGCCAAAGAACTCAATATTTCGCAGCAAATTCGTGACATCGAATGGCTGGAATGTGAAGGTGAAATCGATGCCTTGATCACCGAGGCACGCCTGATCAAAGAACGCCAGCCTACCCTCAACCGTCAGTTGCGGCGCAATTCGGAATTTTGTTCCTGGCGTTTGGTCGATACCGGCAGCGGCTTATTGCAGCCGCAATTGGCGTATGCGCGCGACCTCGATCTCGGTCGCCAGGAACAGTTATACGGACTGTTCAAAAGCGGCGCGAGCGCGCGCGAATTTCTCATGCAAGCAGTGCGACAATTTCAATTGTGTGCGGCCACCCTGGGTTTGGAATCGGGCGGCGCTGGCAAACCCTGCTTCGCCTATCAACTCAAACAATGCAAGGGCGCTTGCTGCGGCAAAGAATCGCCGCTACAGCATAATTTACGCCTGATCGATGCGCTCAATGAGATGAAACTCAAGGCTTGGCCCTTCGCCGGCCCGGCCCTGCTTAAAGAAGGCAAGATCTATCATGTGATCGAAGCTTGGTGTTATCTCGGCCGCGCCGGCAACAGTGCCGAACTGTCCGAACTGCTCAGCAACGGCAAGCCGCGCCTCGATCGCGATACCTATCGAATTTTAGTCAAATACCTGGATCGTATGGTGCCGCTGGAGAAGCATGGAATCGATCACTTTTTTGCCGCAACAATTTCGTGACGCGTCAATTCGGACCGCCTTAAGCCACAAGCTAAGCCGCAATCTTGGTCAGGCCACTAGGGCGACGCAAGTGCGCCTCAGTGGCGGCGGGCAAACCACTTGGATTAAATCTGCGCTTCCCTGGCGTATTGAAAAAAAATAGACGAAATATGGACCGCTCAGGCGATTTTGCCGCCGATTACTCCCAAGTCCGACAGACTACTAGCATCGCCGCGACCAGCCAGAAGACCCGCCACCGCAATGTCTTCGTCCAGCTCGTCCCAATGAATACCATTAATCGATAGCTCATAATGTTGCAGCTGCTCCGGTTTGGCATGCAGCAATCTGGGAAACCACACTAAGGGAATGCCTAGTGTGCGGCCATCCGTTGACATCCTCCCCGCCCTAAAGAGGCTGTCGCAAAAGCCTGATGGACGTTTTTTACACCTGAAACACCGCATACCGCGTCATTCCCGCATGCTTTTGGCGGGAACCCAGCGTCGTTTTTTACACTGAAAATGCCACAATTTCTGGCATTTTCAGTTAACCACGAACGCCGCTGGGTTCCTGCCAAAAGCGCGCAGGAATGACGTGGCCACCAGTTAGGGTAATGATACCGACTCAATACCCTTTTGCGACAGCCTCTAAAGGACGGGGATTCCTACGGCGCTGCGCGATGATTTGCGAGTCGCTTCGGTGGGTTCCTGCTTCTTCGAGCGGCCTGACTGCACCATCTCTCCACAGGCTAACAAGCGGTATCCCCGCTCTAACACATTGATCGCGCCAACGACATCGGCGTGATTTTCGTAACCGCAATCGACGCACAAGAATTTCGCTTGTGTTTGCCGATTGTCTTTCGAGACATGGCCGCAGCACGGGCATGTCTGACTGGTATGGTGCGGCGGCACGGCTAGCAGAATGCCGCCGTTCCACGCGACCTTGTAGTCGAGCTGCCGCCTGAATTCGCCCCAGCCCTGGTCGAGGATGGCGCGGTTCAGGCCGGACTTCTGTTTCACCATCTTGCCGTGCTGTTCGCTGTTTCCCTTCGATGACTTGGACATGTTCCGTACCTGCAAATCCTCAATGCAGACGAGCGCGTGGTTTTGGCTGATCGTCGTTGTGGTTTTGTGCAGGAAGTCTTTCCGGGCATGAGCGATGCCGGCGTGAATCTTTTGAACTTTAGCTTTCGCCTTTTTCCAGTTGTTGCTGAATTTGAGCTTGCGGCTCATGCGGCGCTGGTAACGAGCCACGCGCTGCTGATGCTTCTTGAAACTATTGAGCGGCGCGATATAGTTTTCGTCGCTCATGGTGGCGAACCTGGCAATGCCAACATCAATGCCAATGGCGTTTGTGGCTGTCGGCAAAGGTTGAAGAATTTCCCGCTCGGTTTGAATCGACACGAACCACTTGCCGCCCGACTGGCTCACGGTGGCGTTGCGCACCTCGCCCAGCACGTCCCGGCTGTTTCGATAGCGCAACCAACCGAGTTTCGGCAAGAGAATGCGGCTATTGTCCTGATCGAGCTTGATCTGTTTCGGCTCAGGATAGCGGAAGCTGTCGCCGCTGCCTTTTCGCTTGAAGCGCGGAAAGTCGGCGCGTTTGGCGAAGAAATTCTTGTACGCTTTCTCCAAGTCCTTCAAGGCATGTTGCAGTGCCTGGGATGGTGTTTCTTTGAGCCATTCCGTTCCAGCTTCCCGCTTCCAAATCGGCAGATTAGCCGCCATTGGCACATAGCCAATGAACTTGTTTCCTGCTTCGTGATTTTCTTTTTACATCGCCAGCGCCTTGTTATAGACGAACCGACACGATCCGGCGAAACGGCGCATGTCGCGCTGTTGTTCGCCGTTTGGCATCAATTCGAATTTAAAGGCTTGAAGTCGTTGCATGATTCAATCATACTCTGGTCTATGATCGATGAAAACAACGATATTAGAACTGGCAGGCATTGCATGTTCATGATGCATGTCCATCTGGTCTTCGTGACAAAATACCGTCGCGGAGTGTTTACAAAAGAGATTCTTGACGACCTGCGCCCGATATTCGCCAGTGTCTGCGTTGACTTCGAAGCGGAACTGGTAGAGTTCGACGGCGAGGATGACCACGTACACTTGCTGGTGAACTATCCTCCGAAAGTGGCCGTGTCGAAACTGGTGAACAGTCTCAAGGGAATATCGAGCCTACTTATCAGGAAGAAGAATGATCCCAGCATCAAGAAGAGACTATGGGGCGGCGCTTTGTGGTCGCCCAGCTACTTTGCCGGAAGCTGCGGCGGCGCTCCGATCGCAGTTATTCGCAAGTACATTGAGCAGCAGCGGACGCCGCATTAAAGTCAAGGGCAGGTGTAAGGACGGCTTCGCCGTCCGCGCTTACATCCCCGCCCTGAAGAGGCTGTCGCAAAAGCCTGATGGACGTTTTTTAAACCTGAAACACCGCATACCTCGTCATTCCCGCATGCTTTTGGCGGGAACCCAGCGTCGTTTTTTTCACTGAAAATGCCACAATTTCTGGCATTTTCAGTTAACCACGAACGCCGCTGGGTTCCTGCCAAAAGCGCGCAGGAATGACGTGGCCACCAGTCAGGGTAATGATACCGACTCACTACCCTTTTGCGACAGCCTCTGAACGACGGGGTTTTACGCGCAAATCCGATAAAGGCGGTGTTTTGTTCAACAACATCTGCCAGTTCGCGCAAGGTTCGGGAATCAAAACCATCGCTCCGGCTCAAGTGAACGCTTGGGTACAGACAGAACTTCGCTTCGCCATCAGCACCGCGAACATGCACAGGCTCTCGTTAGAGTAAAAGAAGAAGCGAAATCCCTTATAACGAAATATGACTGGCATTTCCTTCCTCACCAAGGAAGCGCAAATTCAGGAGCAATCGTCGCCACAAGCTAAAAAGTAGACCAATACGTAAAAATTTAGCACATCTTGGCCGAAATGGCATTGAATTTTTTCATCCGTTTTTGCCCTGAAAAGCATCGTGTTGCAAGCAATGGGCTAAGCCGCACTGGCCGCGCTGCCCAATTGTTAAAACTCGCCATGCAAACGCAGCGCATAGGTTGAAACCGGTCCACGGTCGCGATTGTAGGCTGGGTTACTGATGCGTTGAATGTCAAAACTCAAGGCCAATTGGCGGTGTAATTTCAAAGAATAGTAGGCTTCAAGAACAGTCTCATTGCCGTAATTCAGACGACCATCCCCAATCAAAACCCCGAGACCACCGGCAGCAAAGTAAGCTTTGGCATCGGCCGACAAGGCATTGATCGCCGTTGCCACGCCTATGGTGTCATCATGGCGGCCCCAACGGTCACCTTTGATGGCGGCACCGAACGAGAGTGAACGGTTGATGTCGGTGAACTCGTAAGCTTCTTGCACGCCGCGATTCATACTGAAACGCGCGAACACGCCTACATCGGCGGCCAATTCTTGCTCGGCATTGAGCGACCAGCCGGTGTTACTGCCAAAGCGGCGCGTGGTGCTGACATCGGGTGGGCCGCCGTTGAGGGCCGCAGCCGCGAGGGCGGCTTGGTAACTGCTCATATTGGCGCGATTCATGAAGGCCAAGAGTTTCACTTTACCTGGGTGACTGTTCCAATCCAGACGCTGTTCCGCTTCCACTACCAGCGAATACTGGCTGGTTTTGACGCTGGTGATTTTACTGTTCGGTTCCGGCGACAATTGGAACACGCCACCACGCAGCGTGCGCTCACCGCGATTCCATTCGGCCACGGCCCCATTGGTATACCCCCAGACATCGGCAGCGTAATCAAACGCACCGGCTTCGATGATGGACCAATTGAGAAAGTCAGTACGCGGATCATGCGCATAGCTGTTGGCATCGAAAATATCGACCACAGCAAACTTACCGATGGTCAGCGTCAGGTTATCGACGCTGCGGCTGCCAGCTAATTGGTTGGCCGCCGCCACCACGGCTTCGCTGTTCTCAGAAAGTCCTATCACATGACGCACGAACAAGCGCGGCAAGCGCACATACGGCGCGTTGGCACCGAGCTTATACGCGCCGCCACTCGGATAGCCGGCCGCGCCCAAGGTATTGCTGATGCCAAAGCCCTGATCAATTTCCGGGTTGATCCACAGCTCAGTTTGCGCACCCAGACGTAGCCCGGCAAACAAGGTGATATCAGTGGTTTCTTCGGTGCGGCCGCTCGCTGCCATGCTGTTGGTGCCGCTATAGGGTGCGGTGAAGCTGGCATGACGCTGAGTGATGTTGGTGAGCTGGCCGTAAACGGCGCTGGTTTGTGCCGGGCTTGGCGTGCCGCGGTCGACTGGCTCAGTCAATTCAGCCGCTGGTGCCGGCGACACCAACAAGGCGCACAAGGCCGCCGAGTACAACAAGGAAATGGGACGAGTGTATTTGATCATGATGCCTGCTCTTTTGTAAAATAAGGAATTCGGTAATTCATTCTTCGACTCTATGCAGCACGGCCCAGCGCGCTGCGCTGACCCCTTTTTCCAAGCTGATGCGGCTGACAATCTGCTCGAGCTGTAACAAGTTATTCGGCGAGGCAATGAGGTCGGCGCGTACCTCGAGTTGCCCACTCATGGCCGTGTCTTCACTGTGCAGCGACTGTATCATCAACTGCGGCATACCATTAAGCATGTGCAACATCAGTGTGCGTACATGGACTTCATCATCATTGCGACACACAATCGAGAGCCGGTACATTTGTTCGACTTCGGTCGCACTGTCCATGCTTTGCTTGTTGATTTGTTGACCGATACTGCGCAATAACAAATTCGCGCCGAGTATCGCCGCCGCGCCTGCCGTAGCGGCCAGACTGTGCCCCAACCCGGCCAGTACACCGATGGCGGCCGAACACCAGAGCGTGGCGGCGGTATTGAGACCGCGAACATTCAATCCTTCTCGCATAATCACACCGGCGCCTAGAAAACCTATACCGGACACCACTTGGGCGGCAATACGGGCCTGCCCTTCGGCGTTGTCGCCGGCCACGGCCACGAATAAACTCGCACCAGCCGCCACCAGTGCATTAGTACGTAAACCAGCCATACGTTGGCGCATTTGACGTTCAGCGCCGATGACAGCGCCTAAAGCGAGTGCCAGCAGCACTCTGAGGGTAAAGACATCGATTTCCATCTTGTTGTTTCCCGAAAAAATCGGCGACACGAAGCCAGTGCAACGCGCGCATATGAAAAAATTTTCGGATGGAGCACTCGATGAGGAGCGCGCTACGGCGGCGAACGCTGGCTTGGCCAGCGCGCGAGAATCAAGCGTGACGAAGACAGCGAGGCGCGATGTAAGTCCATCCGCTGATTTGTAAAATCCAACTGCTGCAGTCCACGGCCATTCCTGAAAAAAAGATAAGGAGCGAATTGTAAGCGGCTTGTTTTTCACGTGTCAATGCAAAATTTTTCATCGCGTGAGGAAACCAATCACGCGCGAGCACACGCGCCTCACGATGCCCGATTATTATTTCAAGGCAATGACATGACGCGCGCAAGATGCACGATACAACACTGCTGCACTGTTGCTATTGAAGTCATGTTTCAGTCACATACGCTTGTTAGAGTTCGCCCCGTCCAGCAGATCCGCTCTGTTCTCCCGCTCGGTATCCTTGCGGGCAGCGCTCTGCACGTCAATTCGAACCGAATTTTTTTCATGGTCTCTATCTCAAGGAAAACTGTTGTGAACGCCCAATTTCGATACACCCCGATTTACCTCGTTTTAATGCACGCCTTCGCTGGTACTGCCCTGGCCCAGCAAGTGCCGTCCGATACCGCGACGGTTACCGTTTCTGCTGAAGGTAAATCGCGTCAAGTGCAAGATGTCAGCAAAGACGATTTGATCAAAGTCGTTCCAGGCAGCAGCCCATTGAAAACTCTGGAAAAAATGCCAGGTGTGAGCTTTCAATCGGCCGACCCCTTCGGCACCTATGAATGGTCGACCCGTTTTTCCGCCCGTGGTTTCAATCAAAACCACATGGGTTTCACACTCGATGAAGTACCGCTGGGCGACATGAGCTACGGTAACAATAACGGCCTGCATATCAGCCGCGCGATTTCATCGGAAAACATCGGCCACGTCACTCTCTCGCAAGGTTCGGGCGACGTCGGCACGGCCTCGACCAGCAATCTTGGCGGCACAGTACAGTTTTATTCCTCGGCACCGGCCGATGTATTCACTATTAGCGGCGCACAGACTCTGGGCAGCAACAGCACTTCGCGCACCTTTGCCCGCCTCGATACCGGTTTGTTCGGCAATGGCAGCAAAGCAGATTTGAGTGTCACGCGTCAACGCTCGGAAAAATGGAAAGGAACTGGCGCGCAAAATCAGGACCAATTCAATTCCAAGTTCGTACAACAATTGGGTAACGATCACAAATTGAGCGCGTTTTTCAATTATTCCGATCGCAAAGAAATCGATTACCAAGATATGTCGCTCGACATGATCAAACGTCTTGGCAGTAACTGGGATAACTATGCACCAGACTGGCAGCGCGCAGTCAATGCGGCCCGCGGCATCTTCACCGGCGGTGTCAACAGTTTGGATGATGCCTACTACCAAGGCAGCGGTTTGCGTCGCGATTCCTTGCTGGGCGCTACCCTAAACAGCAATTTCGGCAGCATGGTCGATCTGAAAACCACGGTCTATCACCATAGCGATGAAGGCCAAGGTCACTGGTACACACCATACACGGCTTCTACCAATGGTGTACCTATCGCCATCCGTACTTCCGAATACGGTATCAGCCGCAATGGCGTCTTGTCTGACTTGACGCTGGAATTGACTGGCCATACCGTTAATGCCGGTTTCTGGGTAGAAAGCAGCCTGCATTCATTGACACGTAATTTCTATAACGCCAGCGGCCCACAAGATACCAATGTATTCTTGAGCAATCCGACCAGCACCGGCTTCAAACAGAATTTCGCGACCAAGACCACGCAATTCTATGCCCAAGACACAATGAGTTTTGCCGATAACAAACTCAAGCTCAATTACGGTTTCAAATCACCGCATGTAACGGTCGACGCCATCAGCATCGTCGGCAGCCGTGCCGCTGGCGAAATCAAAGCCGACAAGAGTTTCTTGCCGCAGATCGGGGTCAATTATGCTCTGAGCAAAAACAATGAATTGTTTGCCAGCGTATCGCAAAATATGCGCGCCTTCCAACCGGGTGTCGATGGTCCGTTTTCGCAAACTCAAGCGTCGTTCAATCTCAGTTCGGCTAATTTGAAACCGGAAACCTCGACCACCTTCGACAGCGGTTACCGTTTCAAAACGGCTGACTTGGTTGGTTCAGTCGCTTTGTACTTCACCAAATTCAACGACCGTTTGCTGTCGATCGCCCCACCTTGCGCCGGCATTCAAGGCTGTCCTAGCTTGTTTGCCAACGTCGGTGAAGTCGATTCCAAAGGTGCCGAGGCAGCTTTATCATGGACACCGGTTAAAAATTGGACATGGTTCAATTCGGCTACGTATAACGATGCCCAATACAAGTCGAATTACATCGACAATAATGTGGTAGTCAACATCGCTGGCAAACAAGTCGTCGATGCGCCTAAGTTCATGCTCAAAACTGAACTGTCGTACGATACCAACACATGGTTCGCCCGCACCGGTGCCAAGTTCACGGACAAGCGTTTTTATACCTACACCAATGATGCGCAAGTTCCTTCGTATGTCATCGTGAACCTGTCTACCGGTTACAAACAAGCATCGCTCGGTGGTTTGAAAGATGTTTCCATCCAACTCAATGTGGAAAATCTGCTCAACAAAAACTACATCAGCACCATCGGTTCGAATGGCTTTTCTGCCAAAGACCCAACTGGTACGGCACAAACTTTGTTGACTGGCGCACCGCGTCAATTCTTCATTACCTTCAGCGCAAAAATATAAGTTTTTTGCCTTAGCATGAAGCCGCGACAAGCTGCCAAGCTGTCGCGGCCTTTTGCATCTCAGACCATCCTGTGGCAAGATGAAGCGGTGACACGCACACTGTCATGCGCTTGTCACAAGGACGTGAAACCATCGAAGGTTGCTTGAAATCACATACCGGTTAATCTGATGAAAAAATTTCCCCTGTTGTCTTTGCGGCTGAGCTGTGTCGGCTTGCTGTTAACTTGCTTGCCGACCCTGTCGATGGCGAACGATAAGTTGCGTATCCTGACTTGGGCCGATTATGTGCCGAAAGATGTCGCGGCTCAATTCACCAAAGAAACCGGCATCACGGTTGAATTGACCTTGTCGAACAATGAAGAAATGATTTCCAAATTACGCGCCACCGGTGGTGCTGGGTTTGATTTGGTGCAACCTAGTCAAGACCGTATCGCCGCACCGGCGGTGGAATTCGGCATTTACAAAGCGATCGACTTAAGCAAAATCAACACAGCGAATTTCATTCCTGAGATGTGGGAAAGCAGTAAGCAAGTCACCACAGTCAATGGCAAAACCTATGGCGTACCGTTTTATTGGGGCACCGATGGCTTGGTGGTAGCGAGCGCAGACATTGCCGACTACAGTGATTTATGTAAGCCTGCTGTTCGCGGTAAAGTGGCGATACGGCTCAAGCGCCCCAGCCTGATCGCCATGGCTTTTTCCATGGGGCTCGACCCGTTCAAGGCTTACGCTACGCCCAAACTCTATGAACAGATCATGCAACAAGCCGGTGACAAGCTCATCGCCTGCAAAAAGAATTACAAATATTTTTGGGAAAGCAAAGACCAATTATTGAATGATTTGCGCACCGGCGAGCTGGTAGCGGCACAAATGTGGGATAGCGGTGGCTGGAAATTGAACAGTGAAAACCCGCATCTCAAATTCATCGCCCCGCGCTCCGGTGCGCTCGGTTGGATCGATGCCTATGCCTTACCGGCCAAAGGAAAAAACGATACTGCCGCGTATGCCTGGATTAATTTTGTGACGCGTCCCGAGATCGCCGGACGCATGGCTACTTCAGCGCGTACGTTTACGGTGATTAAGCAGGCAGAGAAATTCATGGCCCCCAAAATGCAGCAACAATTCCAAGAAACGTTTTCTGCTGCTGCTTTAAAAAATATTCATTGGTATCCGGCGATTCCGGCCGGTTTGGAAGAGCTCGATGGAAAAATTCTCGACAAGATCAAAGCCGCGCCTTGACTTGTTTGCGCTCGCTGATGGCGTACCGACAGGCAGCGGCCCGTGCGCCGCTGCGCCCCATTCCCCTGCCATGATGTTATGAATCCTACTGATCACGCCACCATCGACCTCGATATTCAAGCCGTATCGAAACGTTACCAACAAAACGGAAAAATTTTTACTGCCGTTGACGCTATCTCGCTGCAAATTCCGAAAGGCCAGTTCTGCTCCATACTCGGCCCTTCCGGCTGTGGCAAAACCACGTTGCTGCGCATGGTGGCCGGTTTCATCGAGCCCGATGCCGGCGACATTGTCGTCGCTGGGAAAAGCATGCATCAGGTGCCGGCCAATCGACGGCCGGTGAATATGGTGTTTCAACATTTGGCCTTGTTTCCGATGATGTCGGTGGCGGAAAATGTCGCCTATGGCTTACAGCGACGCGGCGATAAAAAAGCCGACATCGCGCACCGCGTCGCCGATATGCTGCGCCGGGTAGGCTTGCCCGATGCCGGTGGCAAACGCATCGAGCAAATGTCGGGCGGACAAAAGCAACGCGTCGCCATTGCCCGCGCCTTAGTGCTGGAACCGGCGCTGCTGTTACTCGATGAACCGCTCGGGGCACTCGACATGAAATTGCGCGAGCAAATGAAACTCGAACTCAAGCAATTACAAACCCAAATCGGTACCACGTTTTTGTATATCACCCACGATCAGTCCGAAGCCTTGGTGATGTCAGACTTGGTGGCGGTGATGAACCACGGGCGCTTTGAACAAATCGGCACCCCGCAGGATTTATATTACCGGCCACAAACAAGTTTCGTCGCCGGCTTCGTCGGCAATGCCAATCAGCTCACTGCGCGGGCGGTAGCGGTCGAGCAGCGCAGCGTACAGGTGGCGCTGGATGGCTCGCATGACTTGCATGCCGAATCACAGCAACAACTGAGCGCCGGCCAAGACTTGCAATTATTTATACGACCAGAGAGTATTGCCATCGCACGCAGCCCACATCCGCCTCAGCAGTATGCCAATCACTTACAGGGCAGCGTACGTCATCTACTGTTTGATGGTGCCAATTCCAGCGTCGTGGTCGGCTTGGCCGACAGTGCACTGAGCTTGCAAGTCGCGCTGCCACAAAACGGCATGCTGGCCGATTTACAAGCCGGTCAAGCGGTTCATCTGGCCATCGCTGCCGCCCACGTGCTGGCCTTTGCGGCTGAGTCCGCGCCATGAAACGCCTGCCTAACGCGCTGTTCTTGTGGCTGTTGCTGGCACCGGCGTTGATCTGGCTCGGTGGCTTGATCATCGTGCCGCATCTGGAAATGCTCATCCTCTCTTTGCGAATACGCGTCGCGCCACAACAATATACCTACGGCCTAAGCCAATACGCGACCTTTTTCAATGAGCCGCTGTACTGGCACACCTTCGTGCGTACCGCCGTACTCTCACTCAGTGCGACGGCGCTGTCCTTGGTGCTGGCATTTCCGGTGGCCTGGCATATCGCAAAAATTGCCCGCGGTCGTAGCAAAGTCTGCTTGTTTGCACTCGTCCTCATGCCGTTTTGGATCAGCGAAATGGTCAGAACCTTGGGCTGGATGATACTGCTGCGCGCTAACGGGGTGCTGCCGCAATTGCTGCAAGCATGCGGCCTCACCACTAGCCCGGTCGAATTGCTTTACAACGACGGTGCCATCCTGCTCGGACTCGTGTATTCCTCGCTGCTGTTCATGCTCATACCACTGATCAACGCACTCGAAACCTTAGACGACAGCCTGATCGAAGCCGCCTATGACCTCGGTGGCCAAGGCTTCAATATCTTGCGTGAGATTATCATTCCCCATGCGGCACCAGGCATAGCTGCCGGCACCATCATGGTATTCATGCTCACGCTAGGCAATTACCTCACGCCGGTGTTATTGGGAGGAAAAAATTCCATGTGGTTCACCGAACAAATTTATACCCAATTCATCACGCGGTTTAATTGGGAACAAGGGGCAGCATTTGCCTTCCTGTTGCTGGCTCTCTCCACTCTGCTGGTATTTTGTGGTTTGAAATTGAGCGGCCAATCATTTGCCGATGTCATGAGGCGCACATGATCAACAGCATTCCACAATCGCTCGCGCTACGCAGCGCCCGTCGTATTTATCTGGCGGCGTTTCTGTTATTTCTGTTTTTACCGCTGACTGTGGTGGTCATGTTTGCCTTCAACGATGCCGCCTACCCGATGCCACCATGGCATGGTTGGACTTGGGATTGGTTTTTCGCCGATGGCCAACACGAGCGCACCGGCGTGTTTTTCGATACCGAACTGCTCACCAGCTTGCGTTACAGTGTGCAAGTCGCTTGCGCAGTCAGTCTGATCAGTCTTGTGCTCGGCACCGGCAATGCCTTTTTGCTCGAGCGCTTTCGCTTTCGCGGCCAGCCAGCGCTGGCACTGGCGATGTTACTACCCTTGGTGATACCGGGTGTGATACTCGGCATTTCGATTCTCGCCCTGATGAGCCAATTAGCCCAGTTTGCCGACGACTATCTCGGTCTGGAACTTGATTTTCTACGACCTGGCTTGGTACTGGTCACATTAGGTCAAGTGTCGTACATCGCCTCGATTGCCACGTTAACGATCAGCGCGCGCCTCAAACGTTTTGATATCAGCTTGGAAGAAGCGGCGCAGAATCTCGGTGCCAGTCGCAGCGCCATCTTTTTCACCATTTTGCTGCCGTATTTGCGACCAGCCTTGGCCGGTGCCGCCATCATGGCGTTTCTGTTATCGTTCGAGAATTTCAACACCACCTACATGCTGACCGGTAGCGATGCACCGCTCACCGTAATGATCTACGGGCGCATGAAGGAAGGGGCTACGCCAGTGGTCAATGCCATCAGTTTGCTGCTCATGCTGGTGTCGGCCGTATGCGTGATCGTGATGAGTCGCGGTAAGCCGGAGCGCTAGCGTCTGTTTCAAGGCTGACGTTGACGCGCCATTTGGCGCAAATATAACAGCAAATCGTCGAGCTCCTGAGCGCTGATGATCTCGACCGAAAAACCGGGCATGCTCGATTGCGCCCAGCTGCGCACTGCCGCCGGCTGACGAATCAAACGACGCAGCATGCCGGCCTCAAAATACTCGGTCGGACTGTAGGGCAGATTCAAATCTGGCCCGATATGCGCATCGCCGCCGCCATTCAAACTATGGCAGGTGGCGCAATTCTTAGCAAATACTTGTAAGCCGCGCAGTGCACCTCCCTGTTCCGCGGCATCGGCATGCACTTGCAATTGCGGGTAGCGCTGCTCCAAGGCTTGCGTTTCTGCTATTTTTGCGATTTGATACGGCCACTGTTCGCTGGAAATATGCGCCCCGGCGGTATCGGTCCAAATCAAATACAGGGGCCCGGCACTGGGCTTGCCTGCGGCGAGTGCTGGCCACGGTGCGGCCGGGTTCTCCAGCGCCAGCCAAGCTTGCGCCTTACCGAGAAAGCTGGCATTCGGGATGGTTGCGACGAACCCATCGTTTGCCGTAAACAACAGATTTCCTTGCGCCGGCAAAGCCGGCAACAAGACTTTGAGCGGTAAGGCTTGATAGCTGTGGCGGCCGTGATAGGCTGGATCGGTGTCGATGACGATGGTCTGCCAGCCTGGCATGGCGCGCAATTGCGCATCGCTCAGCGTGTGCGTGCCACCATGCAGTTGCAGTTCCAGCGTGGCGGCGGCACTGCTGCGTGCCCCCACCAGCACCATCAACAGCAAAATTGAAGCACAAAAAGTGCTGACGCTGGCGCGTGCAAGTTTTATCATAGAGACCACGATCAAAAAAATTGTTTGCAATCATGCAGTGCATCAATATGCCATGCCCCGTACAATAGTGCCACGAATAGTCTGCTTTGCTACTTCCTGACTCCACACTTTAGCTCCCCTCCATGATGCTCAATAACGATATCGCCAACGAACACGATGATCCGCAATACAGTACCGCCGCCCGTACGGCAGCGACGGCCCGCAGCACTTGGGTCAGCGTCGCGGTCAACCTGGTATTGACGGTGGCGCAAATTTGCGCCGGTATTTTCAGTAAATCGCAAGGTTTGATTGCCGACGGTGTACATTCCTTGTCAGATTTGGTGGCCGACTTTGTCGTGCTGTTCGCCAATCGACACAGCCAAAAAGATGCCGACACCGAGCATCCTTATGGCCACCATCGTTTTGAAACCGGTGCCTCGCTGGCACTCGGACTGTTACTGTTGGCGGTGGGTTGCGGCATGTTGTGGGCTGCCTTCAAAAAACTCGAAGCGCCGGAAACCATCGCGCAAGTCCATGTACTGGCCTTATGGGTAGCCGGCGTCGCCTTGGTTGCTAAAGAATTATTGTTCCGCTACATGTTGGCAGTGGCAGAAAAAGTCAAATCGAGCATGCTGGTGGCCAATGCTTGGCACGCCCGTTCCGATGCCGCCTCCTCGTTGGTGGTAGCGCTCGGCATTATCGGTAACTTGGCTGGCTATCCCCTGCTCGACCCGATCGCCGCAGCCATCGTCGGTTTCATGGTCGCTAAAATGGGTTGGCAATTCGGCTGGGATGCCCTCAATGATTTGATGGACCGTGCCGCCGACGAAGAAGAGGTCGCGGCGATCCGTGCCACCTTGGCGCAAACCCCGGGCGTGATCGACGTACATGACGTCAATACCCGTAAAATGGGCGATATGATCGTGGTTGATGCGCATATTGAAGTCAATGCCCTCATTACCGTCGAAGCCGGGCACGATATCGCGGTGGCCGCCCGTCTGCGCGTGATGCAGCATCACCGCGTGCTTAACCTGATGACTCATATCGACCCATGGAAGCGGCCCGACCGGGATCACCCCGGTGAGCCGGCAAAGCCGCTGGGAGCCAGTGCGCAGCACTAAGCCGATGCTGGGAGCTGAGCGCCGCGATATAAGAAAAACACGCCGTTTCAGGGCTCACGGCTTGAGCTTATCTGCCGGTTGTCCGGCTTGTTCCAAGGCTTTTTTAGCGGCTGGAGGCATATAGTTTTCATCATGTTTGGCCAACACTTCGCTGGCGACAAAACTACCGTCACGCTCTAGCCTACCCTGTACCACCGCGCCCTTACCTTCTTTAAACAGATCCGGCAAAATACCGGTATAGGCGACGGCTATATCGCTGCGTAAGTCAGTCACGACAAAATGCGCCACCAGTTCCTCACGTGTGAGCGAGCCTTGTTTGACCAGACCGCCGATGCGAAACGCTTTTCCACTCGGTGCCTGGCCTGCAATTACCTCACTCGGGGTGATATAAAGAGCGATATTACTGTTGAGCGCATTGAGGATCAGCGTCGCCGCCACGCCCAAGCATAACAATCCGGCAGCGATGATGAGGCTGCGTTTGGTTCTCGGTTTCACTTCATTTCCTCGCTAGAGTGTTGAGCCATCCATTCATGTTCCAAGCGCAGCGCTGCCGCGGTATAGCGACGTCGCAGCAAGCAAGGTTCCAGCACCAGCAGCAGCACAGCCATGCCGAAACTGCTCCAGACATACAGGGCATAACCGCCCATGGCGAAAAATTCGGCCAGCGAATGCCAGATCATGATTTTGCTCCCAGTGTTTGGCGCAGCCAGTCGGCTTCGCCTTCGCGCTCCAGAATAATCGCACGCACCCGCATCAGCGACACCGCAATCGTGTACATCCACAGGCACAGCGCCATCAGCAGCATCGCCAGCAGCATGGTGTTGGCCATGGCCGGTGCCTTACTCAGCGACACCGAGGCTCCTTGGTGCAGGGTATTCCACCATATGACAGAAAAGTAAATGACCGGCACATTGACTACCCCGACCAGTGCCAAAATAGCACCAGCCTTATCGGCGCGGCGCGCGTCATCAATCGCCGCTTGCAAGGCGATAAAGCCGAGGTAAAGAAACAGCAGAATCAATTCCGAAGTCAGCCGTGCATCCCAGATCCACCAGGCACCCCACATCGGTTTGCCCCAGAAAGCCCCGGTCCACAGCGACAGCACAGTCATCAAAGCACCGGTCGGTGCCAGCGCCTGTGCCATCATGGCCGACAAGCGAGTATTGAAAATCAGGCCGACGGCAGCCCAGGCGGCCATCACCAGATAGATGAACATCGACATCCAGGAAGCTGGCACATGAATGAAGATAATGCGATAGCCGTTACCCTGTACGGCGTCGACCGGAGCGACAAAAAAACTCAGCCACAAGCCGGCCAGCGCGAACAGCGCGGCCAAGCCCCAGAACCAAGGGATGAATTTTCCGGCTAAGTCGAAAAAATATGCCGGACTGGAAAATGTAAACCAATTGAAAAATTTATTGTTCATTCTGTCGCTATCCTTATGGCTGCGGTGGTCGCCCATGGCGCACAAAATAATGTCAAGGCCAGCAGCGCGCCCAATACTGAAAAATGACCGCTGACAGCGAGTCCGGCACTGTGCGCACTCACCGCACCAGCACCGAAAATCAACACCGGTATATACAAAGGCAGCACCAGCAAACTGAGTAAGGCACCACCGCCACGCACCCCCAGCGTGAGCGCAGCACCGATGGCACCGATCAGCGACAGCACCGGTGTGCCGATTAACAGCGACAACAGCAAAACCGGCAAATCGGCCGCGCTGACATCAAACTGCAAGGCCATCAACGGTGCCAGCAAGACCAGCGGCAAACCGGCCACCAGCCAGTGCGCGACGATTTTACCGCCGACCAGCACAAACAAGGGGCTGGGAGAGAGCACCATTTGTTCCAAGGTGCCGTCGGCATAATCTGCCGCAAACATTTTATGCAAACCGAGTATTGCCGACAGCAATGCCGCAACCCAGATGATGCCAGGTGCGATTTTCCTCAGCAAGGCCGGGTCGGCACCGATAGCTAACGGGAACAGGCTGGTGACCACCACAAAGAAGAACAAAGCAGTCAGGGTTTCACTTTTGCGACGCATGACCAACAACAAGTCGCGCCGGATCGCGGTGAGAAAAGCCGTCATAGTTGCAGCACCTTTCCCGCCGCCAAGCCGATGGCTTGATGGCTGGTCATGATCACCATGCCAGCGCTGCTCAAGTGCTGGGTAATCAATTCCGACAAGGCTGCCACGGCCGCCACATCGAGTGCGGTGAACGGCTCATCGAGTATCCACAGCGTGGCATGGCGCGTCAACAGCCGGGCCAATAACACGCGGCGCTTTTGTCCGGCCGACAGACAGCCAACCGGCAGTTGTTCACGCCCGCGCAAGCCGAAGCGCGCCAAGGCGGCGCACACTTCCACCGCACCCAGCGCCTGGCCATCCAAGGCGGCCGCCAGCAGCAGGTTTTCCAGTGCACTCAATTCATCCTTGAGCGCTTCATGATGACCGAGGAACAGCAAGTGGCGATGAAATTCTTCCGGACAAGTCGCGATATCGCGGCCATCCCAAGCAACGCTGCCGGCAGTTGGCTCGCTCAAGCCGGCCAACATGCGTAACAAACTGGTTTTACCTGCACCGTTATCACCGCGAATATGCAGCCATTCGCCGGGCACCAGCGCCAAACTCAAACCGCTGAACAGTTGCCGTTTTCCGCGCAGGCAAGTCAAACCGTTCGCACTGAGCATGTAAGTCCTCACTCTTTTTGGTTGATTCAATCATCGTACCGACGCGGCCGAATAACAAAAAACAATGGACGGAAGTAAATTCCGTCCATTGTTTCCGATGCATCATTTTAACTCGATATCCGCTCCGCTCGTTAGGATCTTAGTATTTACTCGCAAGGCACGATCGCAGACCAAGACGGCGGTGTCGCTCACACGCTTACAACGGGTGGCTTGGTACTGCTCTTGGCTGCGCGCACACCCGGCCCAAGCCACAGTGTAGACTCGATGGAGCAATAAGTCTGCCTGAGCCAGCGCAGCCTGCAACGCCATTTCCATGCGGCCGTCGGGTCCGGGAGCGATGGCCTGATTGATACGCGAGCGCACCGGTGTGGCGGCTGCTTTACTCGCATCACCACACATTCCGTTGAATCAGGTCGCGGAACTGGCCGGCTTCGGCTCGGAAGAATCACTGCCGCGGCATTTCCGCCAGTAGCTCGGGACCAGCCAGCAAGCTTACCGATAGCGCTTCGCACGCTGAACTGCAGCGCTACAGCAGCAGGCCGGTATGTCAACAAATTTCACAGTTCAAGACATTGCGCTTCGATACCAAGCGTACTATATTTCCCAAAGGAAATCTTTTAACACGGATTACCTGCCCCGATCCAGCGCCACAGAGCGCTGCAATAAGCACAATCAGCAAGGAGACCACGATGTCAAAATTATTTACTTTCAGCTTGCCACTGTTACTCCTCAGCGCTCTGCTGAGCTTACCCCTCAGTGCATCAGCACAAAGCAAAGGGGATGAGGCGGCCGCATTGGCCTTGGTAAAAAAAGCCGTCGAGTATGTCAAAACCAATGGCAGAGAAAGCAGCCTCAAAGAATTCAGCAAACCACAAGGCAGCTTCAGCGACCGCGATTTGTATATCTTTGCCATCGACCTGCAAGGGAAGATGGTGGCCCATGGCGCGATCAAAAACATCATCGATAAAAATGTGCTGGAAATGAAAGATGCCGACGGCAAGTTCTTGTTCAAAACCATGCTCGAGATGGCCGCCACCAAAGGTAGCGGCTGGTTGCAGTACAAATGGCCTAACCCGCTCACCAAATCGGTTGATGCCAAGTCGACTTACATAGAAAAATACGGTGAGCTGATCATCGGTTGCGGTGTCTATAAATAATTCGCTCAAGCCGGCGCTGCCAGCGGCACTCGGCAGCGCCGGCCCGTATCATTCGGCATAGCGATCGGCGAGTCGTTTGAGTTCGCCATTTTGTTTCAATGCTCGTAGTGCCGCAGCGAGTTTGGCGACCACCTCAGGCCGTAAATTGAGTGCCAAGCCCATATAAAAGATTTCGTGTAACTGCGGCCGTTCCAGCAATCTGATTTCTCCGCTCATGCCGGCCTTGCTGATTTCATTCTTGATACCTGGCGAGCGATGGCAATAAAAACGTGCTCGACCGGCCCGTAGCTTTTTCAAATTCGACAGCGAAGAGGTCGCGCTGGCATCGACCTGCAAACCGCCTAACTGCTCCAGTCGATCAACCACACCGAAACCATACAAGGCCAGAATCACGCCATCCTTCCCAAGCCGGCGGATATCCTCCCAATTCGCTACCGCCACGGTATCGTCGGCCCGTACCGCCAACAGATAATCGACCTCAAACAAGGGCGTCTCCAGCCATTGGTAGTGAGCGCGATTGCGGCGGTTTTTCTGCACGCCGCAAAACACATCAAGCTGTCCATCAGCCATGGCCCGCTCTATCCGCAGGCGCGGTTGCCAGACCTGATCACCTTGAAAGCGCAACTCAGGGTCTTGCTTTTCCAGCGCACGCAAGATATCGATACACAAACCACCAACCGCACCCTGAGCGCTGCCGCTCAAAGCGATAAACTTCGGTGCCGAGGCTTCTTGCGCAGCCGTGTGCAACACAAGTACTTCTGCACGGGCACCACCAAACATCAACAAGAGTGCGCAAAACAGGCATCGCAACCATACGCAAACGAGGTAACACTTCACATCACACTCCAAAAAAAAATTTCACTAGGTTGCTGTCATACTGACTCGGATATTCTCACAGCAATTCGACCCCAGGTAAATTTAAATAGCAGCTTTCACGCGTTGTTTGCACAAAATCGCTCAGATACAGTTTGGCCGACATCTCAGGCAAGCACGCTGCATAGAGACGCCCGGTCAATCTTTGCGCCGTGATCGGTTGAGCGAATACATAAGCGCGTTTAAGATAATTGTGTGCGGCCCAAAGCGGCAAGGTCGCAATGCCGCGGTGACTGGCGACCAGTTGGCAACATCGCGAACGTTAATTCGGTAGTGAGGCGCGCTGGCTTAATCCCGGCCGGTTTGAACAATTTAAGGGATCGTCGCAACAGGGTTTTCAGTCGCTATCATTACCCCGGCTGGTGGCCACGTCGTTCCTGCGCGCTTTTGGCAGGAATCCAGCGGCGTTCGTACTTAACTGAAAATGCCAGAAATTATAGTGCTTTCAGTGCTGAAAACGACACTGGGTTCCCGCCAAAAGCATGCGGGAATGACGAGGTTGCGGTATGCGGTGTTTCCGGTGTAAAAAACGTCCATCAGACTTTTGCGACAGCCTCTGAAGGCCGGTGTTTCGAATCCTGGTCAGATTTTTGCTGACACCACGGCACTGCAAATTGCGTTGGCCCTGCGTGCTGAAGTCAGCGATTTAGAACAAGCATTCAAGATCAACGCCACCGCTGTGACAGCGGCGAAGAATGTGCGCGCGCAAGTCAGTACTTAAGGAAGCACCTGAGGAAGCACCTGCGCCGCTTTCTTTTCCAAGCGCAAACCTACCGCAGTACGTTCCGGAAAACCCTTCCAGTAGGTATGTTCCGCGCTAGGCTGGCCATTGGCATCGACGCGCCAGAGCCCGGCGCTGGCCTGCTCCGGCAAGTTCAGGTAAGCGTCCATCGCGGCATTCTTGTTCAAATATTTTCCCAAAAACGCCGTCACGAAATGCTGTGAAATATTATTCATTCTGACGCTATCCCACACTGCATCCATATAATGGTCGGCCACCGATTTTTTTTGCCCTGGCAAAATGCTCCAGGCTTCTTTCGGTGCCGGCATCGGTGCACCGGCGTTGTGATTGGCCTGTTCAAAGGTCAGCAAATAACGTTCGGCCTGCACGCTGCCTTCAAACAGGTCGCGCACACCGGGCGCATAACCAGAGACATCGTCGGCACTGCCGGCGATGAACAACACGGGGGTATGAATCCCGGCCAAGCCGGCACGATCCCAGACACCGGCATTCCAGCCCCAAGGGGCAAAGGCGACAGCCGCCTTGATACGGGGATCGAGCGAGGCTACATAACTGGCATTGCCGGCCGCCCGAATTGCCAGTGCTTGGTTCGGCACCAAAGCACTGTTGACTGCAGTGGCACTGAGCCCGCCGCCTATGGTATTGAGCACCCCATAGCCGCCCATGGAATAACCGATCAAGGCCGTCTGATCGGCATCGATCACACCGGCGAAGCGGCCGCCAACATCATTTTTATTCAAAGCCGCCATCTGCTCAAGCACAAACAACTGATCGAGCGAACGGTTGAGCAAGGTACTGGAAAATGCTTGCATATCCTCATACGTGCTGTCGGTATGATCGATCGCCACCACTACATAGCCTTTGCTGGCCAAATTTTCGGTCAAATGACTGAGCAAGAAGCGGTTGCCCGGGTAACCGTGCGACACGATCACCAGCGGATACGGGCCATGCGCCTTATCGGGTGAGGCATCGCGCACCGCCTGGCCGGACAAACTGACAGCGGTCTTCCCATCCCGCAAGACGGTACGGTAGGTCGGGCCGGCAGCGGCGCTGCCTGACGCACTCACTGTCGCCGGGTACCAGACCTCCACCGTCAAGGGCCGGTCATACAAGACCGGCGCGGCACCGGCCTTGGTGTGGAGGATGTCGAGCTGGCCCGGATGCGTCAGATGCAGCGTCGTCACACCGCTGCGGCTGGCCCCGTAAGCCGCCAGTGCCGGCGCATCGGGGCGGATTTGATCAATACGGTTTTCCTGTGCAGCGACACAAAATGGCGTGATCAGCGTGCCGGCGACTAAAAACAGACGGACGAACTTGGAAGGCATCAGTAACTTTCAAAAAATAAGCTGGTCTGCTCAGCATAGCCGAGAAATGCTAAAGCATGATGTCAATGTGATAGGGTAAGTACATACCGACTCGAGCGCCGCCGCGCTGAAAATTTCCAGAAAATTACGACAACGTAGCCCATTTTTGTTGATAGAATAAAGCATTTATTTCCACAGGGTAATGATATGACCACCCCTACTATGCTCACGCAACACACTGCACCAACCATCGCTGTGGTACCAGACCAGCCGACACGTCGCCCTTATCTGGCCCCGCAATTGGTTTATTTGTCAAATGAGGAAACCGAGGGTAAAGCTCACGGTGGTGGCGAAACAATCACCTCCGGCCCGGGTTCTTGAACTTGGCACAGCACAGTTGCACCCATCGGCCCAGGCCGCGCTTGCCCATGCTGCATTGTCAATAAGCTCCCATCACGTGGCACTGTTATTATTTAATCGTACTGAGCAAGCCATCGACGCGCGCTTTCCCGCTCTGTTTGCGCGACGTCGCGGGCGCTCAGCAGAGGCGCGCGGGGCCTGCCTCGCCACGACCGATACGCCCCCCCTGCTCGGCGCAATCCATTGCGCAAACAGCGGCTGCGAACTACTGGCCTGGTTGCGTATCGATAATCGCAGCGCGCTGGCGGCCGAGCTTGGCCTCCCCGTCTGCCTCGACAATGCGCACTCCGATGGACAATTACTGCTGGCCGCCTATGCGCGCTGGCAGGAAGGCTGTGTAGCACGTCTGATCGGCGACTTTGCCTTTGCCCTTTACGATCCGCAACGCGAAACGGTACTGCTGGCACGCGATCCGCTCGGTGTGCGGCCGCTGTATTATCGCCTCGATCCGGATTTGTTAGCCGTGGCATTGAGCCCGGCCGCCTTGTTACATTTACCGGACCGCCAAGCCCAGCGCGATATGGACTGGGCCGCGCGCTTTTTGCTGCGCATTTCACAAAGCCATACCGCCACCGGCTACCGCGAAATCAAGAAACTCCCGCCCGGGCATCTGGCAGTGCTCAATCAAACCGGTTACACCATGCGCGCCTATTTCAGTTGGCGCGATGATGCACCGACTAGCCGACGTCTCGATCCGCATTGGCTCAGTGCTTACCGTGAGCAACTGGAACAGGCCCTGGCCTGTCGCTTGGATGCGCAGCATCCGATCGGCTGCGAAAACAGCGGTGGCATCGATTCCGCCACAATTACCGGTTTGGCAGCGCAATTGGCCGGAGCGCCGCGCATACATAGCTTCGGCATTGCCATGCAAGAGCAGGAAGCCAGCCACATCGACGCCACCATCCGCATGCATGGCATCGAGCACCAGCATCTGCTATCAGGCTTTGCCAAGCCGGACGATGACACTATCGACCACATGCTGACGGTATTGGGCTACCCGGCCGAACATGGCAATGCTTACGCACATTTTCCGTTTTACCAACTCTGTCGCCAATTCGGCGTCACCACTTTACTGTCCGGTTTCGGTGGCGATGAAGCGGTGACCAACCCCGGCCATCACTTATTCCATGAATTGCTGGACCAAGGCGATTGGCGCAATCTGTATCGCCTCATGCCCGGCAATCCGCTGACTCGCAGCTTACGCCTGGCCAAACGTCTGCTGACACCGCGCCGCGCCAGCAACGATGAATCCTTGCAAACTGTTTATGCCCAGCGCTGGGCTTATCAGCCGCTGCACCTTGAAGTGGTGGAACAACTTGATTTGGCAGCGGCCTATATGGACAGCGCCATCGATGACGCACCGTATCGCCGTATCAACGATTTCGTGTTACAGAATCGCTTGGTGGCTGCCTTTATTCCCACGCGCTTGGAAAATTGTTCGCTGCTCGCGGCCCTATATGGCGTCGAATACCGCTGGCCTTTGTTGGATGTCCGTTTGATACAGCAATATTTATCGACCCCATCGCTGGAAAAATTCGGCCCCGGCGGCATGGGGCGCTATTTACACCGACGTGCCATGGAGGGCATCGCACCGCCCATGGTGCAATGGAAGCGTAGCAAAGATATGGGATTGGATACATGGTTGGCACAACAACTGCAAACGCAGAATTTGCAAGCTGTAGCACGGCAGTTGCAGGACGAATTAGAGCGCTTGCCAACGGCCTTGGAGAACCTGGTCGATATAGCGAAACTGCGCCGCACTGCGCAAAACTTAACGCAACTGCAGGGCAGCGCCCGCAACGCCGCCTGGGTACAACTGCGTAGCACTACCAGCAATCTGCAATGGTTGCGGCGCTGGCTGCTGCGAGTAGAATGATCGGGTACAGGATTCAATTTCGATCAAGCAGTGTTGTTGAAAAATATGAAGATTATTTTCATTCTATGCATTTTCTTCTTTTCGTGTCATGTCACGGCCTCAGATCGCACAGCCAGCGATGTCGCCTTAAAGTGGGTTGACATTGAGGTAATCACAAATCAATTTGACCAGATCAATGAGGTAAAAAAAGTCTCAGGACTTCGACCGGGCTTTACTGCTGCGCTGTCAGATCCACTCCTTCGTTCAGCCTGCAATCGCATCAGAACTAAATACAAAACGGCAAAAATTAATTGTCGCGGAATTTCTATGGAAGGAGCAAGCGCACTCTACGTAGTTGAAATTTCTGATCTTGAGAACAGCGATTCTATTCCTGATCGCTACTGCTCAGAAGTCAAGGTCTTGCCTCCAGAATCGGTAATTTTATTGGAAAATTGGAAGCTGACTTTAGAAAAACAACTTGCTTCGCCTGAGTCGGGCCCTATTTCCGAATATATCAATGACAATCATTTTTTGGATTATCGTCATTCTGAACTCCACGAATTTGCTTTAGCTTTGTACCGAGAAATAAGTCTGCATATGTCGAGAATCGACAATCAAGTAGCAAGCTGCATTTCAGAAGAGAGAGAAAATGTCATCAATTTACTTAATTTTCTCGGCGATCCAAATCGGGCAATCCGCATTGCTGAGACCTATCTTGCAGACGAAGACGCCAGCGTCAGAAATTCGGCATTTCGCTTACTGGCCTCTTTTTCCAAATACATCACTGTGCGTTCCAGCCAACACTTGCTCGATCTGGCATGTAACAATCTCAGAAATACTACCTTCACCGATAGAAACAAATCGCTGGTTTTAATTTCTGAGTTGCTTACAAAAAAAACGTTGCAGCCAATTCAGTCAGCAAACAATGTAGACAGTTAATTAAAAACTCAGCCGACCATAACGTTTCCGACCAAATTGGAGCTTATGCAAAAAAGATAATGCGTTTTTTAAATTAAAATCATACAAAAATCAGCTGTTCCGCTCGGCGTGGTCGGGAAACAATAAACGACCAGCCTGACGTGATTATCTTCCTCCCCCTGCTATGATTGCGGTGCAAAACGAGGTGCCACGATGTCCTGCACGATCACGCCATCCTGCAACACTAGAATTCGCTCGGCCATCGCAATCGTCTCTGGCCTGTGCGCGACCAAGATACGCGTCAAGGCTAATTGTGCAATCGCTGCGTTCACCGCTTGTTCATTATCGATATCAAGGTGGCTGGTCGCTTCATCAAGCACCAATAAGCTCGGTTGTTTATACAAGGCACGCGCCAATAATATTCTTTGTTTTTGTCCACCTGACAAGCCACTGCCTATGTCGCCGACTAAAGTATGATATCCCATGGGCATCGCAACAATTTCATGATGTATAGCCGCTTGTTGTGAACAATATTCTATCTGTTGTTGAGAAGGTTCCGGATCGAAGAAGCAGATATTGTCAGCAATCGAACCCGCAAATAAATGGTCGTCCTGCATGACCGTACCGAGTAAGCGGCGATAATTATGCAGGCCCAATTGTTTGAGTCGCACGCCACCAATCACTAAGCATCCCAATAGAAAAACGATTATCGAGCACCGCCAGCGCTGCCAGCCAAATGACAATAACCCTTTCAGCATTGAATAGCAGCGTATTGGCCGTTTGATACGATACCGTTATACGAGCGATGCGCAATTCGGCATTGAACTGGTCACTGAGATTGTTCATCCAGCTGTAACGTCGCTCTTCAACTCGATTGAACAGACGAATACTTTGCACACCGCGCACCGATTCCATGAAATGCGTTTGCTGCTTCGCCGCATGGACAATTTTCTCGGCAGTCGCTTCACGCAATTGCCGAAAAATACTAAAGCGTAGTAGAACATAGAGCAGTACCGCCAGACTAGCGATCGCGCTCAGCTGCGGGCTATACAAAAGCATCACGACCAGCGTACCCATTACCATCACGCCGTCAATCACCGCTTCAACGAATTGGGTAGTCAAGCTCTGCTGTATCGTGCCGATAGAGCCGAAGCGCGAAACGATATCGCCAGTATGGCGCTTCTCAAAATATGACAACGGTAAGCGCATCAGATGCATGAACACATTACCGAGCCATTGAAAATTCAAATTCGTCGATAAGACCGTGAGCACCCACGAGCGCACGGCACCGATCACAGTTTGTACGAATACCAGCAACAGAAGACCGCAGCCTAACACGGTGAGCAAGTCTCTGTCAGCGGCAAGCAATGCTTCATCAACCACCCATTGCATATAAAATGGCGCCACCAAGGAACAAATCTGCAAAGCCAAACCCAAAAACAATAATTGACACAGGCCGCTGGAAAGGCCAAAGACTTGTCCCATCAAAGACAGTAGACTAAACTTTTGCACTTCCTCAGCTGGTTTAAAACTGCCTCCAGGTTTCAGCTCCAGTGCTACACCAGTAAAATGTCTGGCGAATTCTTCTAAGGCTAGCCTGCGTTGGCCGACCGCGGGATCAAGTAGTACCGCGTGTTTATGTGAGACACTTTTCAGCACCACAAAGTGATTCAAATCCCAGTGTAAAATGCAAGGCAATGTTAACTCGGCTAAATGCTGCATATCGAGCTTGAGCGGCCGTGTTTGTAAGCCCAAGCCTTGCGCCATATCCATCACGCCTTTCAGTGTCGCGCCTTTTAAGGAAATTGAAAAACGCCGGCGCATACTCGCCAGATCGATTTTGTGACCCCAATAGCTCGACACCATGCACAAACAGCTTAAGCCGCATTCGGCGGCTTCAGTCTGCAACAACACAGGCAATTGACGGCGACGCCAGAAGCGCAGCTCAGGAAACGCAGCGGGGAACATACTGCTCCAACATATTTAAAGAAATCAAGAACACAACACGCAAACCCGCGTTAGTAAGAGGCCATCAAGCGTCTATACCCGTCCGGTAATACTGTACAAAGGCTCAAGTATCCATTCGTATAGTCGGCGCTGTTCCAGCAAGATACTGGCACCGACTGCCATGCCCGATTTAAGCGGCAAGCGGCGGCCATAGGCGGTGACATATTGCGCGTCGAGCGTGACACGAATTCGGTACAGTGCTTCCGAGCTAATAGCAGACGAAACCGCGAATGGCAATTCCTCGGGCCTCAAGGCACTGCTTGCGATCTCGCGCACCGTCGCTTTGAATTGACCGAATTTCTGATAGGGATACGCGTGGTAGCGTAATAACACAGACATGCCAGGCTGAACAAATCCTACAGAACGTGATGGTGCATAAATCTCCGCTTCCAAGTGCGAGCCGGCCGGTATCAGCGCGGCGATCGCGGTATTCGGCGTCACCGTTTGCCCAACCGTCGCTGTGATAGCGGTGACCGTGCCATCTTGCGGTGCGCGTACCAGTAGCTCGCGGCGCGCTTCATTCTCAGTGAAATCTTGTTCGACAGAACTGAGGTTACGTTGTACCGCAGCCGCATCACGTTGTGCCTGTAATTCCAAATCTGCGATATCTGCTTGCGTTGCCATCAGTTCTCGCTCGGTCGCCGACTTGATGCGAGCGAGCTCAGCTAGTCGCTGCTCCTGATCCAGCCGTTGAGCCTGCGCATCTTGTAACTGTGCGGCTGAAATGTAGTTCATTTCCTGTAAGTCGCGATAACGTTGGTATGCCTGCACGGCGAGTTGCATACGCTCTCCTTGCATCGCAATTTGCTCATCAATTTTTGCAATCTCACTTCCGATATCTGCTGCTCGTTTGCGCAGCGCAACGAGACGTTTCTGGTTTTGTTCAAACATTTTTTCCTGCTCTACTACAAAGCTATCGCGCCTGGTAAGGAGTAAGGATGAAATCGTCTTTTGCGCCTCACCATGAGTGGCACTGCGCTCACTGGACAACACAAACAATACGTCGCCGGCATGGACAAGCTGCCCCTCGACAACGCTCACAGAAAGTAAAACTCCAGCTTGTGGCGGCACCACGCGAGTGACACCAAGGTTTGGCAAGAGCACTCCGGTGCATTGGGCTTTTCTGTGGGTACTAAAGAAATTGACATCCTCCCCGCCCTAAAGGACGGGGATTCCTACGGCGCTGCGTGTAATGGTCTAATGTTTACGGACACCTCAATAGGAGGAATAATTACCTAAACGAGGAAAATAAAGATGACTGGGAATAAAAAATACGAAGCTACTTTTAAACTTGAAGTGGCCCGGATGGTGCTGGATCAAGGCGTAGCGGTTGCTAAAATCGTGAAAGATATGGGTATTGGAGAAACCGCCGTGCGGCGCTGGGTTGAACAATATCGCGCTGAACAAGGTGGCCAGGCTGGCATAGGGAAACCACTGTCTGCCGAGCTGCAACGGATTCGCCAACTCGAACAAGAAAACCGTCTACTGCGTTCGGACAATGACCTGTTAAAAAAAGCATCGGCCTTCTTTGCACGCGAAATGAAATGATCTACGAGTTAGTCGATCATTGGCAAACGAAGGCCACGGTAGCACAACTGTGTCGTCTCTTGGGAGCGAGCCGGTCTGGCTACTACGCAGCAAAAGCAAAGACAAAAATGACCGCAATATGTGTCACCAGCGTGCATCTGAAAGCGGAATTCGCTGCCAGTGGCCGCAGTTATGGCAGCCGTCGCCTGGTCAGTGCACTGCACGCCAAGAACATCGTCATTGGCCGCTACAAAGTACGGCGCTTAATGCGTGAAGCCCAGATCAAAACCGTCTGGAAGAGAAAATTTATCAACACGACAGATAGCAAACATGATTTACCAATAGCGAGCAATATTCTCAATAGACAGTTCAACCCAGCAGAGCCCAATCGCGCCTGGACTTCCGATATTACCTATGTCCGTACGCGTACTGGCTGGTTGTATTTGGCGGTCGTGATGGAGTTATTCTCACGAAAAATCATAGGCTGGGCAATGGGGCCAACGATGCCAGCTGAATTGGTTTGTCGGGCGCTACGGATGGCGGTTGAGGCACGTAAGCCGGCAGCGGGTTTAATTTTGCATTCCGACCGTGGCAGTCAATATGCCAGTCATGAATACCAACATTTACTCAAACAACATGGCCTTGTTTGCAGTATGAGCCGTAAAGGAAACTGCTGGGATAACGCGGCGATGGAACGCTTCTTCTTAAATTTAAAGATGGAGCGTGTCTGGCAACGCGATTACGCGAATCAAATGGAAGCCACAAAAGACATCATTGAATACATCGTAGGCTTTTATAACTGCTTACGATTGCATTCAACGCTGGGCAATTTGCCGCCCATGATTTACGAAAAAGAAATGGCAGAAAAAAAACCTATTGATGTGTCCGAAATAACTTGACCACTACAGCGCGATGATTTGCGAGTCGCTTCGGTGGGTTCCTGCTTCTTCGAGCGGCCTGACTGCACCATCTCTCCACAGGCTAACAAGCGGTATCCCCGCTCTAACACATTGATCGCGCCAACGATATCGGCGTGATTTTCGTAACCGCAATCGACGCACAAGAATTTCGCTTGTGTTTGCCGATTGTCTTTCGAGACATGGCCGCAGCACGGACATGTCTGACTGGTATGGTGCGGCGGCACGGCCAGCAGAATGCCGCCGTTCCACGCGACCTTGTAGTCGAGCTGCCGCCTGAATTCGCCCCAGCCCTGGTCGAGGATGGCGCGGTTCAGGCCGGACTTCTGTTTCACCATCTTGCCGTGCTGTTCGCTATTTCCCTTCGATGACTTGGACATGTTCCGTACCTGCAAATCCTCAATGCAGACGAGCGCGTGGTTTTGGCTGATCGTCGTTGTGGTTTTGTGCAGGAAGTCTTTCCGGGCATGAGCGATGCCGGCGTGAATCTTTTGAACTTTAGCTTTCGCCTTTTTCCAGTTGTTGCTGAATTTGAGCTTGCGGCTCATGCGGCGCTGGTAACGAGCCACGCGCTGCTGATGCTTCTTGAAACTATTGAGCGGCGCGATATAGTTTTCGTCGCTCATGGTGGCGAACCTGGCAATGCCAACATCAATGCCGATGGCGTTTGTGGCTGTCGGCAAAGGTTGCAGAATTTCTCGCTCGGTTTGAATCGACACGAACCACTTGCCGCCCGACTGGCTCACGGTGGCGTTGCGCACCTCGCCCAGCACGTCCCGGCTGTTTCGATAGCGCAACCAACCGAGTTTCGGCAAGAGAATGCGGCTATTGTCCTGATCGAGCTTGATCTGTTTCGGCTCAGGATAGCGGAAGCTGTCGCCGCTGCCTTTTCGCTTGAAGCGCGGAAAGTCGGCGCGTTTGGCGAAGAAATTCTTGTACGCTTTCTCCAAGTCCTTCAAGGCATGTTGCAGTGCCTGGGATGGTGTTTCTTTGAGCCATTCCGTTCCAGCTTCCCGCTTCCAAATCGGTAGATTAGCCGCCATTGGCACATAGCCAATGAACTTGTTTCCTGCTTCGTGATTTTCTTTTTGCATCGCCAGCGCCTTGTTATAGACGAACCGACACGATCCGGCGAAACGGCGCATGTCGCGCTGTTGTTCGCCGTTTGGCATCAATTCGAATTTAAAGGCTTGAAGTCGTTGCATGATTCAATCATACTCTGGTCTATGATCGATGAAAACAACGATGTTAGAACTGGCAGGCATTGCATGTTCATGATGCATGTCCATCTGGTCTTCATGACAAAATACCGTCGCGGAGTGTTTACAAAAGAGATTCTTGACGACCTGCACCCGATATTCGCCAGTGTCTGCGTTGACTTCGAAGCGGAACTGGTAGAGTTCGACGGCGAGGATGACCACGTACACTTGCTGGTGAACTATCCGCCCAAAGTGGCCGTGTCGAAACTGGTGAACAGTCTCAAGGGAATATCGAGCCTACTTATCAGGAAGAAGAATGATCCCAGTATCAAGAAGAGACTATGGGGCGGCGCTTTGTGGTCGCCCAGCTACTTTGCCGGAAGCTGCGGCGGTGCTCCGATCGCAGTTATTCGCAAGTACATTGAGCAGCAGCAGACGCCGCATTAAAGTCAAGGGCAGGTGTAAGGACGGCTTCGCCGTCCGCGCTTACATCCCCGCCCTGAACGACGGGGTTTTACGCGCAAATCCGATAAATAATGACTCAAAAAAACACTCTAATTGAAAATCGGTGCGGATTACAATAAAAATTTGTGTGGGAATTTTCTGAAGTTCGTACTTAAACAAATTGTGGATTAAAAAAAATAAAACAACATTGCTATGGAAGCGCATATATTTTTATTATAAAATTATCAATGGGTCAATATAAAAAATTACAGCTGGCGCTGGCGCTCGCCGCACCGGTGGCACTGCTGCTTTTGGATGAGCCCTTGAACGGGCTCGATCGACCTGCCATCGAGCATTTCACGCATACACTCAATGCCAAACAAAGCTGCCATGATCAAATTATTGTCATGAGCAGTCACTTCATCGGCGAGCTCCACGTAAGCCGGACGATGGAGATCGCGCCGCTGTATTAAAGCGACGCGGAGACCATTGACGCGATTCTTTACTTATTTTTTGAGCCAAAAATCGGCATTTTTTATACCCAACTTTTCCGGTTCAAATACCGGATCCAGCCCTTGAGCTTGTTGTGCTTCATAATCACGCAGAGCAAGAAAAGCCGGTTTTTGCAATAAAATGATAGCGGTGATATTTAACCATGCCATCAGCCCCACACCCAGATCGCCTAAGCCCCAAGCCAAGTCGGCGGTACGTACCGTGCCATAAACGGTAGAGGTAATGAGTGCGATTTTCAAAGCCGCACTGAGCCAGGGAAGCTTGAATCGACGAGTCATATACACAATATTTGTTTCGGCAACATAGTAATAGGCAACGATCGTGGTCAGTGCGAACAGGAACAGTGCCACAGCGACGAAGACAGAGCCGAAACCGGGTAAGACATTTTCCATCGCGACTTGCACATAGCCAGGCCCGGCCGCCACACCTTGCACACCAGCATAGAGGGCGGTACCGGCTTCATTTTCGACATTGTATTGTCCGGTAATAAGCAACATGAAGGCAGTTGCCGAGCAAACAAACAAGGTGTCGACGTAGACTGAAAAAGCTTGCACCAAGCCCTGCTTGCTCGGATGCGAGACGGCTGCGGCACTCGAGGCATGCGGGGCGGAACCTTGTCCGGCTTCGTTGGAGTAGACGCCGCGTTTAACCCCCCACTGTATTGCCAAACCAAGTATGGCACCGAATCCGGCGTGGTAGCCGAAGGCGCTCTGCACGATCAAAGTGAGCACACCAGGCAATTTCTCGATGTGCAATACGACGACAACAAAGGCCACCATGATGTAGCCAAGTGCCATGAAGGGCACGATGGTACTGGCGAAGATGGCGATGCGTTTAACCCCACCCAGAATAACAAAGCCCAAGATCACTGCCAACACCGCTGCCGTGACCGTCGGTGCGATGCCTAAGGCCGTGTCCATCGCCGAGGCAATGGTATTGGACTGCACGCTGGGTAAAAGAAAGCCATTCGAAAAAATACTGACGATGGCAAAGACCCAAGCAAACCATTTGATGCCCAAACCTTTTTCAATATAAAACGCCGGACCACCGCGAAATTCGCCGTCAATTTTTTCTTTATAAATTTGCCCTAAGGTGGTTTCCACAAAAGCTGAACTGGCACCGAGAAAAGCGACCACCCACATCCAAAATATCGCGCCCGGCCCACCGAAAGTAATGGCGGTAGCAACACCGGCGATATTCCCGGTACCGACGCGGCCGGCCAAGGTCATGGCCAATGCTTGAAAAGACGATACGCCGGTCTCTTCTTTTTTATTGTTGAAGATGAGTTTGATCATTTCGCCGATGTGGCGCAGTTGTAAAAACCGGGTTTTGAATGAGAAATACAGTCCCACAGCCAAGCATAAAAAAATCAAGGCGGGGCTCCAAATAATGCTGTTTAATGTTGCAACCAATTTATCCATTGTCACTCTCCCTATGCGCCACGATTGAACCAACATCCGCCAGCGCTTGCCGAAGCGGCTTACCAGCAAGATGAAGTAGATCCGGTACTGCTGTTTTACTGCTGCTATTGCTTTTGTTGTTGATGAATATTCACCTCCCCGCAAGCGCACTTCAGTCAATCTGAACTCTTGGCATGAAATTGAATCTAGTAACAAGCCAGCAGAGTGAAGTGTTGTGCAATACGCCGAACCCGGCCAATACGCTTTGTGATTCGCTACATATGCGTTGCCGCACTATGAATGAAGGCGGATAGAAATTTATTTTCGCGACGCTGAATGTGTCGTCAATTAAAATCAAGCATAACTTTTTTGAGAATTTTCGACATCCGTATTTTTTACGGATATGAGAAATTTATTTTTCTTTGCGCTAAAGAAAAATAGTGCAATGTTCAAGCATTGATAACGATAAAACCGCGCTTATACGAACGATATAAAATGAGCTCTTTGAATAAGCCAGTCCATATTTCATCAGAACTCGCCAGCGGCGTTTTCCAAATCTGCAGACCATTTTTCAAACAGTACGGGCTTAACGGCTTTTCTTATTCGCGTATTTATTCTGACGGTGCGCGCACGGAATTATGGTCGAATGCGCTGGCGTTTGAACATGCTTTTTATAAAGAGACATATTTAGTCGGTGCCGATACACCCAGTTATGTTTCTGCCACTGAGCGTTTTGCCATTGTTGAAATTACAGTCAATGAGTACCCGAAATTCTGGCGCGCACAGTGCAAGCAGCAGCTAGGTGATTTACGTGAACTATTCAATCACGATCATGCGTTCATGCTCATTAACAAAGAGCATGAATATCATGAATATATTATTTATTACGCCCCTGTTTTCGCTGTTTCCGCATTGAATTTTTGTATCAATAACTTAAATGCGCTGGAACATTTTGCAGATAGTTTTAAGCTCAAGGCGGTGGAGTTAATTCAGGCAGCCGATCGCCACAGACTTTCCCTGCCGTGTATGCATTTTTTTGAAGATGAAGGTGAACAGCTTGTGCGCAGTAAGCTGCCAGTGTGTTCCACTACGAGCATATTGACGCTGCGGGAACGGGAGGTGGCCAAGCTCTTATTGATTGGTAAGGTAGCGCGCGAGATCGCCTGCCTCTTGCATATTTCACCGCGAACGGTAGAGAGCCATATCAAACATATTAAAGTGAAGACCAACTGCAGCAATAAATCAGAGTTGATCAGTTTTCTATACCAGCTTTAATCGGCGCTTTCCTTGCTTTTTGACGGCAACACTTGCGCAGTCATCGAGCGATCGTTCTTGAGGCCAGATTTGAACGAAGGGACGCCGCGCGCTTCCAAGGCTTCCAGCTCTTGAGCCGAAGGTAAATTCGTGATTCTTTTTTTTGCCTTGTTCGCTTTGGCTAATTGTTGTTTTTTCTCATACGGTAATTGCTGATATTGTTCCCAAAGCAGCGCTTTTTCGTGTGCGTCGATCTGCACAGCCTGCGCATAATTTTCACGCGCGATATCACGCTGGACCGGGCTCAGATTGGCCCAAGCACGCATGCGATCTTGGGCGCGCTGTTGCTGCTCCGGTTTCATCGCGAAAAATTTCTGGGTCACATGCAGCCATTTTTGCTTTCGTTCTGCATGCAAAGTATTCCACGCCTTAGCCAGCGGCGACAGTGCATCGCGTTGCGCAGCATTGAGATCTTGCCAAGATGGATTTTTTTTGAAGCACGCCATTTGCGCGCTCGCTTCGAGTCCATGTTGCGTCCACACCGATACCAAGAGCGCTGATGTATCGGGAAATTTTTCTTCTTTGGGACGCAGCGCGTACCCGGCCACGACTAACAGCGTGACGGCAAGCGCAATGCCACCGATACGAACGCCGAGATTTTTCCGAATCATCATCAACTCACTTTGGTTTGAAACCCTATCTTTCAGGGCACTGCGCAGTTGGCCTACCTCGCCAGAAAAAAACCGCTGCAGATTGGTGCCATAAGGCAATATATTTGTACCAATCGATTATAGGGGAAAAACGCATTCACTGTGCATTCTATTAATGAGCTGGCTTAACTGGCAGGCTTGGCATGCTACGTTGAAGCTGCAGTTGTGCTAACGAAGGGTACAGCGGTCGGCTCAGTACTTTGGAAATCACGCTGGAAACCAGCGCGCAAGCCATCAAGCTTAATACCATCGCGTGGCCATCGACCATTTCCATCACAATGATGAACGATGTCAACGGTGCCTGAGTCACTGCGGCCAAGAAACCTGCCATACCGAGAGCCATGAGGGCCGGAGCGAGCGGAGAATGTAATAAATGCGCAACATCATTGCCAAGTGCTGCGCCTATCGCCAGCGAGGGCGCGAATATCCCTGCTGGCACACCAGACCAGGTGGTCAGCCAAGTGGCGATAAATTTTAAGATCATGTAAATACTGAAGGTGTTTTCCGCCCCTCCCAACACTTCACGAGTGTGAAAATAACCGCTGCCAAAGGTTGCGCCACCGCTGACCACGCCAATCACGGCGACGCCCAAGCCGCATACAGCAGCAAAGGCGACCGGACGGCTACGGCGCAGGCAACTGAGGCGGTCATTTCCCATGCCACTCAAAGAGGCGATCAACAGACGGGAAAATAAACCACCGGCTAAGCCGCTGAGCAAGGCCACTAACAAGCCCGGTAACAACAGCGTGAGGCCGGCCTCGGCGGTGTGAATCACGCCGAAGTAAGTGGCATTGCCCGTCAGTGAGACGGCTATCAAGCCGCCCAAGACGATACAAGCGACCAGCAAGCCGCTGCTGCGTTGTTCCGGCAGACGCGATAATTCTTCAATGGCAAACATCACGCCGGCTAAGGGGGTATTAAAGGCGGCGGCAATTCCTGCCGCCCCACCGGCGACCAACAAGCCGTGTTCGTTCACGCTGGCGCGCGCCGGTAGCCAGCGCCTAGCTGACAACATGATGCCGGCGGCGATTTGCACCGAAGGCCCTTCGCGGCCGAGTGAGAGTCCGGCCAGAAAACCGGAAGCCGTCAATACAATTTTTGCCAAACTGAGTTTGAGCGACACGAAGAGCCAGCGGTTCGAACTGTCAACCGTCGGATCTAAGGCGGCCATCACCTGTGGAATGCCTGAGCCGGCCGCACCGGTGGCAATGCGACGCGTCAGCCAAACGATGATGGCCGTGCAAAATGGCGTCCAGAGTAAGGCCAGCCACCAATGACCGGCCGTGATTTTAAAGAAGATCGACAAGGCCTGCTCCGACAACCAGGTAAATCCGACCACCACCAAACCAGCAAGCGCCGCCATGGCCACCACCACGATGCGTGTTTGCCAGATGTCCCAATCGGTCAGTTCCCTTTTTAAGGCTGCCGCGATGTGTTGGTCGAGCTTCATGCAGAGTGTCCTGTTCGTGGTATTTGGTGCTGTTGATAATTTCCAGCTATGCCAATATCCGTTATCATAGGCATATGCCTATCCATACCGAAAAAGCCGCTACGCGCGCACCACGTCAAGCAGCAAAGACTGCTGAGAATACCGAGAACACGCTGCCGGCGACGCGGGTGTTGCGCCAGTTCCGGGTAGTCGTTAATGCAGTCAAGGTCCATTTTCGTCAGGTAGAAAAAAGCACGGGCATTGGCGGTGCCCAGGTGTGGGCATTGAGCGTGATTCAAACGCAGCCTGAAATCAGCGTCAACCAACTGGCGCAGGCGATGGATATTCATCAGTCAACCGCCAGCAATATGGTCAAAACCTTGATTCAGCAAGAATTGATCGCGGCAAAAAAGCATGCAACCGATAGGCGCTCGGTGCGGCTGACGATCTTAGCCAAAGGAAGAAAAGTCCTGAAGACGGCACCGACACCGTTCAGCGGGGTCTTGCCAGACGCCTTGTCTGGCCTCGATACGCGCACCTTGCAGCGCTTGGAAAAAGATCTGGCAACATTGATCACTGCCTTGCACGCTGATGAGCGGGCCGCGAATACGCCCTTGGCTGACTTGTAATCGCAGTTGCCTGCTTCGCAGAGCTTATCAGCTGCTGCTGCTGCTTTTCATCATAGCACTTTAAATTTGTACAAATAGGTTTTGCCTGAATATATTTGTACAAATGTATTTGATGTAAGCCGAGCGGCAGCGTAAACCCAATTCTGCTGATCCGTCTGCTCTTCAAGCTGCCGTAACACTTGTGCCGCACCTGATCATTACCCACAAGTTAAGTCGCTTACGCATCCACCCAATCGCCCCACCGTCACTGGATTCCCGCCTACGCGCGCCGCAATGGCCAGCGCGCTTGTATGGAAACGCTAATTAAGTTCACGCTTCTCTTGACGCTGCGAATAAAATTGTATATCTTAAGATATATCGTTGGATGTAACTTAAGATACTTAATCAATATACCAGGACTCAATATGCACAATCACTCACACAGTAAGCATCAAGGCCACGGCCATGGCGAGCGCAATTTTCTCAGGCACTTCTCAGAGCACGCCACACTACATGCCATAGGCGGTCGCCATGGCGGTGGCGGCAGCGGACACCGACAGCGCGGCAGTTTCGACGGATTTGGCGAAGGCGATGGATTTCCGCCTGGTCGGAAATTCACCTCGCAAGATTTACAATTAATGATCTTGGCAATGTTGGCTGAAAAACCGGCGCATGGCTACGAGCTGATCAAAGAACTTGGCGCGCGCTCTAACGGCTTTTACTCGCCCAGCCCTGGCATGGTGTATCCAGCCCTGACCTATCTCGACGAACTCGGCTATATCACGGCCACACTTGAGAGCAACCGTAAGTGTTATTCCATAGCCGATGAGGGACTGCAATACCTCGCAGCAAATCAAGAACGCGTCGATATGATATTTGCCAAACTGAGCAGCATCGCCCACCGTATGGATTCGGTCCGCCGTGCTTATGCGGGCGAGCCCGACCAAGAGCTCGATGGGCGCGAGGAGCATGCTTTGCCTGAATTGCTGGAAGCCCGGCATGCGCTCAAGGCGGCATTGCGTCAATCGGCTGCGGCATCGCCAGATGAACAGGCACGCATCGCAAAACTGTTGCGTGAGACCGCGCGCGCCATCCTCACCAGATAATGGAATTCAAGATGCGGATGAAACCGACTGAACGCACACGCACACTGACCCCGGTTCAGGTGCTGCAGATACACGATATCACCCCATCGATGCGCCGACTGACTCTCGTGGGGGATGGCCTGCGCAATTTCGTCAGCGACAAACCGGCGCAGTGGGTAAAAGTATTTTTTCCGGCACCAGATCAGCGGCCGCCGGCAAGCCGTGCTTACACGATACGCCGGCTGAAGCCGGCTGATGGACAAGTGGAACTCGAGCTGGTTTTACATGGCGATAATGGCCCGGCCTCGTATTGGCTTAGCCGTGCGAAAATCGGCGATACCCTGCAACTCTCGGCTCCGCGCGCTGGTGCCGAAATACGTCAATCCATACAAAGATACATACTGCTTGGCGATATCACCGCGCTTCCTGCCATGTCAGCCATCGCTGCTGATTTACCGGCGCAGGTACAGGCAGAAATGTTCGTTGAGGTAGCCAACCAAGCCGATGAACAGCGCATCGATACGCTGGCCCGACTGAAAGTTCATTGGCTGTACGCAGGCAAGCGGATACCCGGCACGACCGGTCAACTTGAACAGTCGCTCAAGGATGCGCTGATTGACATAACAGATTGCCAGTTTTGGGTAGCCGGAGAATCTTCCATGGTCAAAACCGTCGTTACCCATCTGCTCAATGAGCGTTTGGTGCAAAAATCAGCTATCCAGTCTGCCGGCTATTGGAAACTGGGGGTCAAGGGACATCGCGAAGAATCTGGTAAATGAGCTCTTTTTTGTAACAGAACTTAGTTTCCGCGTGGAAATCTGACTTCACTACCGCAATGAAATATAAAATTCCGGCTGATCATTCTTTCATCCTACACAGGACTATTTATGGTGTTCTTATCCAAAACAATTTGCCGCTTATTGACCAGCCTGTTTGCCAGTTTATTGTCAATATTACTCACCACAGCGATATTGAGCTCGCCAGCCTATGCTGCCACCGTACAAAAAAATGTTCTGCCGGCGCAGCTTGGCGTGGTCAAACCAGTCATCTCCTGCGCGGCCCTGGCCGATGCCGATCTGGCCGGTGTTACCGGTGCCGCGGTCAGCCTCAAGGCTAGCCTGATCACTACCGCGAAGGGTGAGTTTTGTCAGGTAAAAGGCAATATCGCACCCAGCATAGGTTTTGAAGTCGATCTTCCCCTTACAAAGTGGACGCAACGCTATTTACAAGCCGGCTGCGGCGGCTTGTGCGGTGATATCAATGCCTCCATCGGGAATGCCGCAAGCTGCCTGCCGGCGCTCGATGGCCAGTTTGTCGTGGCAGCCAGCGACCTTGGCCATCAAGGTTCGATGATGTCCCCGAGCGCCGGTGACTTCGGCAAGGAGCCACAAAAGCTGATCGACTTCGCCTATCGTGCCAACCATTTGACTGCGCTGGCGGCCAAAGAATTGATACGCATTTTTTATGGGCAAACCGCTCGCTATGCCTATTTTTCCGGCTGTTCAGATGGCGGCCGCGAAGCCTTGATGGAAGCGCAGCGCTACCCCGATGATTTCGATGGTATCTCGGCCGGTGCCCCAGCGATGCTGTTCACTGTACAAAACAGTTTCTGGCACGCGTGGACGACGGCCGCCAACCTCGATGAGCAAGGCAAGACCATTCTCTATGCGGATAAACTGCCGCTGCTGCACGCTGCCGTCATTGCACATTGCGATATGCTGGATGGGAACCGAGACGGCTTGCTGTCTGACCCGCGCGCCTGCAAAATCCAGCCATCCTGGATCGTTTGCCAAGCCGGCAGCACAGATAGCAGCAACTGCCTGACCCAAGCCGAATGGTCGGTCGCCGAACGGCTGTATGCCGGGCCAAGCGATGCCGAGGGCAAGCATTTTTTACCGGGTGGATCACAACCGGGCTCGGAATTGCAATGGGATTTTATCCAGCCACGGCCAAACCCAAAAACACCGCAAGCAGACAGCGGCTTTTCCGGGAAAATGCTGGAAAACATGAGCCATCTGATTTATACGACACCGACTGCAGATGAAAGCCATGCGAACCAGTTCCCTTTCACGATGACCCAGTTAGCGCGTGTCAGCCGCTTGCACGGGCTGTTAGACGCCAGCAATCCGGATCTGTCGGCTTATTCTAGCCGTGGCGGCAAGCTGTTGATGTGGCACGGCTGGTCAGATAATTCTATCGCCCCGATGGTATCGATTGCTTATTATCAGGCGGTACAAAATCAACTGAGCAAAGACACAACCGACCGTTTCGTCAAACTGTTCATGCTGCCCGGTGTAGGCCATTGCGGTGGCGGCGATGGTTTCGCGCAGCTCGATACCCTGACACCATTGATGAATTGGGTAGAGTCAGGGCATGCACCAACGGTCATCAAGGCCGGCAAAATAGCTGACCGACGGATGGGTCCACCTCCGGGTGAGAACATGCAACCCGGACCAGCTAACGGCGCGGATGGCCGTGGCATGCAGATGAAGCGTGCGCCGGCACCTTACGCCGCGGGGCCGGAACCGACCTTGGCCACTCGACCGATCTATGCGTTTCCATTCATTGCTACGTATAAGGGCGCAGGTGAGCCGAATCAGGCGGAAAACTATCGAGTCAAAGCGGGCACGGCCATTCCATCTAGCGACAAGTGGCCGCAACAATTGTTGATGCAACCGGGATTCCAAAGAAAGTATCTTGAAAAAAATGCTACCTTGATTGAGGTAGCTGAGTAAGACTTGCTGTGCCAATGCGATCAGCTTGAATTTTCAGGAACGGAAGGAGGTGCGGGCTTGGTCTGCGCGATGTAATGCGAGACGCGTGCCCGGATTCATCTCTTCCTGTAAACGCTTTTTCTTGTTGTACACGACCGAGCGCGTGACTGAAACGAGACAGCATTGTTTGGCGATTGAAAGGGCAGAGAGCGACTCTACCCACTGCAATCGTTCCGTTACAGGCTGATCCCTGACTTTTTCTTAAACCAATCGAGTTCCATATTCTGTTGCCAAATTTTGGCATAGAGACGGTCTGGGTCATTCTGTGTGCTGACCGGTTTCGGACCGCGTTTAGCTTCAAACAGACTGTCTGAATTTTCCAATAATTCTTTCTTCCACTGGCTGACCTGCGTCGGATGCACGCCGAACTCTTGGGCGATCTGATTGATCGTCTTTTCGCCTTTGATCGCCTCAACTGCCACCTTGGCTTTTTGTGCGCCGCTAAATATTTTTTTCTTATTTTCACTCATGGTCTGCTTCGTCTCTTTTCGACAGACACTGGTTTACACTGTTGTCCGGATATGTGGATCCGCTATAAAACCCAACTGCCCGAAACGCTCGACGAAAGTCTCGCCATTTAGTGCTCATACGATCTGGCTCATCAACGGTACTTATCCAGGCAATTACATCTTGCCGATGAATTGCCCAATGCGCGAAAGAATTTCCTCTAATTCTGGCTGGCCGTTGTAATACAGCGCCGCTGTCTTTTGATACTCTTTTTTAAATCTCGCTCGCTCTTCATGATCATCTAAAAGAAAGGCGGAATTTTTGGCTGCGACCAACTCATCCCCTTTCGGAAAACGCTGAATCTTTCGGACTTCGTAGGCTGATGTGCCGATAAATTCTTGAATTTCGGGCAGCGCTAGCAAGCAATAGATATCATAGTAGTGGCGCATGAAATTCGCAGGAAATGCCTTTCCCGATTTATGCAATCGGTATTTGGTCGATACCGCCTGTAATTTTTCGACGAAAGTATAGGTTGGTAGGTAACAGGGTACATCAATTGCACGATTATCTTGAATCTTTACCCCTGCGGTCACTGCTGCATCGTACGCCCAAGACGAGATAGTGACGGGGCGGTTAGGGGTCGTATCGTCAAATCCCAACTCCAACAAAATGCCGTCTTTAATACCGCTCTGCTGACTGACTCGATTGGGGTAATTCAAGCGTATTCCAGCACTGCGCATTTTCTCATCGTCAAAGGCAGTATCGCGCTGAACGCTTTCGATTCCAGAAATACGAATGTGTTGCGAGAGCCAATCATAATAAACACGTCGAGATTCAACATGCGCAGGTTTGTCATGATTACGTCCCGCCTTAACTGGCAACTCACTTGGCGGCTCTATGCGAATATCAATATCTTCCGAAAAGCGATGGATAATGCCAAAGCCTTTCGATAACGACGTACCGCCTTTCAACTCGAACTGGAATTGTGACTGCTGTAAACCCCACAGGCAATGCATAATCCAATAATCCTTTTCAACGAGTACTGGCGCTATCCCGCGCTGCTGTCCGACAATCGCAAGAAGCTCGTTAAAATCACTACGAGTATGCAAAAGCTCAAGCATGAAACCAAGCCTTAAAACGTTTCTTCGTCGCGACCGAAGCGAAGGCGGAAACAGCACGCTTCAACTTAGCCTGATCGAATAAAGCTAGTTTTCGCTCAACCATTTGAAGCACTTGGTTCTTATCTTCTGCTAATTCATCTAAATTATTAATCACATCAACCAACAAAAATTCAGAGGTGATTTTTTTCGGAAACCGTGGTTTAACTCGGAAATCAAACTGACGATTTCCAAACGAAAACACGCCGTGCCGTTTGTGATTGTATACAATGGTTTTGTTATAAAGCTGCGTGGTTCCTACGCCCAAAGCGTTATAACTTGATGGGGAGAACACTAAAAAATGCTTGTCACGCAAAAAAGCAGTGAGCAATTCATGATCATCTGGTGGAAGTACACCAAACACCGATTTTTTAGGCACGTAGTAAAGCCCTTGCGCCAAGCGCTTCAAAGCACCATCAGCAACTAATTCGCTCAGATGCCGATCAACCGCATTGGAGACCTGTGCCAAGTCCTCACGACGATACACCTTACCAGCGAGCAAAGTCCTCGCCACTTGCTTCAAGGCACTTTGTTTTGACCGTAATGGGCGTTCTAAAGTCGTATTTGCTCGCTCCACTGAATGAATCCTTATTAACGTTTCATGCAAATTATAGTCGCTATCAGTTTATTTTTCTGGAATATGCAAAGTTTCTTTAGCCTTTGCTCTAAGCAGGATTTTTGCTATCGCGATCGAAAGAGAAAAAAATTAAAGAATTGCAATGAGAAGTAGACCGTAAAAATAAGGCGCTGGCAGAAGCAGCAGCGTTATTGGTGCTGCAAAAAAAGCTGCGCGCCCTGTGGGACGAGGGCGAGGACGAATGACTGCGTTGAGCGATCGGTAGGAATTGATTGCGCCGATTCGGGTCGCGTGCGACCGAGGGGCGCGCTTGTTTAAAGCTTGCGAGGTCGCAGAAGTTTCGCTCAATAACTGGTATCGCTGGCACAAGAATGGGGCTGTGGTTGATGCTGCACGTCCTCTGGCGGAGCGTCATGTGTCTGCCAATAAACTTAGGGAAGCGCAGATTTAATCCAAGCGGTTTGTCCGCTGCCTATGAAGGACCGAGCTTTCCGCTTGGATCTGGTAAAAGTCAGGCGAATGGATAGGCTCAGTCTTGCCATGTTTTGCAAAAAAGTTGACCGCGTCATGATTGGCCTCTACATTGAAAAGCCCTCATAGAAATCATATTATGTTCTACAATACACTTTTTATGAGGGGATTGGCGCATGCCTAAAAAGCTCTTGAACACGGATACCTTGCCAACTTTGGTAAGGGAGCGCCTGAGCACTTGGGGGCGCTGTATCCACACACAACGCTTACGCCAACGCATTACGGCCGCCGACTTGTGTGCGCGCATGAGTATTTCTGAGGCTACTTTGCGCCGCATGGAGCGAGGCGACCCCGGCACAGCCGCTGGCGCGTACCTCGCTGCACTGCTGATTCTGGGCGTATTTGAGGATGGCATACCTGCGTTGGCACCCGCACTGTGGTCCGACTCTCCCCACCGTCGAGTCAAGCTCAGCCAACAAGAACGAGGAGGCGAAGCAGATGCGGAATACTTCTAAGCCCCTGTTTATTTATTTACAGCGTCCGGACAATGGGGAGTGGGTCACGGTCGGTCGCTACCTTGCCGGCCCCGTCGCAGGCACGGGTAGGTTCAAGTACGCCCCCAGTTATGTCGATGCCGGCCTCACCTGGGCGATAGACCCGGTCAACTTGCCTTTCCGGCCGGAGGACGAGCGGCCAGCGTCACGCTACAATGGTTTGCACGATGTGCTGCGCGACGCGTGCCCGGATTCATGGGGTCAGGCGCTGCTTAGGCGCGAGCACAATCTGCCCGAAGGCACGCTGCTGGCACGCTATCTGATTCTTTCTAACAACGCTGACCGCTGGGGCGCACTTGCTGTAGGTACCAGACCCACCCCCTCGGTAGCACAGCTGTCTCACCCTAAGCTGTTCCAATTACCGTTACTGGTACAAGAACTGGCTGCCATGAGCGCGCAACGCCCGGCGGTCGACGTCCGACTTCGCCGACGCTTAGTACAGACTGCCAGTGTAGGGGGCGCGCGCCCCAAGGCGAGCTTGCGGGACGATGAAGGTCAATATTGGCTGGTTAAGCCCAGCATCGCCAGCGATATTGCTGACATCCCTTGCCTCGAGCACGTAGGCCAGCAATGGGGGGCGGCGAGCGGTTTGGATTTCGCCGCGACTGTTTTGCATCCGGCCACCGAGGGGACTAGTGCAGTGCGCGTGCTGCGCTATGACCGAATTGGCGAGCGGCGCTTGATGTGTGTTAGCGCCGCCTCACTGTTGCAGGCGGAGTATCCGGACAAGCTGACGCAAACCGACCTTTGGAGCTATCCGCGCTTGGCGGAGGAGCTGCGCATTATAGGCACTCCGGTTGAGGACTGGCGCGAGCTGTTCGGCCGCATGGTCTTTAATGCCGTGTGCGGAAATGATGATGAGCATGTCCGAAATCATGCGGTCGTGTATCAGCACGAGCAACGACGCTGGCGTCTGGCACCTGCTTTTGATGTCGTGCCCAATCCGCTTGAGACACCGCGAACGTTGACACTGCAGTTATCAACCGGGCGTTTCGATATTTCTCGCTCAGCGGTACTGGCCAACGCCCATCGTTTTGGTTTCGACAGTAGTGACGAGGCTAGTCGCTATCTTGCTAGCTTACTGACGCGCATCGCCAAGGGTTTCGACCTGGTTGCTCACTGGCTGGCACCCGAATGGCAGGAAATGCTACGTGCGCGTATGCGGGAGAACATTGCGCTCCTGGAGACCTAAGGTCGCTGTACAAGCTGCGGTGCAAGGAAAGAAGCAAAGATTGCAAGAAAGCCAATGAATTCAAGGCTCAGCTCGCACGAAGTGTGCAGTCGTTGCAGTTCGATGCCGCATACACGTCATGTGACCGTGTGCGTGGTGTTTCGAAGTGTCCGTAAACATTAGACCATTACACTCAAAGCGTGCCAGCGGCAAGCCGTCGACATATTTGGTCGTCAAGAGCATGGCGAGGAAGTCGGCACTGGCATTACTTTTTGGAAGCGGTTGTGGTGGCAAGGCTGCGGTCACCGGCGCGTGCGTACTGCCAGGGCAGCCGTAGCGTTTGCGAATATGACGCAGCACACGCACCTGCATCGGCACGATGTCGAGTTGCTCGCTGATGTCTGCGCCGATTTCCACCATCGGTGTACCGCATGGGCACGTACGTTCGTGTGCCGGTATGTCATGCAGCATGTCGAGTCGTTTCAGTGCGGGCGACAAGGGACTACGTTTGCCGCGTCCCGGTATTTTTCCTGGCTTGTTGTCGCTACTTTCCTCTGTGGGCGCGTCGGTTGGCAAATCGGCGAGATCTTGTGCTGGTGTCGTAAACAGAAGTAAAATTCAAGGTGTGATGCGGCTGATTTCGCCATAAATCGAAGCACGAACGCCACGCGCGCATTATTCCGGACGGTCACCGGGTTGACCTCAGCGATGTCCGCTTGCCGTTCTATATAGGCGAACACCTGGAACAATTGCGCTACGTCGCGACAGAGGTACGTGAGCACAGGCCGTCGAATGTATCTGATTCCGAATATGCCGACCTGCAAGCCGCGCTGCAACGCACCTGCGAGGACGGACTTACCGGCGCAGACACCCGTCCTCCCTTCACACAGCAACTGCAAGCGCTGACTTGTCACTGAGCATATTATTTGCAGGTTTATCTTATGAATACAAACAGCGTTCGACCACCTCCAGTCATTCTGATGGTTTTGCTTCTTTTTTCCACCCAGGCATGCACCGATATTTTTTTGTCTGGCTTGCCTCTGATCTCCCGCGAATTTGGCGTATCAATGGGCGTGAGTAATCTGACTATCTCGGTCTATAACTACAGCCAAGCCTTCTTCGTGCTGTTTATCGGGATCGTCAGCGAGTTGTGGGGGCGCCGTTCTGTGGTGCTTTCTTGTTTGCTCGTGCATATTGCGGCTTCGGTTTGGATTGCGCTGTGTACTACGATGCCTGCCATGATCGTGATGCGAGCCGCGCAGGCCTTGGGTAGCGCGGCCATCTATATCGTTTTAAGGCTAGTCATCAAGGACACCATGGACAAGAAGGCGCAAATTCACGCTACTGGCTTATTAGTGCTCGGATTGGTACTTTCGCCGATTCTTGCGCCAGTGCTGGGTGCATGGATCGTTAAGGTCTCCAATTGGCGAAATTGCTTCTGGGCCATCGCTCTGTTTGAAGTTCCCTTGTTCGCGTGGGCTTGGGTGGCGGTACGGGAAAGTAACCACAGGCAAAAAGAGTTCCGCGCAGAATTCAGCATGAAGACGCACGTGCTGAATTATTGCAGTGTGCTTAAGAACAGCTACTTCCTGAGTCTGGCGTTAATTGTTGGCTCAGCGTTTGCTGCTTTCTATGCGTTCATTAGCATTTCCAGTTTTATGTACATTAATCAATATGGGATCAAGGAGACTGATTATGCCTATCTGTTCATCGGCATCGCCCTGGCTTATCTACTGGGCAATCGCGTGATGAGCAAGCTCAATGCAAACAACGTGGCACCGCAGCACATCGTTGGCATAGGGATTTACACGTCGCTGCTGGGCACAACCGTCATCTTGGCTCAGATATTTACCCGCGACACCTTACTCACCGTCGGTCTGATGACGGTGGGAACCTGCTTGCTGCGGTTGGCCACGGCGCTTATCAACCCGCCCGTGCAAGTGATGGTGACCAATCACTTCCGTGATCAGGGTGCCCATGCGCTCGGATTGCTCACATGTATACAATACTGCTTCGCCGGAATAGGCACTATGGTGGTATCGGATCTGTCATTTCTACCCAGCACAAATTTCACCATCAGTACAGTCGTCTTTATCACGCTGTCGTTGACGGGCTATCTGTTTGTTTCCAGGAAGGCGCTGACCAATCGTTCCGTTAGAGGCTGATCCCTGACTTTTTTAAGCCAATCGAGTTCCATATTCAGCTGCCCAATTTTGGCATAGAGACGGTCTGGGTCGTTCTGTGTGCTGGCCGGTTTCGGACCGGGTTTGCCTTCAAACAGACTGCCTGCATTTTCCAGTAATTCTTTCTTCCACTGGCTAACCTGCGTCGGATGCACGCCGAACTCTTGGGCGATCTGATTGATCGTCTTTTCGCCTTTGATTGCCTCAACTGCTACCTTGGCTTTTTGTGCGCCGCTAAATATTTTTCTCTTATTTTCACTCATGGTCTGCCTCGTCTCTTTTCGACAGACACTAGTTTAAACTGTTGTCCGGATATGTGGCGCCACTATATATCTCATCCACTTGCCGTATTTTTTTCGCCACAATTTTATAGAAAAATTGTAATAAAAAAAATAAATTAACGTGTCGGAAGTTCTTGATACTTGTAAATACAGGCGCTTAAATTTGTTTCAATTTTTATGACTTGTACGAAGATGGGATTGATTAAAATTGATTAAATTAGATATTTATAAAAAAAATCAGCGATAAAAAAAATAGCTTAGAAAGTTAAGTGCAAACATACGCACCTCCGCTGATTTGACTGGAACAAAATATTTACTTATATTTAATTTTAATTGGGTGCAGCAACTGTATGTGTGTTGTGTTCCTATACCTTTTTACTCCGCTCATTAGAGTTTCCTGTTGTCATATTTCTTTTAATTGAAGAAGCATTTACTTGAACAATATGTACATATTAAATAACGTGCATATTTGAACAATAAAAAATATATGTTTCTAGAACGGCTCATTAGTCAAGGAGGCTTAAAGTGGCCCCCTAAGTCCAGACAATTATTCAAAGAGTTTAAGATAGTGCCTGTTTCTGCCACAGCTGCGCGGCGCTGCCCCGTTATTCGCACTACATCACTACCGTGCTTTTCTTTTCTAGCTTTTTTGAATCAGGCAGTTCAGTACCAAATTTGTTTACGATCTTGGCACCGCCGCCCACGCCTGAGCCATACACGGTTTCCGGCGTTTGATAACCCAATGATTGATGTTTACGTTCAGCGTTGTAGAACATAAAATAGTTCGCCAAGCCGATCACCAACTCCGGCATACTTTCATGCTTTTTCAAATACACTTCTTCATATTTCACACTGCGCCATAGACGCTCAACAAAAATATTATCCAACGCCCGACCGCGACCGTCCATACTGATTTTGATGCCGTTTCTAAGCAGCAGCCCAGTAAAGGCCTGGCTGGTAAACTGCGCACCCTGATCGGTATTAAAAATCTCCGGCGTTCCATACCATTTTATGGCTTCTTCCAAGCAGTCCACGCAAAACCCCGCATCCATCGTGTTCGACAACCGCCAAGACAGCACCTTCCGGCTATACCAGTCAACGATCGCCACCAGATACACAAAACCCCGCGGCAGCCTGATGAATGTGATGTCTGTACTCCAGACCATATTTGGTCGAGTGACATCGATACCTCTCAGTAAGTACGGGTAAATCTTGTTCTGCGGATGCGCTTTACTGGTGTTGGGGCCTGGGGCCATACCTGCCAATCCCAGTTGCTGCATCAGCCTCTGTACGCGCTTGCGGTTCACTGCATGGCCACAGTCTCGCAAGTAATGCGTCATGCGTCGCGTGCCGTAAAATGGATGTCTGGTGTATTCCTCGTCAAGCAATTGCAACAGCAAACTATCAAACGGATTGATCTCTTCTTGCAAGCGCTTTTTCTTGTCGTACACGACCGAGCGCGTGACTGAAACGAGACGGCATTGTGTGGCGATTGAAAGGGCAGAGAGCGGCTCTACCCACTGCAATCGTTCCGTTACAGGCTGATCCCTGACTTTTTTTTAAGCCAATCGAGTTCCATATTCAGTTGCCCAATTTTGGCATAGAGACGGTCTGGGTCGTTCTGTGTGCTGGCCGGTTTCGGACCGCGCTTACCTTCAAACAGACTGCCTGCATTTTCCAGTAATTCTTTCTTCCACTGGCTAACCTGCGTCGGATGCACCCCGAACTCTTGGGCGATCTGATTGATCGTCTTTTCGCCTTTGATTGCCTCAACTGCTACCTTGGCTTTTTGTGCGCCGCTAAATATTTTTCTCTTATTTTCACTCATGGTCTGCCTCGTCTCTTTTCGACAGACACTAGTTTAAACTGTTGTCCGGATATGTGGATCCACTATAGCTAGTTTGTATTCAAAGAAGCGAATGAGTAATGGTAGCTTTTCCACGCCACGAAGTTACGCGGATCTTAGTGAGCACGCGGCCCCCCGTCACAATTAGTACAAATACTTCCGCAGCAAGAACCGAATATCTCCACTATCGAGATAGTTGACCTGAGGGATATTGTGCCCTTGGACATTTTGCTTGTGGGAGGGGACGATCAGCTATCCGACATCCACTCCATTGAGGAATTCGACGATCGCCTGTCTCCGTATAACCGCCCTGTCCCCATCTGTCAGACTACTTGTCGTGTAACTTTTTAAATTGAACCGATCTCATTGAAGTCTGTTTGTTTGTGTTTTTCGCATTATCTATCCAGCTTTTTCCGGCGTAGGCAGTCGGGTTTTATGGGTGGAGCGCAGCGGAACCCATTCCCTCAAGACGTTAAGGTTTGCTTTTTGATTTTGAAGTTATACGGCTAAAATGACCGGCGATCTTCAATCTGGTTGTTACCTCTCTTTTTAACTTATTGAGCGAGGCAACAATGGCAACCTATTCCGCTGCATTTATTGAGCAGGCATTACAGAAGGCCTATTCCCGTGGCGACCGAACAATCATGTCAGTGGCCACTGATTTAAATTTGAATCACCACACGTTGAGATATTGGATGAAAAAGAAGTCAGCACTGGCGGGCAGTCCGGCGTCAGAAAAAGAAAAACGACCGAGCGACTGGACGGTAGAAGAACAACTGCAGGCACTGCATGAGAGCCATGCGTTAGCGGGAGAGCAGCTTCAGGCATGGTGCCGTGAACGTGGTTTATTCCCGCATAATTTAACCAGTTGGAAATCTGCTTTTTGCGCCAGCGGTAAAGAGGCCGCACCCAAAGCTGGTGAAGTTAAATCGCTGAAAGATGAAAACGTCAAACTCAAGCGTGAGCTGGCCCGGAAAGACAAAGCTCTGGCGGAGGCGGCAGCACTGCTGGTTCTGCAAAAAAGTTCCGTGCGCTTTGGGAGGACGAGGAGTAATGACCCCAATCCCGGAGCGCAATAACGTATTGACACTGGTAGCTGAAGCGGTGGTTTCAGGCGCACGTCAGGAACGTGCCTGCGACGTAATTGATTTAAGCGAGCGTACGCTGCAGCGCTGGAAAATTGATCAGGTGACTGAGCAAGCAGACCGGCGAACAGGGCGTGTGCAGGTACCTCAGAATCAGCTTAGTTCAGAGGAACGACAACAGGTTCTGGCCATTGCCAACTCGCCGGAATACGGCCATCTGCCGCCAAGCCAGATCGTTCCGCGATTGGCTGATGATGGAATTTATGTCGCATCGGAGTCAACGTTCTATCGCTTACTCAAGGCTAAAAATATGCTTGTGCACCGTGGCGAAGAAAAGCCAAGGCAACCCCGCAACAAACCACGTGCTTTAAAGGCAACCGGGCCCAACCAATTGTACTGTTGGGACATCACCTATTTGCCGACAGAGATCAGAGGCATCTATTTTTATCTCTATATGTTCATCGATGTATTTAGTCGCAAAGTGGTCGGCTGGCAGGTATTTGAAACCGAAAGCAGCGCGCTGGCCAGCGAGGTGATGAAGGACATTTGTGTGCGAGAAAAAATCGCACAAAATCAGGTCGTTCTTCATTCGGATAACGGCAGTCCGATGAAGGGCTCCACGATGCTGGCCATGCTGCAGGTGCTGGGCGTCATGCCGTCATTCAGTCGTCCTGCCGTGAGTAATGACAACCCGTTCGCCGAAAGCTTTTTTAAAACATTGAAGTACTGCCCAGTATATCCACGTCGCCCATTTAAGGATCTCCTGGCAGCCAGGAATTGGGTTACTACATTCATGCATTGGTATAACGAAGAACACCGGCACAGTGCCATTCAGTTTGTAACGCCAGCTGAACGCCATGCCGGTCTGGATGTGGAATTATTGATTCGACGTGAGCAATTGTATGCGGCGGCAAAAGCAAGGAACTCGAATCGCTGGAGCGGTGCTACTCGTAACTGGGACCGCGCCAACGTTGTTGACTTAAATCCAGACAAAACTAACAAGGAAGCATTAAATCATGAGGACGTATATCAAGAACTGAAACTGGCGGCATAAAAATTTACTTTTAGGCGACAACTAGCTTGAAAAACTCCGCTGTCGGGGCACGGAAATCCCTTTCCTCCTAAATATTAAAAATATCAAGCTTTTCAACTAAATATCAAGCTTTAATAATATGAACAGATTTGGCAATATTTCGAAAATGGTGTCTATAAGTGATCCAGCCTGGGCTGTGGCAAAAGAAACCGGCCTAGCAGGATTGTCCGTCAAGCATGCGGCATCGCCATTTTATATATCCGGGGAAGGAATGGAATTCATCAATATGTGTTGCTGCTCATATCTCGGACTGGATACCAATCAAAGCATTCTCCGGGGGGCAATCGATGGAGTCGAGAAAGCGGGAACTCTGCATTTAACAACAGCTCGGACCCGCTTGGTCATTTCCATGCTCTCAGATTTGGAAGACGCCCTATCAGAGCATTATGGAGGTGAAGCCGTTTCATATATCTCCTGTGCAGCGGCAACCTCCGCATTCCTGCCCATGTATGCCTCTGGTATATTTTCGGGTGGTCGAAAGCCGGTTGTAGTGGTCAAGTTATTTCGGACACATCAATAGGTTTTTTTGCTGCCATTTCTTTTTCGTAAATCATGGGCGGCAAATTGCCCAGCGTTGAATGCAATCGTAAGCAGTTATAAAAGCCTACGATGTATTCAATGATGTCTTTTGTGGCTTCCATTTGATTCGCGTAATCGCGTTGCCAGACACGCTCCATCTTTAAATTTAAGAAGAAGCGTTCCATCGCCGCGTTATCCCAGCAGTTTCCTTTACGGCTCATACTGCAAACAAGGCCATGTTGTTTGAGTAAATGTTGGTATTCATGACTGGCATATTGACTGCCACGGTCGGAATGCAAAATTAAACCCGCTGCCGGCTTACGTGCCTCAACCGCCATCCGTAGCGCCCGACAAACCAATTCAGCTGGCATCGTTGGCCCCATTGCCCAGCCTATGATTTTTCGTGAGAATAACTCCATCACGACCGCCAAATACAACCAGCCAGTACGCGTACGGACATAGGTAATATCGGAAGTCCAGGCGCGATTGGGCTCTGCTGGGTTGAACTGTCTATTGAGAATATTGCTCGCTATTGGTAAATCATGTTTGCTATCTGTCGTGTTGATAAATTTTCTCTTCCAGACGGTTTTGATCTGGGCTTCACGCATTAAGCGCCGTACTTTGTAGCGGCCAATGACGATGTTCTTGGCGTGCAGTGCACTGACCAGGCGACGGCTGCCATAACTGCGGCCACTGGCAGCGAATTCCGCTTTCAGATGCACGCTGGTGACACATATTGCGGTCATTTTTGTCTTTGCTTTTGCTGCGTAGTAGCCAGACCGGCTCGCTCCCAAGAGACGACACAGTTGTGCTACCGAGGCCTTCGTTTGCCAATGATCGACTAACTCGTAGATCATTTCATTTCGCGTGCAAAGAAGGCCGATGCTTTTTTTAACAGGTCATTGTCCGAACGCAGTAGACGGTTTTCTTGTTCGAGTTGGCGAATCCGTTGCAGCTCGGCAGACAGTGGTTTCCCTATGCCAGCCTGGCCACCTTGTTCAGCGCGATATTGTTCAACCCAGCGCCGCACGGCGGTTTCTCCAATACCCATATCTTTCACGATTTTAGCAACCGCTACGCCTTGATCCAGCACCATCCGGGCCACTTCAAGTTTAAAAGTAGCTTCGTATTTTTTATTCCCAGTCATCTTTATTTTCCTCGTTTAGGTAATTATTCCTCCTATTGAGGTGTCCGTAAACATTAGACCATTACAGGTTATGGCTTTCGACAAATTCGCCCACTTCTCCATGAGTCACGTAAAGCCCATCTGTGGCGACGAAACTCAGGTGGAGACCTGTCCACACAACGACCTCAATTTCATCGAGGATCTCTGCAAGCGGCATGAATTGGTGGCCTACATTGGGGATGGTACCTACAGTGTTGATGGTTTTGCCCCCGTGGAGCAGCTTAAGTACCTACAGGACCGCTACGGCCTGTTCCTCTACCTCGACGACTCCCATGGCTTGTCAATTACTGGCGAGCGCGGCGAAGGACATGTGCTTCGAGCGTTGGGTGAACTCAACGACCGCACTGTCGTCGTCGGGTCATTGGCTAAAGCCTTTGGTGCCTGCGGTGGAATGTTGCTTAGTGGAGATTCTGCACTCAAGGAGCGGCTGGTGCGTTATGGTAATCCGTGGTCGCAATACATGAATTCTGCGGGCATTGGTGGCACCTTAGCTTCTCTGGCGCTGCATAAGAGCCCAGAGCTTGGCCGGTTACAAGCCGCGTGGCGCCGTAACTTGTTGACCCTCGACGAGCAGTTTAAGTCCATCAATCGGTTCACAGAATCACCGATCCGAGTGATTCTGCTCGATTCAGCCGAAACGGCGGTTAACAGTGCTGCCGCGCTATTGGATCGCGGTTTCTACACCTCCGCAGTCTTCTTTCCGATCGTACCTAAGGACATGGCCGGGCTACGGATCATGCCGCGCGCGGATTTGAGCCCAGAGCAAATGAATGTATTCTGTAGTGCTCTCACCGAGGTCTGCTCGGCGTCGTTGCGCTCCCCGAAAACCCCTCACCACCCAAAAGAGACTTCATGAGTGATACCTCCAATGCAGCGGCCCGCCCGCTGTACCTGACGACGCCCATTTACTATGTCAATGACCGCCCCCACCTCGGACACGCTTATGCCAGCATCCACGCCGACGTGGTTGCCCGTTACGGCGTCCTAGAGGGCCGGCCCACCGTTTTCATCACGGGGGCAGATGAGCATGGGGAAAAGATTGCCAAGGCCGCGGCCGCCATGAATGAGCCCATCCAGGCCTTCGTTGACTATAATGCTGCAGCTTTTCGTCATGCTTGGGAGCAATTGAGCGTGGCTCCCACGGCTTTCGTCCGTACCACTGACCCTGCTCACAAGGCTTATGTTAGCGCGATCCTACAGTTACTCCACGACAAGGGAGACATCTATGAAGCGGAGTACGAAGGCCTGTACTCGGTGGGACAGGAGCGCTACGTCACCCAGAAGGAGCTGGTGGACGGCAAACTGCCCGAAGACAAGGAACCGCCTCAGCTGCGTCGTGAAACCAATTATTTTTTCAGGATGGAAAAGTATAGAGAGTCAATCCGAGAACTACTGCGAAACCAGCCTGATCTTATCCATCCCAAAGAATACGCTGCAGAGGTTCGTAAACTGTTAGAGGAGCCCATCGGCGACCTGAGTATCTCTCGCCCCATAGACCGCGTCAGCTGGGGAATTCCGCTGCCATGGGATCATGCCCACGTGACCTATGTATGGTTCGACGCGCTGCTGAGCTACGTGTCCGAGCTGCGCAAAGAAGAGGGGCGCTTCGACCGCTTCTGGCCGCACACCCGCCACATCATCGGCAAGGACATTCTCAGGCCTCATGCGCTGTTTTGGTTGTCCATGTGCCTAGCCATTGGACTGCCACCCTATCGCAGGCTGCATGTCTCAGGCCATTTGTTGGGATCGGACGGGCGAAAGATGAGCAAGTCTCTGGGAAATGGTGTTGATCCGCTCGATGCAGCCAGGAAGTACGGCGTTGACGTATTGCGTTATGTATTGATTCGCGAAGTCCCCTTTGGGGTTGATGGGATCATCAGCGAACAAGTCATCGAGCAGCGGCTGCGGAATGACCTTGCCAACGACTTTGGTAATCTCGCGGCACGGACATTGGCGATGATCGGCCGCTATCGCGAGGGCCGCGTTCCTGCTGCTTCCGACCTAGGCGACGCTGAACGTCGCCTACAAACTGAGAGCGAACGCCTTCGGCAGATGTGCCCTGGATGGGTGGAGGATCTGTGGCTATCGCATGGAGTGGAAGAGATTCTAGAGTTCGTGCGCTCGTTGAATCGATATGTAAGCGAGCAGGTGCCTTGGGCCCTGGCCAAGCAACCGGATCAACAGTGTCGACTCGACACGGTCCTTAATACCTTGCATCAAGGATTAGTTACCGCCTCCACGCTGCTGTTCCCAGTCATGCCTGGAAAGATGTCGACGCTGCGCACCACCCTAGGCCTCACCGCGGCACCCTCCTTGTCCGAGTTCTGGACAACGACAGGTGGCCAGCAGGTGGACGTAGAAGCTCCGGTGCTGTTTCCAAAAATGGGGGATGATTAAATGCGCTATAGCGTTGAACAACTGATTGCATTGGCTCGCGTCAGCTCGCCAGTGTATGGCAAGCTCTATCGCGACCTTCCCCCTGGTGCGTTGGCATGGGATCAGGTTCCGGTGCTCACGCACGACCTCCTGATGGCGGTCGTGCATGATGCACAGGCCATCAGTTTCTTCGATCCACGCGGGCGCTCGGACGGGATCATCTATCAGTCATCAGCCACGACGGGCAAACCCAAGGCTACAATCTTCGGGCGCGAAGAATGGAAGGCCACCCTCATCCTCTTAGCCACGCGTCATTGGAAATCTGGCGCGCTGCAAGAGGGCGATTTCGTAGCCAACCTCTGTGTTGGCGGAAGCGCTTCTTTCATGTTCGTGCACGGCACACTTGAGCAGTTCCCCAGCCGCTGTGTGGAGGTGCCAATTGGTTCCGACCACCCCTTTCCCTATATTCTGGACACCTACCGGAAGTTCGGAGCCAACGTGCTGGCCGGCATCAATTCGGTCTTGCTAGGGATGGCTCATCATATCTTGGCGGAGGGGATGCCTGATACCACCATCACGCGCATTCTCTGTGGCGGTGAGCTGATGTATGGTGCCCAGCTTGGCATCGTCCAACGCGCATTCCCCAATGCGATGGTGATTCCATTCATGTTCGCCACCACCGAGACCGGCTTGATCGGCCTAAGCGAGACCGGCTTCGCACAGAACGAGTTCCGGGTGTGCGCTGACGCCTGCCTCTTGGAAATCGTGGACCCAGCCACGTTACAGCCGATTGAGGAAGCAGGCCGGATGGGGCTTTGCGTGGTAACCAGTCTACTACGCACGGCGGCACCGGCTATTCGAATGGATATAGGAGATTTCGCCATGTGGGAGGAGGATTCCGGTGTGGCCGAGCGCAAGTTCTCCATCCATGGCCGTCGCTTTACCACGCGTTATCCGCTCGGCCCGCGGGTGCTCATCACCGAGACCGATGTCGCGGCCCTGATTGTTGCCCTATCGGTCGACATCCCGCTGTTGAAGTTGCGTCTCGATCTTGACAGTGACGCCGCCACTGTAGTGGTCAAGTTATTTCGGACACATCAATAGGTTTTTTTTCTGCCATTTCTTTTTCGTAAATCATGGGCGGCAAATTGCCCAGCGTTGAATGCAATCGTAAGCAGTTATAAAAGCCTACGATGTATTCAATGATGTCTTTTGTGGCTTCCATTTGATTCGCGTAATCGCGTTGCCAGACACGCTCCATCTTTAAATTTAAGAAGAAGCGCTCCATCGCCGCGTTATCCCAGCAGTTTCCTTTACGGCTCATACTGCAAACAAGGCCATGTTGTTTGAGTAAATGCTGGTATTCATGACTGGCATATTGACTGCCACGGTCGGAATGCAAAATTAAACCCGCTGCCGGCTTACGTGCCTCAACCGCCATTCGTAGCGCACGACAGACCAGTTCCGCTGGCATCGTTGGACCCGTTGCCCAGCCTATGATTTTTCGTGAGAATAACTCCATCACGACCGCCAAATACAACCAGCCAGTACGCGTACGGACATAGGTAATATCGGAAGTCCAGGCGCGATTGGGCTCTGCTGGGTTGAACTGTCTGTTGAGAATATTGCTCGCTATTGGTAAATCATGTTTGCTATCTGTCGTGTTGATAAATTTTCTCTTCCAGACAGTTTTGATCTGGGCTTCACGCATTAAGCGCCGTACTTTGTAGCGGCCAATGACGATGTTCTTGGCGTGCAGTGCACTGACCAGGCGACGGCTGCCATAACTGCGGCCACTGGCAGCGAATTCCGCTTTCAGATGCACGCTGGCGACACATATTGCGGTCATTTTTGTCTTTGCTTTTGCTGCGTAGTAGCCAGACCGGCTCGCTCCCAAGAGACGACACAGTTGTGCTACCGAGGCCTTCGTTTGCCAATGATCGACTAACTCGTAGATCATTTCATTTCGCGTGCAAAGAAGGCCGATGCTTTTTTTAACAGGTCATTGTCCGAACGCAGTAGACGGTTTTCTTGTTCGAGTTGGCGAATCCGTTGCAGCTCGGCAGACAGTGGTTTCCCTATGCCAGCCTGGCCACCTTGTTCAGCGCGATATTGTTCAACCCAGCGCCGCACGGCGGTTTCTCCAATACCCATATCTTTCACGATTTTAGCAACCGCTACGCCTTGATCCAACACCATCCGGGCCACTTCAAGTTTAAAAGTAGCTTCGTATTTTTTATTCCCAGTCATCTTTATTTTCCTCGTTTAGGTAATTATTCCTCCTATTGAGGTGTCCGTAAACATTAGACCATTACAGTTGTTAATGGTGGAGCGCTTACGATCAATTTGGATTGCAGCGAGTTCTGTCGATGCATTTGGATCACACTAAAGTCAGAACTGATGTTAGGTCAATTTGATTAAAAAAAGCCCAATAGAAAAATTGGGCTTTTTTGCTTTTGTTTAAATAATTTATCGATTTTAAGATAAATTACGAATGGTTGAGTTTACGACTGTAATGAACAGTTTACGACTATATTAAGCGGGAATAGTCAATTACACTGCTTACCCAATCACTCCACCGTCACACTCTTCGCCAAATTCCGCGGCTTATCGACATCGGTACCACGCGCGAGCGCGGTGTGATAGGCCAGCAGTTGCAAAGGTATGGTATGCAAAATCGGTGACAATTGGCCGTAATGCTCGGGCAAGCGGATGACGTGTACGCCTTCGCTGGCTTTGATGTGGGAGTCGGCGTCGGCAAACACGAACAACTCGCCGCCGCGGGCGCGTACTTCTTGTAAGTTCGATTTCAACTTCTCGATCAAGACGTCATTCGGTGCGACTGTCACTACCGGCATTTCCTTGGTTACCAGCGCCAGCGGACCATGTTTCAATTCGCCGGCCGGATAGGCTTCGGCGTGGATGTAGGAGATTTCTTTGAGCTTGAGTGCGCCTTCGAGGGCGATCGGGTAGTGCAGACCACGGCCGAGGAACAGGGCGTTTTCTTTGCTGGCGAACATTTCAGCCCAGGCGATGATTTGCGGTTCCAGCGCCAGCACAGCACTGATGGCGGCGGGCAGATGGCGCAAGGCTTTCATGTGGGCGGCTTCTTCACTGTCCGACAACAGGCCTTTGCTTTGCGCCAGAGTCAACGTCAACAGGAACAAGGCGGCCAATTGGGTGGTGAAGGCCTTGGTCGAGGCGACCCCGACTTCGACGCCGGCATGGGTGATGTAGCAGAGTTGGCATTCGCGCACCATGGCGCTGGTCGCGACATTGCAAATCGTCAGCGTGTGCGGCATGCCGAGGCTACGTGCGTGTTTCAGTGCGGCCAAGGTATCGGCGGTTTCGCCGCTTTGTGACAGTGTCACTACCAGCGACTTCGGATTGGGCACGCTGTCACGGTAGCGGTATTCGCTGGCGATTTCGACATTGACTGGAATTTTAGCGATCGATTCCAGCCAGTATTTGGCGGTCAGACCGGCATAATAACTGGTACCGCAAGCGAGTATGAGTACCGAATCGATTTCTTGAAATACTTGGTAGGCACCGTCACCGAACAATTCCGGCATGATGCCGGCGACCCCTTCGAGGGTGTCGCTGATCGCGCGCGGTTGTTCGAAAATTTCTTTCTGCATGTAGTGGCGATATGGGCCGAGCTCGGCTGCGCCACTGTGGGCATGCACGGTGCATACTGGGCGCTGAACGGCACGGCCTTCGGCATCGACGATCCACACGCCTTGCAACTGCAAGTCGATCACATCGCCCTCTTCCAGATAAATGATCTGGTCGGTGGTGCCGGCAATGGCCATGGCATCGGAAGCGAGGAAGTTTTCGCCGATACCGACGCCGACGATGAGTGGCGAACCCTGACGCGCGCCGACCACGCGGTGTGGTTCGTCACGGCAGAATACGGCAATCGCATAGGCACCGGTGAGGCGCTTGACCGCTTGCTGTACGGTGTCGAACAAATCGCCTTGATACAGATGATCGACCAGATGAGCGATGACTTCGGTATCGGTCTGACTTTCGAACACATAGCCGAGGGCACTCAGTTCGGCGCGCAGTTCCTCATGGTTTTCGATGATGCCGTTATGCACCAGTGCGATGCGTTCACGCGAAAAATGCGGATGCGCGTTGGCCGATGAGGGTACGCCATGCGTGGCCCAGCGCGTATGGGCGATGCCGGTGAAGCCAGCCAGCCCACGCTGTTCTACTTGCGCTTCTAATTCGGTGACGCGGGCGGTGCTGCGCGAACGTTGTAACTGGCCATCGACGTGCAGCGCGACGCCGCAGGAATCGTAGCCGCGGTATTCGAGGCGCTTCAAACCCTCCAGCAGAATGGGGGTGATGTTACGTTGGGCTACTGCTGCGACGATACCGCACATAGGAACTCCGTGGAAGGTGGAATGAGAATGACGCTATGCTAAAGCGTTTGCGATGAATTTATATTTCAAAATACGATTGAATATGGAATAAACAGCTACTACAATCAATATATGGTTTTTTATTTCATTAATTGAGTGATTTTGAATTTTTATGACAAGCATGACGATCTTAGATGAACTCGATAAACGCATCTTGTTGCAATTACAGCAGGATTGCGCCATCAGTAACCACGAACTGGCGGCGCGCGTACATGCCTCGCCTCCGACTTGTCTGCGCCGCGTCAAACGCTTGACCGACGAGGGCGTGATCGCCCGTCAGGTGGCGCTGCTGGCACCCGAAAAGCTCGCCAGCAGCCTGACGGCCATCGTCGAAATTACCCTCGACTTGCAAGCCAGCGAAAAACTCATTGCCTTCGAAGCCTTGGTAGCCAGTGACATCGCGGTACAGCAGTGCTACCGTGTCTCGCCTGGCCCCGACTTTGTGCTGGTGATTCAGGTCGCTGATATGGCGGCTTACCACGCACTGGCACATCGCCTGTTCGCCGGCCACAGCAATATTCGCAATGTGCGCAGTTTTTTTTCTATTTTCCGCAGTAAATTTGAAACCCGTATTGCCATCTGAAGCCAGGAGCCCGACTCACAGCGGGCGTATGCTTTCCTTCAGCACTTCGGTGCGGTAGTAACGTTGAAAGCCTTTCCATACCAAGTCACTCACGCCGCTGCGCTGAAACATTTCCTGTAACTGCGCGCGCTCTTGCTCATTGAGTGCCGTGTTTGACAGGTAGAGGCCGCTCTCGCCCCATGGCAGTTCTTGCATGGCATCGTATTGCAGTTTATCGCTGAGATCTTCGATACGCGCATCGGCCTGCACCGATCCGGCCAAAATCGACGGCGCCATGATGGTGTAAGCGACCACTCCTGATTTAAGCAAGCGGGCGAGCGAGATGGCGTCGACTTCTTGTACCAAGCGGCCCTGTTTCTGCAATGCCAGCAGCAGCCCCTGGTAGGCTGGGCCATAATCGAAACCGCGCACTACCGCCACACGACTACTCTTTGCATCCAGCAGCTCTTGGAAATTTTTAAATGGAACACGTGGCGCGCGAATCGAAATCAACATGGCGCGGTTGCGTACCAAGGGTATGAACACGCCAAGTTGATCGCGTTTCGGCGTGCGCGAAGCCGGAATGAGCATGTCGGCCTGACCGCTTTCAAACAAAAATTCCTGGCGCGAACGCGGCACTGGCACCAAGCTGAACTGGCATTTTTCGCGCGCACCCAAAGTTTCGAGCAGCTCCGGATAGATCCCGCTGAGCAGGGTTCCAGAACTGGTCACGCTGAGCCCGATCGGTGCCAATGGCACCTCGATGACGCGCGCACAATCGGCCAGCGCCGAGAATGCGACCAAGATGAGCGGGCCAGCCAGAGCAAGCCGCAGCAGGCTACGCGCGCAGCGGTGGCGTATTGTGTGGCAAGTGGTGGTCAAGCTTATTTCCTCATCCCTGTTACAGGAAGTGATTCAGTGTTTTTCACATAATGCCGTCAATTTTTCCAGCGAGAGTATATCGATACCTCTGTAGATTAATCGTATCACTTTGTGGTCGCTCAAAAATTTTAATTCTTTGGATAGGCTTTGCCGGCTCATCCCCAACATCATGGCCAGCGATTCTTGTGACACCGGAATCCGATTCGACAGTGGCAACGGGCCGACCAACAGCAGCAAGCGCCGTGCCACGCGCGCGCGTAAGGTGCGCAAATGGGCATCTTCGACGATGCCATATAACAGCCGCATGCGGCCCGCCACCAGCGTGGCGATGCCAGCGGCAAAATGCGCATCGGCCAGGCACAGGGCAAACGCGGCCGGGTGCAGACACAGCAGTTCGGCCGAGCCGAGGGCGGTGGCATCGTGCGTACGTGGCAAGCCATCGAGCAGTGAAATTTCACCGAACCAGGTGCCGCTGTCGAGTATCGTCAGGATCGCTTCGCGACCATCGGCATTAAGAGTAGACATTTTGATGCGACCATGTAGCAGCAGAAACCAGCTGCTCGGCGCATCGTCCTGACGAAACAGCATTTCTCCCGCTTGCAGGCGGCGGCTTTCGGTAGCGGCCAAGACCTGCTCACGCAAGCCGGCAGGCAGGCCGCTGAACCAGGAAAATGCCGACAAGTGAGTCAGCATGTCGGTTGGCGAATACGCGGACATGGGCAATCCTGAGCAAGAAGAGGAATGGAGCGAGCAATTGTAAAATATTTGACAGTCTGATTCTACCCGTCGCGCTATGGTGAAGACATAAAAATAATCGGGAGTGAGACAAATGCAACATCATGCTGATTTTACCCGCATGGATAACAGCAGCGCACAAGACTGGCAACTGATCGGCGCTGAGTTCATGCAGTTCACACAAAGCTTGCCACAGCGAGTGATTAAGCACTTGCAATTGTTGGAGGGCGATTATGGCGGTTTTCCGGTCGATCGCTATACCCATTCGCTGCAAACCGCCACGCGCGCGCTGCGTGACGGTCGCGATGAAGAATACGTCTGTTGCGCGCTCTTGCACGATATCGGCGACACGCTGGGCAGTTTCAACCATCCTGACATCGCCGCCGCGATACTCAAACCATTTGTCAGCGAAGAAAATCTCTGGATGGTGCAGCACCACGGAATTTTTCAAGGCCATTACTTCTTTCATCATATCGGCATGGATCGCGATATGCGCGAGCAATTTCGCAGCCACCCGCAATTCGAGCGCACGGCCGAATTTTGTGCGCTCTACGATAACCCTTCGTTCGATGCGCATGCTGAAACGTTTCCGCTCATTGAGTTCGAACCGATGTTGCAGCGCTTGTTAGCGCGGCCGAAAAACAGTATTTACCAAAGCATTGTCGCCAGCGATAAGCCCACCACTACCAAGGAAACCCCATGAATATCCCATCGTTGCGAGACCAAGTCAGCCCGGAAGAATGGCAATTGCGGGTAGATTTGGCGGCCTGCTATCGTCTGGTTGCGCTGTACGGTTGGAGTGACTTGGTGTTTACCCACATCAGTGCACGTCTGCCCGGCGATGAACACCATTTCCTGATCAATCCTTACGGTTTGATGTTCGATGAAATTACCGCTTCATCCTTGGTGAAGGTCGATCAGCAATGTAACAAGCTGATCGATTCGCCCTTCCCGGTCAATCCGGCCGGTTTTGTCATTCACAGTGCGGTGCATGCCGCGCGTGACGATGCCCAATGCGTCTTGCATACGCATACCCGCGCCGGGGTGGCGGTGAGCGCGCAAAAATGCGGGGTGCTGCCCTTGTCGCAGCAATCGACGTTTGTGCTCGCCTCGCTGGCCTACCATGATTACGAGGGGGTAGCCTTCCGTGATGAAGAAAAACCGCGCTTGCAAGAGGATATAGGACGCGCCAATTTCCTGATGCTGCGTAACCATGGCTTGCTGACCGTCGGTAAGTCGATCGCCGATGCCTTTCTGTCGATGTACACGTTTGAAGCGACCTGCCAAATTCAATTGGCGGCGCAAGCCGGCGGCGAACTGGTGCAGGTCAACCCGCTGATCGTTAAAGGGGTGTCGGAAGCGATGCGGGTGCAAACCGGCGGCCTCGGCGGTGCCTTCGTTTGGCCCTCGCTGATCCGCAAGTTGGAGCGGCTTGATCAAAGTTACCGCTCATGAGTCGCGCTGCTCCTGTCATCATCATTACCGGCAGCTCCGACGGTATCGGTGCCGAAATGGCGCGGCAATTGGCGCAGCAGTACGGCGCGCGGGCGACGCTGGTGCTGGCGGCGCGCAATGAAACGGCCTTGCAGCAGGTGGCCGAACAATGCCGCGCCTACGGCAGCACTTGCCTGGTGCAGCCCACCGATGTCAGCGAGGAAAGCCAATGCCGGCGTTTGATCGCCACCACGGTGGCACAGTTCGGCGGCATCGATACGCTGATCAATAATGCCGGTAAATCCGCGCAGGCCTTGTTGGCGGAGGTGAGCGATCTGGGCTGGTATGAGGAGCTGATGCGTATCAATTTTTGGGGCAGCGTGTGGTGCACCCATGCGGCACTACCGTATTTGCGCCAAGCCGCTGGCCATATCGTGGCGGTCTCATCATTGGCCGGCTTGATCGGCGTGCCCGGTCGTAGCGCTTACAGCGCCAGCAAATTTGCCATGAATGGCTTTTTTGAGAGTTTGCGCAGCGAGGTGCGCGAAGCCGGGGTGCAGATCACCCTGGCCTATCCGGGCGTGGTGGCGACGCGGATTCGCTACCATGGCTATAACGCCGCGGGCGCGGCGGCGGGCAGCAGTGGCCTGAAAGAAGACGATGCCATGCCGGTGGAACAATGCGCGCGGCTGATCATCGCCGGCATGCAGCAAGGCAAGCGCGAGGTGGTGATGACGGCCAAGGGCAAGTTAGCGCGCTGGCTCAAGCTGATTGCTCCGGCTTTGGTAGAAAAACTGGCGCTGGCGGCCTTAAAAAAGGAAGTGCGACCGGACTGAAACTTCAGAGCGCCATCTGCCACTGAAACAGGAAAAAGCTGATCAAGCCGGCGGCGATGGTCAGCATCTGCCGCCCGCTCAGCAAGCAAACCGCAACGGCTACCAGCGAGGCCAGCAATTGCGGATTATGCCAATGCAATTCCAAGCCCTGCCTGTGCGGTGCCAGTATCATCGGCGTGATGATGGCCGTGAGCACGGTCACCGGCACGAAACTCAGCGCCAGCGTCAACCTAGGCGGAAACACCAGGCGTTCGCCGAGTAGAAAGAAAATCGCCTTGATCAAAACGGTAATAACGGCCATGCCGGCGATCAGCAAGGGATAATTCATTGCGACTCCTTGCCAAGGGCTGAACGCCAACTGCTGGCCATGCCAACCACGACGCCAACCACGACGGCGGCCAGTAAGCCTAATTTATACGGTAAGCCCTGCAACAGATAGGCACAAGCGGCCGCCGCCAGCGCCGCGGCCAGTTGCGGCATGCGGCGTAATTGCGGCACGATGATGGCGATGAAGGTGGCCACCATCGCATAGTCGAGCCCCATGTTCTGCAATTGCGGAAACCAAGTACCGAACAATAGACCGACCAGTGTCCAGCATTGCCAGTTGAAATACATGGCCAAGCCGGAGCCGAGAAAATACCAATGTGCGTAACGACGCTCGGTGGCGCTCAAATTTTGTTGATGATGACCGGCCACCACCGCAAAGGTTTCATCGGTCAAAAGAAAACCGAGCAAGCAGCGCCAGCGCGTCGACAAATGTGCCACGTGCGGCAGCAGTGTCGCCGCGTACAGCATGTGGCGTAAGTTGACGATGAAGGTAGTGAGCCAGATCACCAGCATGCCGGTATGACTGGCGACCAAACCGACGGCGATGAACTGGCTCGAACCGGCGTAAACGGCACCCGACATCAATTGGCCATGCCAGGGCAGCATGGCACTGGCCGACACCAAGGTACCGAAGATCATGCCGAACGGTGCGGCACCGAGCAGCATGGGCAGGGTGTCGCGCGCACCGCGCGCCAGTTGCTTAAGCTTATCAGTCGGTTCGGCGAGCCCTGGCAACGACATTATTTGCTTTGTTTTTGCGGCCGAACCCAGTTGTCGAGTGTAACCTGACGCGTGCGCGAAACTGTCAGCTTACCGGCCGGCGCATCGCGCGTGAGCGTGGTGCCGGCAGCTAAGGTCGCACCCCGCCCGACCCGAACCGGCGCGATCAATTGCGTGTCGCTGCCGATGAAGGCATCATCTTCAATCACGGTGCGGGCTTTATTCACGCCATCGTAATTGCAGGTAATCGTGCCGGCACCGAGATTGACACGGCTGCCGATGCTAGCGTCGCCAATATAGGCCAGATGGTTGGCCTTGCTGTGTGCGGCGATCTGTGTATTTTTGATTTCGACGAAATTACCGATATGGACGTCTTCGGCCAGTTCGGTACCGGGCCGCAGGCGCGCATAGGGTCCGACCTGCGATTGCGCGCCGATGCTGGCTTGATCGATATGCGAAAAGGCTTTGATATAGGCAGCAGCACCGATGTGGGTATCCTTGATCACACAATGCGGCCCAACCGTAACGCCATCGGCCAGCGTGACGCTGCCTTCGAACACGCAGCCGACATCGATGCTGACATCGCGCCCACACACCAAGCTGCCGCGTATATCGAGGCGCGCCGGATCGTACAGATGCACGCCTTGCTCGAGTAAAGCACGCGCTTGATTGGCTTGGTAAATCCGTTCTACTTCCGCCAGTTGAACCTTGCTGTTGACACCCAAGGTTTCCCAAATCGCATCCGGTTCGGCCGAGACGACGGGCACGCCATCGGCAACGGCACGCGCGACGATGTCGGTCAAATAGTATTCGCCTTGGGCATTATGGTTCGACAGGGTCGCCAGCCACTCGGTCAGCGGCGCGGTCGGCACGATCATGATGCCGGTATTGATTTCGCTGATCAGGCGTTGTTCGGCAGTGGCATCTTTTTGTTCAACGATGGCGCTGATCGCCCCATTATTGCGGACGATGCGGCCCAAGCCGGTCGGGTCGGCCATGTGGGCGGTTAAAATCGCCAGTTTGTCCTCCCCTGCCACGGCCATCAGGCGGCGCAGCGTGGCCGCGCTGGTGAGCGGCACATCGCCATACAAAATCATGGTTGGCATGCTGAGGTCGAGCAGCGGCAGTGCTTGCGCGACGGCGTGGCCGGTGCCGAGTTGCGGCTCTTGTTTGGCAAAGCGCAAATCATCGGCCGCCACGCGACTGAGTACCTGCTCGCCGCCATGACCGTAGATCACGCAGATCGAAGCCGCGCCGAGACTGCGGGCGCAATCGATGACATGGCTGAGCAAAGGTTTACCGGCCAAGCCGTGTAACACCTTAGGCAGGGAAGATTGCATGCGTTTGCCCATACCGGCGGCGAGGATGACGACGTTCATAGTTAACTCGAGAAGAATGGGATACAGAAGAGTGTAATTTTACCATGCGCCCGCCAGCAGTCTGTCGAGCTTAGGAAATCGAAGCGAAAAATTGCTTGAGCGCAGGCTCATTTACATGCCGTCACAATGATTTGCCTCAGCGCTAAGCGAATTTAATCTATAATTGCGAATCATTCTCATTACAACCAATAATCGATGGCTCTTTTTCCTTTGATGCAGCGGCTGCGCTGCGGCAGTCGCGCCTTTTGGATACGGCAATTGCACCAGTGGCATTGGCTCAGCTCTGCCCTGTGTTTGGGAGCGATGTTGATTTTTGCTGGCACCGGCATTACGCTGAATCACGCGGCGCAAATCGAAGCCCAGCCGCACATCAGCACCCGGCATGGACAAGTGCCAGCGGCCTTGCTGGCGCAATTGTTAACGCCGGCTTCGAGCACGGCGGCGCTGCCGCCAGCGCTGCGCGCTTGGTTTGGCAGCGCGGCCGGCATCAGCGTCAGCGCGCAAGCGGCTGAGTGGTCGGCCGACGAGGTTTATCTGGCGCTGCCGCGCCCCGGTGGCGACGCTTGGCTGCGCGTAACACTGCCCGATGGCGCCTGGGAATATGAATTGACCGAGCGCGGCTTGATCGCCTATCTCAATGACTTGCACAAGGGCCGCCATGCTGGTCCGGCATGGAATTGGTTAATCGATTTGTTCGCCGTGCTGTGCCTGATTTTCTGCATCACCGGCTTTGTCATGTTAAAAATTTACGCTGGCCAACGGCCCTTGACCTGGCCGCTGATTTTGCTCGGCTTACTGTTACCGCTGCTGGCATTAAGCCTGCTGCACTGATTTCAACCTGGGAATTTTCATGCAAAAACTCTTACCCTTTGCCATCGGCAGCCTGTTGGCAGCGCCGAACTTGGCGCATGCTGGCGAAATCAAAATCAGCCTCGAACTGCCGCGCATGGCCATCGCCGAATACCACAAGCCGTATGTGGCGATCTGGCTGGAACGGCCCGACCATACTTTTGCCGGCAATCTGGCGCTATGGTATGACATCAAAAAAGCCGATGGCGAAGGCACTAAATGGCTGAAAGATTTGCGCCAGTGGTGGCGCCGCAGCGGCCGCGAACTGAGCTTGCCAATCGACGGTCTCAGCAGCGCTACCCGTACCAGCGGCGTGCAAACTCTGAGCCTGTCCAGTCAGGCTGCGGTCTTCGCCGGCCTGACACCGGGTGACTACCAATTGCAGATCGAAGCAGTACGCGAAGGTGGCGGACGCGAAGTGGTACAGCTACCGTTCCACTGGCCAGCCACCAGCACGAGCGTCTCAGCACAAGGCAAGACCGAGCTGGGCAACATTTCTCTGACCATTAAATAGGAATTCCTCATGTCCCTCTCCCGCCATCTTGCTGCCTTCTCCTTGTGTCTGTGTGCGACCGTGAGCGCGCACGCGCACAATACTTTCTTACTGCCTTCGGCGACGGTGGTGTCTGGCACGGCACCGTGGATTACGGTCGACGCCGGTGCGGCGACGAATGTGTTTGAATTCGATCATATGCCACTCAATCTCGATCAACTACGCATCACGGCACCGGACGGCACTCAGGTGGCCGCTGAAAATGTACGCAGCGCGCGCTTGCGCAGCAGTTTCGATCTGGCTTTGGCCCAAACCGGTACTTACCGTATCAGTCTGGTGTCGCGCAACTTGTCGGCCACGTATGTAGAAAATGGAAAAACCAAACGCTGGCGCGGCAAGCAAGAAAATCTCAGCACCGAGATTCCAGCCAGTGCCACTGAGGTCGTCATCACCGAAAGAAACGCACGCATCGAAACCATCGCCACCAAGGGCAAGCCAGGCGGCTTGGCTCTGAACGCGGTCGGTGCCGGTTTGGAACTGGGCGTACTGACCCACCCAAACGATTTGGTGGTCGGTGAAACGGCACGCTTTCGCTTGCTGCTCGATGGTCAAGCCGTCGCCGGCGTAGCGGTCAAAATGATACCCGGCGGCCAACGCTATCGTCAGCAAAGCAATGAACAGAGCGTCACCACCGATGCCGACGGTAACTTCAGCTTTACCTGGAAACAAGCCGGTATGGTGTGGCTCAATGCCGAAGTCAGCGACAATAAACAGAGTCTGCCGCAAGCCAATCGACGCGTGGCCAGCTATGCGCTGACGCTCGAAGTCTTGCCCGAGTAAGCGGCCGTTCCGCTATGCGTCAGGTTTTGATTCCACCAATGACGGCGCGGCCAGCGGCCATGCCGGCGGCCGCGCGGCCGTGCCAGTTCGCCGGTGCCACCATGGGCAGCAGTTGGAGTGTGCAAGCGCTGCTGCCAGCAGACTGCGATGAAGCGGCCTTGCAGCGCGACATCGCCGCCTTGCTGGACGAATTGATACGGCAAATGAGTACTTGGGATCCCGCTTCCGAACTGTGTCGTTTCAATCGCGCCGCCGCCGGCAGCGTCCACCAATTACCGACCCATCTGTGCCAGGTGCTGGCGCACGCCTTGTATGTGGCGCAGCAAAGCGGTGGGGCCTATGACCCGACGGCCGGCAAACTGGTCGATCTGTGGGGTTTCGGGCCGCAGCCACGCCGTAGCACGCCACCGAGCGCCGCCGACATCGCCGCCGCGCGCAGCGGTCCGGGCTGGCGCGGCTTGGAGTTTTCCGCGCTGGCCCAGCGCGCCTGCCAAGCCGGTGGCATCACTCTCGATCTCAGTGCGATCGCTAAAGGCTATGCGGTTGATCAGCTCAGCGAGCTATTGAGTGCGCGGGATATCGCGCACCATTTGGTCGAAATCGGTGGCGAATTGCGCGGTGCCGGCGTCAAACAAGATGGCCAGCCGTGGTGGGTGGAAATCGCCACGCCTGCGCCGACCGAACGCGCGCCCATAGTGGCGCTGTACCAGATGGCGATTGCCACTTCCGGTAACGAGCTGCAGTATTTTGAACATGCTGGCCGGCTGTACTCGCACACCATCGATCCGCGCAGCGGCTGGCCGGTCGACAATGCGCTGCGCTCGGTCAGCGTACTGCACCGTTCCTGCATGAGCGCCGATGCGCTGGCCACCGCCTTCATGGTGATGGGACCGAGCGCTGCACTGGCCTATGCCGAACAACATCAGATCGCACTGCTGCTGCGCGCCGATGACGACAGCGTCAGCGCCAGCAGCGCGCTGCGCGCCATGTTGACATGAACGCGCGCCGTAGCCTGCATGCGCTGGCCGTGCTGCTGTTGCTGGCGGCTTTGCTGTGCCTGCAACTGCAGTTGGCAGCGAACCTGTATCGTGCCACGCTGATCGCGGCCTACCTGAGTTTTTGCAGCGCGCTGTGGTTCGCTCAGCGGCGCGCGCCAAGCGCCAACGGCGCGGCGTTCTGCCTCGCCTATGCCAGCCAAACGGGCAGCGCGCAGGCGCTGGCTAACGCCGCGGCGGCGCAGCTCAAAGCGGCTGGGCATGTGGTCGAATTATTGCCACTCAATGAACTCACGCGCGCCCATCTGGCAATGCAGCGGCGTGTGATTTTCATCGTCAGTACCGCTGGCGACGGCGGCGCACCCGATAACGGCCTGGCTTTTCAGGAAATGGTGATGCGCACTACAGCGGCTTTGCCAGACTTAGCGTACGCCGTCGTCGCGCTCGGTGACCGCCGCTACCGCCAGTTTTGCCGATTCGGCAAGCAACTGGAACAGTGGTTGATGCAGCAGCAAGCGCAAGCCTTGTTCGCAAAAATCGAAATCGATGATGGCGACCAGCAGGCCATGCAACAATGGCAAGAGCAATTGCAAGCGCTCGGTGCCGCCGCGCCCGCAGCACTTGGCGCGAGCGCGCCGGCGAGTTTTTCCAGTTGGACCTTGTGTGAGAGGCAGCAGCTCAATCCTGGCAGCCAAGGCGCGCCGGTATTTCATCTGGCGCTGCGTGCACCGGACCTTGCACCACACTGGCAAGCCGGTGATATTGCCGAAATACTGAGTGGCCCGGAGCAGAACATTTTACGGGCGTATACCATCGCCTCGCTACCCGCCGATGGTCAGCTCGAATTATTAATCCGCCAGCGCCGCGCCGACGACGGCCGGCTCGGGCCGGGTTCGGCCTGGCTGACCGAACAGGCGGCACTCGGGGCGCCGATCACGCTGCGGATACGCGCGCAAGCTGGGGGCTGCCACGGCGCGCCCACCGGTCCGCAGATTTTAATCGGCAACGGCACCGGCATGGCCGGCTTGCGCGCCCGTTTGAAAGCCCAAGCCGCCGCCGGTCAGCAGACTAACTGGCTGCTCTTCGGCGAGCGCGAAGCGGCGCACGATTTTTTTTATCGCGCGGAAATCGAAGCTTGGCAAGCCAGCGGCGTGATCAGCCAACTCAGTACCAGTTTTTCACGCGATCAGCCACAGCGCCGCTATGTCCAACATGCTTTGCAAGAACAGGCGACCAGCTTGCGCGAGTGGGTAGAGCAAGGTGCGGCGATACTGGTGTGCGGCAGCCGTGACGGTATGGCCGAAGCAGTCGACGCGGTGTTACAAACCGTGTTGGGGTCGGCACAGCTGCGGAAAATGACAGAGACCGGTCGCTACCGGCGCGACGTGTATTGATATCGGCGGCAGCGATTCGGCGCTACAATCAGCGCCATCGCCTTCTTTTCCGCCGCCATCATGAGCCATCCCGCTGCCATCGCCGAACAGTTTTTTTTATCAGCTAATCAATTGATGGCCAGCGGCGACTCGGCCGGCGCGGCGCGTGACTTTCACACGGCACTGACACACGATCCGGACTGCGGCGAAGCCTGGGCCAATCTCGGCTACCTCAAAGAACAAGAGCAAGATTTCAGCCGCGCCGCCGAATTATATCGACGCGCCTTGACGCTGCTGCCGGACAATTTGCAATTGCAACTCAATTTAGGGACTGTGCTGCTGCATATGAAGCAATTCAGTGCGGCCGAAACCCTGTTCCGTCATGCCGTGGCAAGCCATCCCGAATCGGCCGCGGCTTGGTCGAATCTCGGGGTCTTGCTGGCTTGCTGCAAACACGAGCGCGCGGCCGAACAGTGCTACCAACGGGCGCTGGCCATCGACGTCGACTACCAGAAAGCGCGCTTCAACCTCAGTTATATCTTGCTGCGTCAGGGCCGTTTCGAGGCTGGCTGGGCCGCCTTGGAGTCGCGTAGCTGGCAAGATTTATTCAGCGATTATTTCAGCTTCCCACGCTGGCGTGGCGAAAGCTTGCTTGAGCAACGCATCGTCATCGTCTTTGAAGGTGGCCACGGCGACATGATCCATTTCTGCCGCTATGCGGACACGCTCAAAGAACGTGGTGCCGCCAGCGTGAGCTTGATCTGCCACCCGGCACTGACGGCTTTATTCACTAGCATGACTGCGCTTGATCAGGTGTTTTCATACGAATTGGAGGTAGCGCGCGCCGCGTGGGATTATTGGGTACCGCCGGCCAGCCTGCCCGGCTGTTGCGGTACGCAGATAGCGACGATACCGGCCGCCATTCCCTATCTGTACGCCGAGAAACAAAAGGCAGCGGCTTGGGCTGCGCGCTTGGGGCCGCGCCGTTTGCGCGTCGGTTTGGTTTGGCAAGGCAATCCTTGGTTTGAAAATAATGCCGATCGCTCGATCGCCACACTCGCGCTGCTGCGCCCGCTGCTGGAAGTAAGCGGCGTGCAATTTGTCAGCCTGCAAAAAGGGGAAGGCGAAGCCGAAGCACAGCGCGCAGCCGGCGAGCAGTTTGTGGTGCTGACAGAATTATTGAGTGATTTTTCCGAGACCGCCGCCCTCATTGAGAACCTCGATCTGGTGATCAGTGTCGACAGTGCGGTGGCCCATTTGGCCGGAGCACTGGGCAAACCATGTTGGCTGTTGCTACCCGATTATCGCTGCGACTGGCGCTGGATGAGCGCGCGCAGCGACACGCCGTGGTACCCGCTGACGCGCCTGTTTCGTCAAGCCCCAGATAGCGACTGGGGCACGCTGGCACCGCAACTGGCTAGCGCGCTGCGCGAGTGGCAAGCGCAGCAGGCAGCACAACTTGCCTGAGCAAGCGATTTGACTTCAGACTTTTTTGAGGAAACAGGCTTTGAGCATGAAACTGCCGCCATCCATCTTGCAATCGACTTCGTGATCGCCGCCGACTAAACGTATGCTCTTGATTTTCGTGCCCATTTTAAGCGTCGTCGACGAGCCTTTGACTTTCAAATCTTTGATCAGTACCACGGCATCGCCATCGGCAAGCACATTGCCGTTGGAATCTTTGACGATGCGGTCGTCACTGTCATCACTGGCAGCGACAGCGACTGCTGGCCACTCATGGCCACAATCGGCGCAGACATAGTTGTCGCCATCAGGATAAGTGTTTTCCATGCCGCATTGCGGGCAGACGGGTATGCTAGCCATCATTCTTCCTCGGGCGGCCAAACGGCCGCATTAAATATACTGCAATAAAAGGAGCGCCAGTATAAGCGACTATGTCGGCAGCAAGACCGAAGTAGCGCGATTTATTGAGTCATCACAAACCTCGCCAAGTCTATCAGCTAAAAAAAACGGCGATCATCGATCGCCGTACAGACTCGTTGAGAGCAACTTACTTCGGTTCGGACAGCTGCGCCTGATAACGCTGCACCGTTTCGAAAATAATCAGTTCGGTCTTGCGTACTTCTTCGATCGCATCTTCCAGCGGCAACTTGGCACCACGACACAATGCCGATGAGGCCGACATGGTATTGCCACCCAAAATATATTCGAGCACGTCTTTTAATACTTGATCGGGCAATTCCGGCGTGAACAAATGCTTGACCTTGTCTTTGAAAAATTCAAAGCGTGGCTGATTGAGCGCATAACGGCGCGCGGCCAAGCTGACGATAGGCGGCACTTCCGGTGCTGGTGCTGGTGCTGGTGCCGGTGCTGGCACAGGCGGTGCAGGCGGCTTCGCCGGCGGCACGACCACTGGCAGACTGATCACGCGGAACAAATCATTCTGAATTTTCGCTACCAAATCGTCAGCCGATTCGTAAAAACGTACTGGCTGTGATTGACTGAGCAAGGTTTTGAAATCGCTGAGTTTTTGCGCGGAGACACCAGTATCAACGTGCTTAGGCAAAACCAAATGCTCGTCTTCATCGATGATGTAAATCAGCACCGGAATACCATGCGCCAGCGCTTCTTCATATTCGAGTTGCAGCAATGGTTTTTTTGACTTGCTATCGACATCGCCGCATACCATGGCAAAAATACCAATATAGACCTTGGCGTTGCGCACCATCTGCAAGCGCGCGGCCAATGTGGTTTCCGGCAAGGCCATGAGCACCGTCACGTCAGGGCGGGCCGGATCTTTGAGCGCACAGGCTGCAGCAATTTTTTTGCGATGCAGTGCAAGGTCAAACGGCGTGGAACTGACAAAAATATTAGCGGACATACTATCTCTCAGCGAAAACGTTTAAGGAATGCAAAGCGTCACCAGTTGCAAATATGCAGCGACATTTACCTGTCAGCAATATTAGCAGAAGCCGGCTTTTTTGTGGTGCGCCATCTCAGGCCTTCATCCCCGCCATCAGCGCAGCAAAGCCAATGAATGCGCCGCCGGTGACACGATTAAAGGTTTTCAAGACCCGCGTTTGCTTGAGGTAGGCCGACATTTTGAAACCGCCCAAGGCATAGACCAAATACCAGCTCAATTCGATAACAGCAAAACTGCCCAATAAAATGCCAAATTGTGGCAATTGCGGCAAGTTTGCATTAATAAATTGCGGCAAGAATGCCGCTGCAAACAGCAAAGCCTTGGGATTGCTGGCGGCAGTCAGAAAGCCGACCTTGAATAAATCCCAGCGTCGCACCTTCGCCACCGCTGCCACCGCTGCCGTGCTATCCACCGCGGCAGCAGCATGGACCGGCGCGGTCCAGACTTTGTAGCCGAGGTAGGCCAAATACAAGGCCCCGGCCCAACGCAAGGCATCAAACCAAGCCGGCGCGCTGCGCAACAAGACTCCCAGACCCGCCGCCGAAGCCGACATCATGATGAACAAGGCCGTCAAACAACCGCCGGCGCTCCACATAGAGGCGCGGAAATTATGTCGCACGCTCTGACTCATGACCAGCAACATATTTGGTCCCGGTGCGGCCGAAATGAAGAAGGTCGCCGTCACAAACAGCCACCAAGTGTGCAGTTTCATAGAGTATCCAAGGAAAAAGGAGCAAGTAAAAAGCAGATTCTACCGGCTTCTGCGCAAATCGACGGCGCGATGTTCGATTAAACAACAAGCCTGGCCGATTTGGTATTTTGCTGCCGCTGATTGGCAAACAATCGCAACAAAAGCTCAATTGTCGTTTCAGTGTCCACCAATGGCAACGCACATGCGCCTAATCTGCAGGATGCATTTAAGGAAGCGCGGATGTTTTGTCTATCAGAGGTGCGCGTAAAACCTCGGCGTTCAGAGGCTGCCGCAAAAACCTAATAGCTGATCGCGATCGCTGAAATAATTCGGGACCTGATAAGTTCCACTACTCCCGGCACATTTCCGCTCGCGTTTCGGCTGATGCAGATCCCCAAATATCTCAACTTGAACAACTTAATCGATCGTCGCAAGGCGGCAAGAAGAACACCGGACGAGAATACGGATGCTTTGCCAAATCGTATTCAATTGCTTTTTCTGTAGAGGGGCGGCGTGATCTGGCCACCTCAGTTTTAAAGATGCTCGGATTTCACAGGCATGCTCTCGCGGCGGATCAGGTACACGCCGCTGGCAACAATGACGGCCGCCCCAAGCAGGGTGTAGGAGGTCGGCAGCACTTGCCATAGGATCCAGTCCAGTCCCATGCCCCAGGCCAGCGCCGAATACTCGAACGGCGCGACGCTCGACGCCTTGCCCGTGCGAAAAGCCTCGGTGATCGCCAATAGTCCCAGGAAGCCGCTCAGCGACAGGCCGCTCAAGAGCAGCCAATCCTCCGCGCGGATCGCCATCCACTCGTGCGCGCACAAGATCCCGCCGCCTATCGCCATCATGATAATCAGCCAGAACACCATGCTTTCGCTGGAATCGCTGCGACTGAGCACGCGGGCGACGATGTTCGACACGGCATAGCAGGCGGCCGCTGCCAGAACCGCCAGACCACCGACGGAAAAGAATTCTCTACCGTTCGGACGCAGCACTAGCAGCACGCCGCCCAGGCCGACCACGATGGCGCACCAGCGCGCCCGGTCCACCTTCTCCTTCAAAATGAAAACCGACAGCGCCGTAATCAGCATCGGGGCAATGAAGAAAATCGAGTACGCCTCTGCCAGCGACAGCCGTTGAAGGCCGTAGGTAAAAGTCGTAATCATGGTAATGCCCAAGATGCCGCGCAGCAGATGTAGCGACCAACGAACTTTGAGGATCGAAGCGAAGGCACCGCGCCAGCCCAGGTAGATCAACACCAGCGGCAGCGAGGATAACGCACGCAGCGCCGTCACCTGCATGGCCGGGTAATGGGCTGACAACAGCTTCATCGCCATGTCCATCAACGAAAACATGGCGACAGCGATCAGCATCGCATAGATGCTACGCAAATTTTGTGCATGGCTAGTCAAAAGAGTTCCTTTCTGGTGATGCCGAAAACAGGGGCAGGCGCGTAGCTATGCTTAAACAGCAAAATCAGCCTGACGGATGCGCAGCAAATTTGTACGGAAATTTTAGCAAGCTCACATCAGCCGTGTTTTTCGGCAATTCCCTAATGCCCATCGAGTCAGACTACTAAGTTGATGATGCGCCTGGCAATAACAACTTAATGGATCGTCGCAAGCGACGATGGAAAAGACTCTGGAAGGGGTTTGCATCCCCTCCCATCGCGTCGCTCCTTCGTCGCTCACCGGCCAAAAGAGGCTGTCGCAAAAGGGTATTGAGTCGGTATCATTACCCTAACTGGTGGCCACGTCATTCCTGCGCGCTTTTGGCAGGAATCCAGCGGCGTTCGTGGTTAACTGAAAATGCCAGAAATTGTGGCATTTTCAGTGTAAAAAACGACGCTGGGTTCCCGCCAAAAGCATGCGGGAATGACGAGGTATGCGGTGTTTCAGGTGTAAAAAACGTCCATCAGGCTTTTGCGACAGCCTCTGAAGGCCGGGGTTTCAAACCCTAGTCAGATTTTTGATAAATAAATTTCTTTACGCTTTTCTCTCGATAAATCTAATCCCCTCCGTGTGATCAAGCACGAGCTGCTTTAACACTGCTTCCGTGACATCATTGGTTACCGTGATCTGCGCGCATGATCTCTATGGTGTAGCGAGTGCTTCGATGTGATGAAGTGCTTGATAGTGGATGGAGAGCCGGCTCTCCTCGATCACCGCGCCGACACGCGCGACGTCGGCCATAGGGGGTACGGCCAAACGCAGCATTTGCCGAATGATGCCAGCGCTATGCGGATAAGCCGAACAGTCGGACACCAGGATGCCGGCGCTACGGAACGCTGACAACAGTTTTCCCGACTGATCCCGAATCAGAATGAAATTGCTCTTGGTATCGTATGCATCAATCCCAGCCTGCGCGCATATGGCGAGTAAGGCATGTTTGGATTTCTGGAGCAGTGCATGATATTGCTGGAGTTGGTCGATATTGCGCAGGCAATAGAGCGCGGCATTGACTGCAAGATGGTTGACGTCCCAAGGACCGCGGATTTTTTGTAGTTGACGAATGATTGTGGGGGACGCCAGAATATATCCTAGGCGCAGCCCGGCCAGGCCGAAGTATTTTGAGAAAGACCGGATGACGATCAATTGTTCCACTGTATCCATAGCATCGTAACAGCTGCGACCCAAATACTCAAAATAGGCTTCATCGACGATGACTGGAATATCGCGGGCGGCGCAGCGCTGAACCAGCGCCTGCAACTGCAGCGTATCGATTTCGGTGCCGAGTGGATTGTTCGGGTTGCATAGTATCAGGCCGTCGGCGTCATCAAGCGCTGCCAGCGTTTTTTCAAACGGAAAGAAAAATTGCCGATTGACGGTACCGAATTCGATCACTTTTGTGACGATGCCGTTCACGTCCAAGGTCTGGTAGTAGAACGAGAACACGGGAGACGGGACCACGACCCGATCGCCAGCCGTGAAAAGCAAACGTATCAGCAGATCGATCGCCTGGTCGGCACCGTTCGCAATCAACAGGTGGTCGGTCGGCACCTGACAATACTCGCTTAAGGCGTCCATCAGCGGTCCATAATTCGGATACGTGGAAAGTGACAGCACGTTCATCTCGTTGGCGATGAAATCGTCCAGGAAATCCGTCAGAAAGTGATTCTCGTTCAAGTCAAGCATCAGGGTCTTGAAATTGCGATCCGGTGCCGCCCATACGCCCGATGCCTCGATATACTGGTTAATTTTCATATTGTTTTCCCATAAATGGCCTCTTCGCCGATTCGATACATGTGTTCGATTTCTTCGGGCGCAGTGTAGGAAACCGGAAGTCCGGTCGACTTCGACACCAGCAAGCTCTTTATGATGCGCGATATTTCGGCGCTGAAGGATACTGCGCGGTGGTAGGCTTCGGACAAATTCCGCCCCATCGTGGTGATGCCGTGATTCGGCATGACGATGCAATTAGTGTTTTGGATAAAACCGGCGAGCGGACTGATATCGAGCTCGAGATTGAGCGACTGCGGCAGGATGCAAGGCGGGTTGCCCATCACCAGAGCAGTATCGTTCGAGACATAGCACATTTCGTTGCCGTGCATGACTGAAAAATAGGCGATGACGTCGTCTGGATGCAGGTGAATCGTCGCATGTACATCAGGCCTGCAGCGAAATATTTCACGGTGCATCTGGTAACCGATACTCGGCCTGATAGACCCCAGCAATAACTCATTGGTTTCCAGGTCGATCGCGACGATGTGCTGTTCGCCCATCTCCTCGAGTGAAATACCGCGGTGCTTGGTATAGATGACGTCATTCCGGCCAGATTTTGGACGTTTTCTGATGGCGATATTGCCGAAGGTATTAGTGACCAGGGCGCGAGCACTCAATCGCTGGGCGTACAACAGGATATTGTACACAATGGCAGCATCGTCCCCGACGGATTCCGCGAACGGCCTCAACGGCTGCAGCTTAGTTTTCATTGACTAAAAGCTCCTTGTTTAACAGGTTGGAAGTCCATCCATGCGCTAGCATGTCGTGCAAGGCGCGCGCTGCGCCGAACCTGAGCTCGTATAATGAGCGCTCACTGTAAAAGGCTGCGTGCGGCGTCAGCACCACGCGCGGATTCGCCCGCAGGCTGGCCGAGGGAACGGGCTCGCTGTCGAGTACGTCGAGATAGGCGCCTGCGACACGGCCACAAGCCAAGGCCCGCTCCAGATCGGAGCCGTCGACGAGCGCGCCGCGCGAGGTATTGACAAGGCACATGCCTGCTTTACATCGGGAGAATAATTCCCAATTGAAGAAGCCACGGTTGGCCTGATTCAGTGGCATATGAATCGACACGATGTCGGCGGAACGCAATAATTCATCGAGCGTGGCGGGCTGCGCGTGGGCGGCCATGTCAGCGCCAGGATCAAAATGGCGTATCTGGTAACCAAATACCTGTGCGCGCTCGGCGACGCGGCGGCCGATAGCACCGAATCCGAGAAGGCCGAGCACGGTATCCTGGCAGCTTTTCAGTGCCCCCGGGTGGCGCCATGACCAGTGTCCCTTTTTAGTGTGTTCCGAATAGGCGAACAGCTGCCTTTGTGCCGCCAGGATGAAAGCCATCGTATGGTCGGCAACCTCATCGGCACCGATTCCTTGCAGGTGAGCACACAGGATACCTTTGCGGGTCGCAGCGGCGACATCGACATCATCGATTCCCACCGTGGCCTTGACGATGGCCTTGCAGCGATCCAGCTTTGCCAGCAACGTCTTGTCAACGGCCACGGAATGAAACGCGACGATCCCGACCGCCAGAGCCAGCATTTCGTCCGTTGGCCGGTTCGTGCGAACAATCGTGAAATCGGGACCGAACAGCTGCTCCTCCAGCGGCGTGTTATCGAGGTAATTGACAGTGCTGGAATCGATTAAAAGTATATGCATAGATAATCCGTCAGTAGTTCGACCATCGTCGCTGGCTTCATGGCACCGCGCAATCCAAATAAGTATTGCCTTGCCCAATCCCGAGTGCGCGCGCGCGCCGCACAATATGGTCGGACACGATGAGATCCTGGCTTGCATGGCCCACGCTGCGGAAATAACTCCGCCCGTTCGCTGGCCGCGGCCCGAAGTCGTTGTTCACCAGCATGCGCAGATCAGCCAGTTCCTCACTGCGCAGATAGCCGTGCGACATCGCCGCGGCGATGTCGCCTGACTCACGCAGCGCCGTGTCGATCTCGTCGACATAGACGCGCGCGGTACGCAAGGTCAGAGGATCGCACTCGCAAGCGCTGACGGTACCGCCGCCGATGGCATTGATATGAACCTGCGGCTTGAGGTACTCGTCCAACAGGATTGGGGCGACGCCGGTGTGCGAGGTGGCCATGCAGATGACATCCGCGTCCGCAATGGCGTCGGCGAGCGTCGCGGCCGCAGTCAGACGCACTGCTACCTGACCTGACATTTCCTCAACAAAGAGTTCGGTTTGCTTGGCATCGCGACCAAATACCTTGACTGCATTGAATTTCCTTACAATAGACAGGGCCAGCAGGTGGGCACGCGCTTGGACACCCACGCCGATGATCGCTAGTGTGCCGGCCTGTTGCGGTGCCAGCAAGTCGACCGCCAGCGCGCTTACGGCGCTGGTCCGGATCGACGTCAAGGCAGCACTGTCGAGCATGGCCGTGATCCGACCGCTCGCACTATCGAGCAGTACCACCACACCGTTGATTGTCGGCAGGCCATGACGTCGGTTATTGGGATAAATCGACGATACTTTGATGCCAAGGTGTCCACCTCGACTGAGCAAGGCTGGCATGAACAGCGACAAAGCGCCATGCTCTTCGTTGTCGATGATCATGCGCGGTGGTGCCACCATCTTCTCGGTGCCGGCCAGCATAGCGCGCAACGCCGCAATCGCTTCCGTCATGCGCAAGGCGCGCTGAATGTCTGAATTATTTAATAGCAACATGATGTCAATTTTCAGGCTGGTCATAGCCGCTTAAGTGCTAGTCGGTGCAGAGCCCACGGCCGAAGGAAACGCCGATATGCAGCGCGGCGGCGTGTACTTCGCTTTCAGCGCAGCCCGCAGCCCGCCATGCTGGATGAAATAGAAATTGGGCGCGAAGTGCTGCATATGGGCAGGCAGGTGGATCCACGGGGTGGTCGGAAACACATGGTGCACGCCGTGATAATTAAAGTTGAGCATGCAATACCTCTCAAAGAAATAGGGCATGCGGACATTTTTCGCGAACGAGCTGTCGTTCAGCGGCGTACCATAGTGGGCGAAGCTGTCCAGCACGGTCAGGATCAGGGCGCGCAGTATTAGCAGGCAGACCAATATCCAGAGAAATGGCCAGTACAGCAGCGTACCGGCGGCAAGCAGCAGTATCGACGCCATCCCCTCCCATCGCAAGGCGGTCAGCTTGTTGGTGCGTATCAGGGTCGACAAAGGTGAGCCGTCGGTACCATCGACTCTGGTCGCGTATAAGACGCTCATCACCCGCAACATCAGGGCGCGGGGCAACCAGGCGATCACACAAGTCAGAAAGAAATCGTGATAGAAAGCGCCGACCAGTTTGGAATAGTAGTAGCGTGCTATTTTGCGCCGGCTCTTGGCCGGAGCGAGATAGACTTCGTCGCAATCGTTCACCGTGCGACTCCATTTATGATGCTTCAGATGGTCTATTCGTTGCAGATCGTATGAAATACCCACGAACACCGCCATGACCTGCCCCATTAAACGGTTCGCCGCCGGATGCCGGTGCAGCATCCCATGGATGGCCTCGTGCACCAGCACGCCGGTAGTCGATGAAATCAGCAGTGTCGGGATCAGGGTCAGAGCGTACCATGGGTTTCGGGCGATCAGCAGCGGAGCACCTAGGAACTGATACAGATTGATCGCGGCAATGACGACGAAAATCACCCCGTTCATCGCTGCAGGAATCTCATCGAGCTGCTTGGTTTTGATCAGCGGCGGCGATTGCCGGTACAACATCGGGTACAAATCGCTTATTGCTTGGCTCATGACTTGCATTTCCTCTTGAAGTTGTTGGTAGCTTGTGGCTCTTTTGGCTCAGGCGAGCACGCCTCCGTCCACCGGGATGGCGACCCCGGTCACAAACGATGATTGATCCGAGCAAAGCCAGTAGACCACGTCCGCCACCTCGTTTTTCTCGCAGACGCGGTTGATCGGATGGCTTGGGCCATATTGGTCGATGTCGCAGCCAACCACTGACTGTGCCATGGGAGTACGCACGAACGCCGGACACACGGCATTGACCCTGACCTGATGCACCGCATATTCCCTAGCGGCGGACTTGGTCACGCCAACTAAGGCATGCTTGCTGGCCGTATAGCCGACGCCGCCCGTCACGCTGGCGCGCAGCCCCGCCAGCGACGCCACATTCACGATGGTACCGCTGCGCTGCTCGCGCATCAGGGGGAGTACGCGCTTCATGCATAACCACGGCGCCTTGACATTGATCGCCATGACGTCATCGAAGACCTCGTCCGGATACGCTTCGAAGCTGACGAAAGGCGTGCCTTCGATCCCCGCGCAGTTGACCAAGGAATCGATGCGGCTGTGGCGCATCGTTATGGCATCAAACAGCTTGGCGATCGCGGTGGCGTCGCGCAGATCAACCATGAATTGTTCAGCCGATCCTCCCGCCGCCCGCACTCGTTGGACGACCTCCCGATTCAGGTTTTCGCGTCTGGCGCAAATGACGACGTGATAGTCCTCCAGCGCGAAGCGGAACGCGCAGGCTTCTCCAATGCCGGAATTTCCTCCAGTAACAACAACAATTTTCTTCATTTGATATCGTACTTCATGCAATACGCTTTCTTGGGAACCAGAAAGGTACGCAGATACGTGATCACCACCGTCGAATCTTGCTTTCGTCCAATCACCTTGATCGTGACGATGCCCTCGTTCGGGCGCGATGCAGATTCTCGCTTTGCCACCACTTCACTCTCGGCATACAGCGTGTCGCCCACTAGCACAGGATTGGGCAAACGAATTTCATCCCAAGCCAGGTTAGCCGTGGCTCGGGCGCTCATGGTCGATACCGTCATCCCGCTGACGATTGAAAGCGTCACCGAACTCGACACGAGCAATCCTTTAAATTCGGTTCGCTGCGCATACGCCTGGTCAATATGCGCAGGATGCTTGTTCATGTCGATCAGAGATTGCCAGATGTTATCGACCTCGGTCACGGTGCGGCCCGGACGATGTTCGAAAATGTCGCCGATGTCGAACTCCTCGTAGGCTAGTCCGTACACTTCCCGATAGCGTTTTTCACCAATGCGCTCATGCGCCAGTAACATGTCGTTCATAGCACTCCTTGTTTTTGCTCAAGGGCGCGGCGGCGCGCCAGGATTTTTTGCGCAAGCTTGACGAACGGCGGACCGATCATCATCCGATCAAGCTTGGTGATATTGTTGCCACTGCTCTCGACGGTGGCGAGCACTGCTTCGGCGTGCGCGATTTCGGCCTTAGTCGGCGTAAAAGCGGCATTGATGGTGTCGATTTGATTCGGATGTATCGCTGTTTTTCCGGCGAAGCCAAGTTGCATGACTTGCTTGCATTCTTCAGCTAAGCCCTGCTCGTCACCGAGCTTGAAATAAGCGGTATCGAAGGCGGGAATCCCCGCGTAGGAGGCGGCGGCCACAATTTGCGAACGCGCATGCAGGATGTTAGTCCAGCCCCCGATAGCCACACCGAGACTGGCCGCATAATCTGCCGATCCAAATATCAAGCCGTCGGACACTGCCGCAACGTCATAAATGACACGCATGCAAGCGGGAGTTTCGACCGTGACGAGTAGTCTGATCGCCGAGTCAGAAAGATTTTGCCTTACGATATCGATTTCGGCCGCACTTTCGACCATCGCCATCACAACATAGTTGGGCTTATGGGGTAAGGCATTAACTAAAAGAATATCCTTGAGTCCTTCCGGATGGTAAATTGAATTAATCCGTAACGCAGTGCAAGCCGATACCGGACACCGGTAGAAGCCGGAGACAATTGCACGTGCCTCTGCTTTCCTTTCCTTAGCCACGCCGTCTTCCAAATCGATGACCGTCACATCGGTGTTGGTTGATTTGCAGAACTGGCTTTCATTGAGCGCGGAGCAATAAAGGAAGCTGCGCGGAGTCAGCGTCGTCATGCCGTCACCATGTTCAACAGGCCGGATGGCAGACCGCTGCGTTCGCCCTGATAGCGCAATTTTTCTTCATTGACCGAGATACAAAAATCATCCATATCGACTTGGCTCATATCGGCGCGCATCATTACGCGCAAACCCGATTTATTGCGCGCCACGATGGGGAAGAATACGGCCGAGGTATAGTAGCCGCGGCGGAAGACCGCTTGCGAAACTCGCACCGCCATGTCCGCATTATCCATCGGCACCACTCTGATCGGCAATTCGGTACCAGCATGTTGCGTAGGAATAAGCTGGTCGAAGTGGTTGATGTTGCGCTTCAGGCGTTGCTGCAGCTGAGCCAGCTCCGGAGTCCGGTGAATCTCGATCGAGGCCAGCGCTGCCCCGATGGCGGCCGGATTGAGATACTGGGAATAGGACATTGGCCCACCAAAGCGACGGAACTCCTTGATGTAATTAGCACGCTTGGAGATGAAAATACCGCCGCCGTTGGCACCGAAGGCCTTCGCTAGTGAGTACACCAAGATAGTGCGAGCAGACAGTTCTGGCATAAACGAGCGGATGTACCCTTCGCCGCGTTCGCCGTAGGCACTCAATGAATGCGAGTCATCGAAGTACAAGAACAAGCCATATTTTTCCTGCAACTCCAGCAATCGCTCTATCGGGGCCGCGCCGCCCATGCTATATGCTCCGTCAGCAATGTAGGCAACCAACGGATGGCGTTTGCACATGTCTTCGATGAAATCGACGTCATTGTGATTACAGGTCGACACCTCGGTTTCATCACCGCATACCGCCTTCACCTGATTCAGGGCAAAGTGCGCATGCTTATCGAAAATCATGAACGGGCGCTGGCCGTCGGTGAACACACCAGCGGCCAGCAACGGCAAGGATGCGACAATCCCGGCGCTGCATGAGGTGGCGGTGAAGGCGGCACAAGAGAAGTGCAAGGAGAGAGCATCTTCGAGCTCGTCGAGCTCCTTAAGGCGAATACGGATGCGCGAGGTCGGCAGATTGACGGTTCCGGTTCGCAATACATATTCGGCGCCGCGCTGCGCCAATCGTGGATCGATCTCCAGCCCCAGATAGGAGCATGAGCACATATTCATGAACTCGTGCTCGTTTTGGTCACGCATACGACTACGCGCAACATGCGTGACGCTGCGGTCGGTCAATCCTGAATCCTGAGCAAGCTGCCAAGATGGATTGCCGATGGAAATCGTGCGTTCGGTATTGATGTAGGCGTTCTTCGAATCACTCATATAGTCACACTGTCCCTGAAGTGGATGCCATGGTTTTTTTTGCTCAAGAGCATGATGACGGAAAACACAAGGCGCTTAGTATAAAAGAAGATAACTTGACAAATCTTATGAAACGCACCGTAGCTGTCCTATCAAGTCAGGCAACAGTGTTTGCTTGCGTTGCAATTTGAAGAGCTATTATTTCTCCAGCTTTTAAATTTTTTGCATCAAAAATCTGACTAGGGTTTGAAACCTCGGCCTCAGGCCGGTGAGCGACGAAGGAGCGACGCGATGGGACGGGATGCAACCCCTTCCAGAGTCTTTTCCATCGTCGCTTGCGACGATCCATTAAGTTGTTTGTGGCTTAGTGCGCAAGAGAGTTACGTGTGTTCAGCACTGGTAAAAATCATACCGTAGGATTTTTAAAATTTCAATCTGACGAGTTCAATTTTGATTATGCTTTTTAGCAATAATTGCCTATTCATGGGATTGGACAGGGGGGGGCGAGCCTGCCGCCGCCATGTATAATCAGTCTGAGTCAGGCTTCGAATCAAACATCAAAAGTCAATGACGGTTCTGGCGCGGCGTACATGGATGCCCCCCGGTTTGCCAAGTTCTCAATTATTGATTCGATTTCCCGGATGGCCTTAGCCAAAGCGGAAATGATGGCTTACTGGTGCGGTGGCAGCGGACGTAGGCTGTTACTCATGCTTGATGATGTTCTGGTTAAAGAGCAACTCTCACAATGTACTTCCTGATCATTCCTACGGTTTCAACACCGATGACGTAATTGGTGATGCAAAATATAGGCAGCGGCATGCATTTGTAAGCGCATGCAATTGGCCAAAAAAGTCGTGCAAGAAGTTCGGCCGCAGGCTAAATCGTTTTTGAAATGCTTGAACAACTTAATGGATCGTCGCAAGCGACGATGGAAAAGACTCTGGAAGGGGTTGGCATCCCCTCCCATCGCGTCGCTCCTTCGTCGCTCACCGGCCAAAAGAGGCTGTCGCAAAAGGGTTTTCAGTCTGCATCATTACCCCAGCCGCCCGTAACGTCGTTCCTGCGCGCTTTTGGCAGGAATCCAGCGGCGTTCGTGGTTAACTGAAAATGCCAGAAGTTGTGGAATTTTCAGTGTAAAAAACGACACTAGGTTCCCGCCAAAAGCACGCGGGAATGACGAGGTATACGGTGTTTCAGGTGTAAAAAAAGCGTCCATCAGGCTTTTGCGACAGCCTCTGAAGGCCGGGGTTTCAAACCCTAGTCAGATTTTTGATCAATGCCATCGTTCAATCCAATTGGATCGCTTTCCACAGAGGGACACCGGGGTTTCCTTGACATACTAAAACCTACTCGTCGATGTATTAATTTGTGGCAGTCATACTATTTAATCGTGAAAACCCATCTTGGGCGAGCTTAGATTTCCACCAAAGTAAGTATCAACTGTTTCGCCATCCAATATTAAACTTACCATCCACGAACAATCATCCTCTCTCCCAGGTACCGTTGAGTCTAAAAACTCAGCAATATTCCTTAATGCCAACATTTTTTTTGCATCCATAGTCTCAACACTAATTCGCAGATAAATGAAACTCCAATCATCTTGAATTTCGTACCAAATTGATTCTCGTTTGAATTCAGCTTGTGTTTGAATCAAAAGGAAAATTTTGTCTATTAAATTCGCTGTAATAATTTCATGAATCATTTCAATATCGCCAATTAGTTTTCGCCCAAAATACCTTAACGTCGATTTGTTCTTTCACATTCCTCTAGTTCTTTTACTGCACGATCAAGCCCCTTTTTTATGTCAGCAATTCTTGAGACATGGCCTACGTAAGTTCCTTTACCCGCAATATCTGCCCCAGGGTTGACATCATAAGCTCGGTTATACAAATCCCATTGATCTTCAGCTAAATCGCCAACTTTTCTATCATATTGTCGTCCCAAATCACGAACTTTATCCCTAAGGTATTTACATGGGTCAGGCTTAGGAAGCGTCGGCGCACAAGAACTATTTCCGCTAGCGTTTGATGGGCTATCAGTAGTAGGACTTGAGTTCCCTAGTGTGCTTGGCCATGTCGGATCGGGATCCATCGGTAAGCGTGCAGCCGCCCCACATTGCCACGTCCGTCAGGCTTATTGAGACTGTGGAAATGGTAGCAGAGAGTCGATCTGACTGTTGGGGCAGGCAGGGAGTTTTTCTAGTGTATTGGTCAGCCAGGCGAGCGGTTCCCCTAATGCCGATAACGATTTCAAGAGATTATACAAGTCCACCTATCCCCAGAATTTCGTTCAGGCTCGTTTTTTTGTTTGTGCGCGGCATATTTTCGAATTTGTCCTATTTACTTTTCTACGAATGGAAATAAAATTAATTTTATGGAATTAATTTTATTTTTAAGGCGCTATAAAATGCAAGGTTGAGAGGACTTATTTAGGGGGATGTGTAATGAAAAAACGTATTTTCCTTTTTGGTGAAACGAAATTTGCGCCATGGCTTTTTGTATCAATAATGACTGCAGTGATAACGACGGTCAACGCACAAGAAGTGATTCCTGATTTTTATCATGATCCAGGTATATCTCCTAATCGAAGTTATGTGAATCAAAATTTTAATGAGCAAATCGATCCCTTTAGTGGATCCACATATCCGGACAACAGTTTAAACTAGTGTCTGTCGAAAAGAGACGAGGCAGACCATGAGTGAAAATAAGAGAAAAATATTTAGCGGCGCACAAAAAGCCAAGGTAGCAGTTGAGGCAATCAAAGGCGAAAAGACGATCAATCAGATCGCCCAAGAGTTCGGGGTGCATCCGACGCAGGTTAGCCAGTGGAAGAAAGAATTACTGGAAAATGCAGGCAGTCTGTTTGAAGGTAAGCGCGGTCCGAAACCGGCCAGCACACAGAACGACCCAGACCGTCTCTATGCCAAAATTGGGCAACTGAATATGGAACTCGATTGGCTTAAAAAAAAGTCAGGGATCAGCCTGTAACGGAACGATTGCAGTGGGTAGAGCCGCTCTCTGCCCTTTCAATCGCCACACAATGCCGTCTCGTTTCAGTCACGCGCTCGGTCGTGTACGACAAGAAAAAGCGCTTGCAAGAAGAGATCAATCCGTTTGATAGTTTGCTGTTGCAATTGCTTGACGAGGAATACACCAGACATCCATTTTACGGCACGCGACGCATGACGCATTACTTGCGAGACTGTGGCCATGCAGTGAACCGCAAGCGCGTACAGAGGCTGATGCAGCAACTGGGATTGGCAGGTATGGCCCCAGGCCCCAACACCAGTAAAGCGCATCCGCAGAACAAGATTTACCCGTACTTACTGAGAGGTATCGATGTCACTCGACCAAATATGGTCTGGAGTACAGACATCACATTCATCAGGCTGCCGCGGGGTTTTGTGTATCTGGTGGCGATCGTTGACTGGTATAGCCGGAAGGTGCTGTCTTGGCGGTTGTCGAACACGATGGATGCGGGGTTTTGCGTGGACTGCTTGGAAGAAGCCATAAAATGGTATGGAACGCCGGAGATTTTTAATACCGATCAGGGTGCGCAGTTTACCAGCCAGGCCTTTACTGGGCTGCTGCTTAGAAACGGCATCAAAATCAGTATGGACGGTCGCGGTCGGGCGTTGGATAATATTTTTGTTGAGCGTCTATGGCGCAGTGTGAAATATGAAGAAGTGTATTTGAAAAAGCATGAAAGTATGCCGGAGTTGGTGATCGGCTTGGCGAACTATTTTATGTTCTACAACGCTGAACGTAAACATCAATCATTGGGTTATCAAACGCCGGAAACCGTGTATCGATCAGGCGTGGGCGGCGGTGCCAAGATCGTAAACAAATTTGGTACTGAACTGCCTGATTCAAAAATGATAGAAAAGAAAAGCACGGTAGTGATGTAGTGCGAATAACGGGGCAGCGCCGCGCAGCTGTGGCAGAAACAGGCACTATCTTAAACTCTTTGAATAATTGTCTGGACTTAGGGGGCCACTTTATTGACCAAATATTTGGGAGAATAAGTATGTTACGGATGAATAAAAAAATGTCTGATTTAATTAACGACATGAGTTGTAAAACCAAATCATTGCCAGCTGACTTGTCCAACTATATTTCTATGGGTTTTTGTAAGCGAAATGGATGTCAACTCTTAGCTGCTCTATCAAGCAAAGATGTAAACGTTGATTTGGAAACTTTTCCTGATAAAACTGGCTATGAATGTTTCTTTAATTCTGTACACATTGACGATTATGTTGAAAGTAATTATTTGGATAATGCCTTTTTGTTTATCGATGAGTTGTTTAAGGCTTGGAGACAACATAATAAAAATGAATTGGTGAATGCAATTGTCTCAAAAGATGAGTTTGGTGTGGTCGTCAAATTTCATTTGGAACGTATCGGTGAAAGCTGGGTTAGTGATAACTTAGAAAAATACGAAGAAGCAATTTTAATAGCGAATTCAACTGTTGACCTCCCCTCGATAATTAGTTCACCTGGTGGCACCCAAATTTCACCTACTATAGTTGAAATTATGAGGCCGGAGTAAATGTGACTATTGAGCAAAAAGGTGTCGTAGATCTGATCGCAATTTCAGCGGAAGGTGCAGTTGCATATTTAATTATTTCTGATCACCTTATGTGGGGTGTTCCCTCTGTGTCAGGATAGTTGGTAAGTTGCCGATTTCGGCATTTTCCAACTATTACGGCGGCAGGATTGATACATGTCTCGCATACCAAACGAACGCAAGCAGGCTATTTTGATTAAAATGTTGGCCCCGGATGCCCCTTCCATTGTCAGCATGTCGAAGCAGGAAGGCATTTCTGAAGCCACACTTTATAACTGGCGTACAAAACTACGTCAGCAAGGACGCCCTGTGCCAACAACTGACCGCAACAATGAGCAATGGACTGCCCAAGCCAAGTTCGCCATCATTGTAGAAACCGCCGCACTCAATGAAGCCGATCTGGCACTATATTGTCGTGGCAAAGGACTTTATCCAGCACAAGTCAAGACCTGGCGAGAACTGGCCGTGGCTGCGCAAAATGGACAGCCAGTAGCCCAAGCTGAACAACAAAAAACGACGCAGTCCTATCAGAAAAAAATCAAAGAATTACAACGCGAAGTAGACCGTAAAAATAAGGCGCTGGCAGAAGCAGCAGCGTTATTGGTGCTGCAAAAAAAGCTGCGCGCCCTGTGGGACGAGGGCGAGGACGAATGACTGCATTGAGCGAGCGGCAGGAATTGATCGTGCCGATTCGGGTCGCGTGCGACGAAGGGGCGCGCTTGTTTAAAGCGTGCGAGGTCGCAGAAATTTCGCTCAATGATTGGTATCGCTGGCAGAAGAATGGGGCTGTGGTTGATGATGCGCGCCCTTTGGCGGAGCGTCCTGTACCGGCCAACAAGCTTAGCCAAGATGAGCAGGAGGAAATTCTGCATGTCTGTAACAGCGCGCGTTTCGGCAGCTTGCCGCCTACGCAAATCGTCCCTATCCTCGCAGACGAGCGACGTTACCTGGCCTCAGAATCGACCATGTATCGGATTCTGAAAGCGCACTCGCTGCTGTATCGGCGAGGCCGTGCAGCGGCACCACGTAAGGTGAATAAACCAACGACGCATCATGCTACCGCACCAAATCAGGTATGGTCATGGAACATTACTTTTTTACCGACAAAAACAAAAGGCCTGTTTTACAAACTGTATTTAATCGAGGATATATTCAGTCGTTACCCGGTCGGATGGGAAGTTCACGGCGAAGAAAGCGGTGAACTGGCGGCAGAATTATTGCAAAAAACGGTGATGGGACAAGGCTGTATGACTACGCCATTGGTGCTGCATTCGGATAATGGCGCACCGATGAAAAGCTATACATTGAAAGCCAAAATGGAAGAACTGAAGGTGAGTCCATCGCATAGCCGACCACGAGTCAGTAACGACAACCCGTTCTCAGAATCCTTATTCCGCACGATGAAATACTGGCCGCAATGGCCGCAGGCCGGATTTGCCAGTATTGAAGAAGCACGGCGTTGGGTGCAGCGTTTTATTCAGTGGTACAGCCACGAGCATCGGCATAGTGGCATTCAGTTCGTGACGCCAGCAGAACGCCATCAGGGACGTGATCAAGTGATTCTGGCACAGCGCAAGGCGGCCTATGAAATCGCCCGTGCAAAGCGACCGGAACGCTGGCGAGGTGATACGCGAAACTGGACTTGGGTTGATCAGGTCAGTCTCAATCCTGATCGTGAGGAAGTCCAAAAAATGAATAAGGAACTGGCAGCGGCTTAACCTCAAATCTTACCAACTATCTTGACAGATACCGCTCTCTCCAAACGGCGTTGTATCCCATCTCCAGACCACATTGCCTGTACTGTCCGTGATCACCGTTGGCGTATTAATCTAGTCCGTCTGAATATTATCGATCTTTGCTGTGCCGCTGGCTACTGTGACGGTGATGGGGATGCTGGTTGTGCTGGCACCTAAGTTATCTGTCGCTTTGGCTGTAACGCTGTAGGTACCTGCCGCTACATTTGACCATGGAGTGCTGTAGGGTGCCTGAGCAATGCTGGTAATGAGGTTGCTGCCATTGTAGAAGTCAACTTTGGCAACGCTGCCATCCGGATCACTGGCGGTTGCATTGAGCAGTATCGTCGCTGGTGCGACAGCATTGGTCGGACTGGCCGTGAGGCTCACCACTGTACCCTCGTTGATTTCCACTTGCGCCATAACCACGGCAATAATACAAACCATTGAAAGTAGCCGATAGCTATGACAGCAATTGATTGCAATATATAAGCGACGAACCCATGAATGAGGTTATTCTCTCCGACTACAAAGTGCCCTAATGCAATCGCCACATAAGTGCCAGTAGGAAAACCACTCAACATCAAAACGAGCATGTCAGCCATTCCGCGCTCTCCAACGTGGACGGTTCTTACTAGTCCAACACACTCGGGAAAGAATGTGCACAATCCGTCGGCAAACCACCATGCACACCACGCCAACCATAAAAAGATTAGTGTTCTTTTTGTGAAGAATCGACGCATATAACTACTTCCGACACTTAGCAGCACATTGATCTAAAACGGAACTCGCATACACTTGACATTGCTGAGCACCGGCTTTGGGAAACATCCAAGGACGCCCAGCTCCGACATCATAATCAGGGGCCGGGCTAGCCATGTGATCATTCACACATTTTTCAAAACATTGATCTGGACCTCTTTTTTCCTCACATTGATCGGGTTCAACTGATTTCTCTTTTTCAATTTTCCCCTTCCCACCAAACATTCCAGAGATACCATCCTTAGGGCAAAGTCCTCCACACTGAGTATTTCCATTTGCATCAATTGTGCACAGAAATTGGTGAAAGAGTGGCTCAACTGAAATTCCATACAAGCCATCAAGTGGTCGGCGGCACAAAAATGTATCCAATCCCGAAGGATCCGTCCCCGAAATCGGATTGCCCTCGACATAGCCGTAAGTATTAATCCCCCCACTAAGCCCAATCGGATCACTTTCAATATACCGCCCCGTAGCCGGATCATAATCCCTAAAATAGTTATAGTGTAGCCCCGTCTCCTGATCATATGACCAAGAAATCTCAGGTTAAACGTAAAGTCGTTCGATGTTCCCGTATGACTCGGATTTTGATCCGGTAAACTCTCTCCAAACGGTGTGCTATCCCATCTCCATACGACATTTCCTGTGCTGTCCGTGATTACCCGCGGCGTGTTGATTTGATCCGTCTGGATATCATAAATCTTTGCTGTACCACTTGCTACCACGACGGTGATTGGGGTACTGGTTGTGCTTGCCCCCAAGTTGTCTGTCGCTTTGGCTGTGACGCTGTAAGTACCTGCTGCCACATTTGACCATGTGATCTGCAGGTGTTGCTGTTCGGCGCAGTAGGACTGCTTGTGGTGTCCACTAAAGTACTGCCCTGATACAGGTCGACTTTGGTGATGCTATTGCCTGCTCCGGTCGCACTGGCGTTTAATTCACGTAATGTATCTTTGCTTAAAGTGTGTCGTCCTCGGTCGAGAAAGCGGGTTACCGGAGGAATTAACTTTTTCTTTTTAAAAGAAGAAGTGATCGTGCGTTTAAAAATAAAGCGATGACGACGGCTACAATTTACAGCTCACTTTGTTATGACTGGCCGAAGCTACTGGTTCTTAAAAAATTTATGCCTCTATCGATCTCGTCTGGACAATATTCTTTCCAATATTGATGATTTGAACACCACTCTAAAAAGTGAATTAAACAGTTAATCTGATTTTTATTTAAAAGTGATAGACGTTGCCATGTTTCTGCCTGAAATTCCAATGAAGGTGCCAAGCTGTAGATTAGAAATTCTGTCTCCATTCGGTTATATTCAGCCTCAGCCGTGAAACAAAATCTTAGGTAGTGAGGCAAAACCCATTCCCATGTTTTGGCCGACAAATGCGACATTTCCTGATGAATAACGCGAATAGCATTCCCTGTGATTTCTTTGCCTCTGTACTGCTCAATATCAGCTAGCAAATCATTGCATTCAAAAAAATCCTTCTTATGAAACAAGAGATCAGTATCTAGAGGCATTTCCGTAAAAGGAAAAGCAGACTCAATTTCATTTAAGAGAATATTAGTAGCTATAATCATTATGGACATTCTTTTTTACAGATTCTGTCAACAGCATTTTTAGCATTCCGAATAGCATTATCCAAGTCTTGCGCAAGTTGTGAACTTTGCTCATTATCAGCGCCACCCCACCATCTGTTGGTGTTGGCATTTCTTAAATCTTTGCAAGCTTGGGCTTTATTCAAATTCCATTTGGCAAGCTCACATGGACTAAGCCCTGGAGGTGGCGGCTCACTACATCTATTTTTATACTCACGTCTATTTGCTTCTCTTTCGATTGCCTCTTGCAACGCCTTATCAGTTTTATAACCTAGCCAAGCCGCCGCCGTTGCACCAGCGCCGTAGGCCGCAGCATCAACCACTATCGGAGCCACATACGGAATCGCTGGTAATAAAAAGGCGATTTCCCCCGTTGGATCAATTTTACTTAATGGATTCCCCCCACATAAGCATAGGTATTTGGGCCTCCTCTTAGTCCGATAGGATCAGAAGTGATATAACGCCCCGTGCTCGGATCATAGTCGCGATAGTAGTTGTAATGCAAGCCACTTTCCTGATCATAGTACTGCCCGGCAAAGCGCTGATTAAACGTAAAATCGTGCGCCACCCCTGTGTTACCAGGATTTTCATTCGGTGCTGATTCACCGAACGGCATACTGTCCCAGCGCCAGACTTCCACACCTTGGCTATTGGTGATCACGCGCGGCGTATTGAGGTGATCGGTATGGACATCGTGCAAACCTTTGTCACACGGCAGTACAGCAACGGGAATACTGTCCAAATACACATAGTCGACATCACATTCCCCGTTACTTTCACTGATGAGTAGACCGGCTTGATCGTAGTGATACCAAGTGCTGCCACTGCTGCTGATCTTTTGCACGCGCTGGCCATAGGCATTAATGCGGTAGTTGGTCGTGCCTACGTTTGTCGTTACCGAAGTGAGGCGAGCACGGACATCGTAGGAAAATTGTGAGCTCCCATTGTCGGTAATGCTGCCATTGGCATCGTTGATAACGGATGTGCCGCTCACTTCCATGAGCCGATTGCTGGCACTGCCATAGCTGTAGCTCGTGCTCGCCGCCCCCGTGGTTTTGCTATTGCGATTGCCCACGGCATCATAGGTAAAACTTTGATTGCTTTGCGGCGTGAGGTAGCTACTCAATCGATCCAGCGCGTCATACCCGTAGCTACTCTGGCGTGCCGGATTATTCGCTTCATTGATCGCCACGATACGGCTGGCCGCGTCGTAGCTGATGGTCTGCACTTGCTTATTGAGGGTAAAGCTGCTGATACGGCCATCGAGATCGAGACTGCGACGGTAAGCTTGCCCGGTACTGTTGAGATAGGTCTGTACCGGGCCGAAAGGCTCATAGATGACCTGGCTCAACACCGTCAAAGCGGTATCGTCTTTCGTGCTATCAATTTGACTGATGCGCTCCATGCTGTCGCGCGTATAGCTGATCTGGCGTCCGTTGGGATAAGTCAGCTTACTCAGACGACCGGCCGCATCATATTGGTAAGTAATGACGGCGAGTAACATGCTGCCATTGACGCTAAGGCTGCGTGTTTCATTCACGACGTGACCGAAACCATCGTAGGAAAGCGTGATACTGCCCAGAGGATCGGTAATTTGACTCAATCGCCCTTTCGCGTTTGCTCCCTGATCATAGGTGTACGTCGTCACTTGCGCATCGCTGTAGGTGATACTGGTCACACGGTTGAGCACATCATAAGTAAAGCGAGTCGTCTGCCCCTTGGCATCGGTGGCGGTCACTACATTGCCGGCAGCATCGAAGGTGTTGGTGGCAATGCCGGTATCGGGGCTGCTCAAGCTCAACTGATTACCAAGACCGTCGAGCGTATACAGTGTGCTCAATTGGCGGGCGTCGATGACTTTTTTCAAGCGATTTTGCCCATCATAAACATACTGTGTCACTTGATTATTTGCATCAGTCTGCGACGTCAGGCGTCCGAGCACATCGTAAGATTGCTGCGTTATGAATTGCAAAGGATTGGTGATCTTGGTGACATTGCCGAGCACATCGTATTCATATCGGTAGGTGGTGTTTTGCGGCGAGCTGGTCTGCGCTTGTGCGACAGCGCAGATTGCCAACAGAGCGGCGCTCAGACTGCGCCGTGCATAGATTCGAGCAAGCGGGTAGGCCGATGAGCGTGTCATTGCACTGCTCCGGTGACTTGTTGCAGGTGATTGAGGGTATCGTAGACACGGGTAATTTGCCGAGTGAGCTGGCCACTGGCATCGTTGACGGCTTCCGTAATGCGGTTCCCCATGTTGTCGAGTGTGTACGTGATACTGTTGCCCAAGCTGTCGCTCAGCGCCGTCAATCGATGCGCGTCATCGTAGGTATAGCGGATGTGGCTGTGATCAGGCAGCGTGACTTGCGTCATCTGACCGACACCATCGTAGTCGTAAGACGTGGTTTGTGTGACACCATCCGCGCTCACAACCCGGCTGGCCAACCAGCCGCGCGGCGTGTAGCTCAGTTTGGTCACCATGCCATTCGGATCGGTGATGGTACCAAGGTGTCCGTGCGGATCGTAATCGCAGAAGCTGGTGACATGACCGGCTGCATTCGTGACACTCGTGAGCTGGCCTTGGGTATCGTAAGCATAGGCGGTCACATCGCGGATATCGGTACGTGGGCCGGTGACGGTTAACAACTGCCCTCGGGCATTGTAAGTATAGGTCCAAGTGCGCGGTAGGCCAGATACAATGGCGACAGCTCCTTGCGCCCCACTCGAGTCGGTAGTGGCTTGCTCAGTCAGCGTGAGCAGATTACCCTTATTGTCGTAAGACATACGCGTACGCAATAACGCTGTGTCGATTTGTAGCGGCAACCGGAAGTCGGCATGCCAAGAAGTAGTAGTAGTCTTGGCATAGGGTGTACCAGCAGCTTCAACCCGGCTGGTTTCCAAATTACGCCTTAAGTCGTAGGAATAAGTCGTCATGCGACCGTTGAAATCCGTGGTTTGCTTCGGATTAGCATTTTCATCATAAGTGATTTGTTTTTCCGCCCGCACGCTGCCAGCCACAGCGGGCTGATATTGCCTGCTCGGTCTTAGCACTCCTGCCACGTTAATACTTTGGTACGTGTAGACGGCACCGAGCGGGTCGGTCATATCGCAGCTGTTTTGCCGACAACTGAGACGATACTTGGCAACACCACCGGCATGCTCGCTACCGTTGACTTCACCAGAAGTCGTATAGGTGAAAGTCGCAAAGCGCGCGCCATTTTCATCACTGATACCGGTCAAAGCGTAAGCTTGGTGGCTACCATTGGTTTTATCCGCCTCGTTATACCAGTAAATCCGTTTTTTTCCGTCTGGGTAAATCACAGACGTCAGATTACCGACCGCTGCGCCTGATACAACTGAACTCGCTTCATCATAGGCATAGCGATAGATCCCACCACCGGGGTCAGTCATTTGGATAAGGCGACCGGATGCATCATAGTCGAACAGCAATTGTTTGCCGTAGGCATCGCTTACGCTGCGCAAAGTTTTATCTTCAGCATAGTTCAGTGTTTGTTGATTGCCATTCCCATCGGTAATAGAAATCAAATGTCCTGAAGAGTCGTACAATTCCTTGCTTTCGTTTTCAGCGTTGTAAACCAGATATTGCATTCCCTCATCGTTGGCATCACGCCGAGCTTCGATACGGTCATTGATGTCTACTGGGGCAGTCAAACCACTGTCGTCGCCGAAGCGCACGCTGCGACCATTCGCACGCTGCAAAAAAAAATCAAATGAGCGCATGCTTGGCATAGGCAAGAAGCAGGTTTTGCCTAACTCTGTATCGGCCCAATGGCAACCAGCATCAAAACCTTCGCTTCTCGCTGTTTTGTCCGTAGCAATTGTGCGCGACAAATCGATACCGACATGTTGATAGTTGTGGGTCCACGCTTTTCGATCACTGCGATATTGACGTTCGAAGCGCAAGCCACCAAGCCCAGTGCTTTGATAGTCGAGTTCGCGCTCAATTTTGATGCGTCCTGTAATCGCGATCGGATTACCAACTTGCTGTTCGATGAACGGCGGCTTGCTACCGGACCGGCAATCATTATCATGTTCGCTGAGATCGACTTCTGCGGGACCATAAGCGAGATAACAGCTATAGAGAAAGTGTGGCGCGCCTCGGTCACGCACCAATTCGTATCCTGCAGGACAAAGCGGACGGGAGGAAGCCGCATGGATCCAGCCGCGATCTTCGAGTTTCCCTCTAATATTGGCGAACAGATGCATTTCGTAGTCGGCCGGCAAGCCATTGTAAGTCGCGCCATTCGAACCCTCCCTATGCTCGGTAACAACGAAGTTGCCATCACCAGTCATGTGCTGCTTCGCTGCAGCGATCGCCCCTTCTGGGGTTGCAAATGCATTTGGTCCGAACCCACCGACATAGGCAAACTTTGCTTGCAGTCTGATCGATGCGGCAAACACGTTCGCGCTTGCAATCAAGCTACATACCGCGCTAAAGACCAAGTATTTGAAGACGAATGATAAGCGCATGATTATCCTGAATAATTGTATTAGGGGGACGCATAAAACAGGGAACAGATCGGAAGAATTGACGGTCGCTCACTTGGAACAAGCGTAACTCTGCTGCGTCAATTTGACACGACCGTCGACACCGCGCAGCCTTGCCGTTGGTCGGGAAAAGTTCTGGCGTTGACGGAAAGAAAAACCTTGCTTTGCTTTCTATTGATCAAAAATCTGACTAGGGTTTGAAACCCCGGCCTTCAGAGGCTGTCGCAAAAGCCTGATGGACGTTTTTTACACCTGAAACACCGCATACCTCGTCATTCCTGCATGCCACAGCCTCGTCATTCCCGCATGCTTTTGGCGGGAACCCAGCGTCGTTTTTAACACTGAAAACATCATCATTTCTGGCATTTTCAGTTAAGCACGAACGCCGCTGGGTTCCTGCCAAAAGCGCGCAGGAATGACGTGGCTACCAGTCAGGGTAATGATACCGACTCACTACCCTTTTGCGACAGCCTCTTTTGGCCGGTGAGCGACGAAGGAGCGACGCGATGGGAGGGGATGCCAACCCCTTCCAGAGTCTTTTCCATCGTCGCTTGCGACGATCCATTAAGTTGTTCTGCGCATCTGAAAGCAAAAGCCTCAACAATACTTGCGTATTGCTGAGGCTTTTTTTCTTACTACCAAACACCCGCGCAGGGCGCGAACTGTCAACTTACATATTGCGCCGGTACTGCCCACCGACTTCAAACAAGGCTGTCGTGATTTGTCCGAGCGAGCAGATGCGCGCCGCTTCCATCAGTTTTTCAAACACGTTTTCATTATTGATGGCCGCCAGTTGCAAGGCTTGCAAAGCAGCCGGGGCGACGGCGGCATGGCTGGCGTGGAAATCGGCTAAGCGCGTCAGTTGCGATTGCTTTTCTTCCTCGGTTGAGCGGGCCAGTTCGATTTTTTGTGGGGTACCACCGGCCTTGGGGTTGCGGAAGGTATTGACGCCGATGATGGGCAGGCTGCCGTCGTGTTTGAGGTGTTCGTAGTGCATCGATTCTTCTTGAATCTTCCCGCGTTGGTAGCCGGTTTCCATCGCCCCGAGTACGCCGCCGCGCTCGGCGATGCGTTCGAATTCCTGCATCACGGCTTCTTCGAGTAACTCTGTCAGTTCTTCGATGATGAAGCTGCCCTGTATCGGGTTTTCATTTTTCGCCAAGCCCCATTCGCGGTTGATGATCAATTGTATCGCCAAGGCGCGCCGCACCGATTCATCGGTTGGCGTGGTGATGGCTTCATCGTAGGCATTGGTGTGCAGGCTGTTGCAGTTGTCGTAGATGGCGATCAAGGCTTGCAGCGTGGTGCGAATATCGTTGAAGTCGATTTCCTGAGCATGCAGTGAGCGGCCGGAAGTTTGGATGTGGTATTTCAGTTTCTGGCTGCGTTCGTTGGCACCGTATTTGTCGCGCATGGCGATGGCCCAAACGCGCCGGGCGACGCGACCGAGTACGGTGTATTCGGGGTCCATGCCGTTGCTGAAGAAGAAGGACAGGTTGGCGGCGAAGTCGTCGATGTGCATGCCGCGTGCCAGATACGCTTCGACGAAGGTGAAGCCATTCGAGAGCGTGAAGGCGAGCTGGGAAATCGGATTGGCACCGGCTTCGGCGATGTGGTAGCCGGAAATCGATACCGAGTAAAAATTACGCACATTGTGTTGCACGAAGTATTGCTGAATATCGCCCATCACTTTGAGCGAAAATTCGGTTGAGAAAATACAGGTGTTCTGGCCCTGGTCTTCCTTGAGGATATCGGCTTGTACGGTGCCGCGCACATTCATCAAGACCCAGGCGCGGAGTGTGGCGGCTTCCTCGGGCGTGGCAGCGCGCTGGTTGGCGGCGTGGAATTTTTCCATTTGCTGGTCAATCGCGGTATTCATGAAGAAGGCCAGAATGGTCGGGGCCGGGCCATTGATGGTCATCGATACCGAGGTCGCCGGGTCGCACAGGTCGAAGCCGTCGTAGAGTACTTTCATGTCGTCGAGCGTGGCGACCGAGACGCCGGAATTGCCGATCTTACCGTAGATGTCGGGACGCAGAGCCGGATCAGCACCGTAGAGCGTGACCGAATCGAAGGCGGTCGAGAGGCGTTTGGCTGCCATGCCTTGCGAAACCAATTTGAAGCGACGGTTGGTGCGAAATGGATCGCCTTCGCCGGCAAACATGCGGGTTGGATCTTCGCCTTCGCGTTTGAACGGGAATACACCGGCGGTGTAAGGGAAGGCACCGGGTACATTTTCCAGCAGCAGCCAGCGCAGAATTTCACCATGGTCGACGAAGCGCGGCAGTGCGACCTTGCGGATGGTGGTGCCGGACAGGGTTTGCTGAGTCAGGCGGGTACGGATTTCTTTATCGCGGATGCGCACGACGTATTCGTCGCCGGCATACGCGGCTTGCAGTTCCGGCCAGTCTTTGAGCAGGCGTTTCGATTCGGCGTTCAAGTGGTGGTCGCGGCTTTCGATGAGGGCGTCGAAAGCTTCATCGACGGCATGTCCGGCGGCGGCCAGCATGCGTTTGCTTGCTTGCAGTTGCTGGCGTTCGCGCGCCCAGCCGACTTGCTTGCCACTTTGCTGGTGATACTGGCGTACGGTGTCGGCGATTTCAGCCAGGTAGCGGCTGCGCGCGGCCGGCACGATGACGTGCTTGGCGCTGGAATATTTGACGCCGATAGCGGGCAGGCTGCTGGCAGCCGCCTTGAGGCCGTGGGCACACAACGCCGGCAGCAAGCCTTGATACAGCGCGGTGACGCCATCGTCGTTGAAGCGCGATGCCTGGGTGCCGTAGACCGGCATGTCCTCGGGTTTTTGGCTCCACAGTTCGCGGTTGCGTTGGTATTGTTTGGCGACATCGCGCAGCGCATCCTGCGCACCCTTGCGGTCGAATTTATTGATGGCGACGAAGTCGGCAAAATCGAGCATGTCGATTTTTTCCAACTGCGAGGCCGCACCGAATTCCGGCGTCATCACGTACATCGAGACATCGACATGCGGCACGATGGCGGCGTCGCCTTGGCCGATGCCAGAGGTTTCGATGATGATGATGTCAAAACCGGCGACTTTGCAGGCGGCGATCACGTCGGGCAAGGCTTGCGAAATTTCTGAGCCAGCTTCGCGGGTGGCGAGCGAGCGCATGAAGACTTTGTTTTGGCCTTGCCACGGGTTGATGGCATTCATGCGGATGCGGTCACCGAGCAAGGCACCGCCGGATTTGCGGCGCGACGGGTCGATTGAGATCAGGGCGATGTTGAGGCCGTCGTTTTGATCGAGGCGGATACGGCGTATCAATTCATCGGTCAGCGAGGATTTGCCAGCACCACCGGTGCCGGTGATGCCCAGCGTCGGCACTTGCACCTGCTGCGCGGCGCGGAAAATTTCAGCGCGTAACTCGGGGGCGACACGTTCGTTTTCCAGCGCGGTAATCAATTGCGCCAGCGGTCGGTGGCGCGCGCTCAGCTCGCCCTGCTGCAAAGCGCCCATGGTGGTCGGGGCATAGCCGGACAAGTCGACATCGCAGGCTTGTATCATCGATGAAATCATACCGACCAAGCCCATGCGCTGGCCATCTTCCGGACTGAAAATGCGCGTCACGCCATAGGCATGCAGATCGGCGATTTCTTCGGGTACGATGACACCGCCGCCGCCGCCGAAGACTTTGATATGCGCACCGCCGCGTTGGCGCAGCAAATCGATCATGTATTTGAAGTATTCAACATGACCACCCTGATAGCTGGAGATGGCGATGCCTTGGGCATCTTCTTGCAGGGCGGCGGTGACGATTTCTTCTACCGAGCGATTGTGCCCAAGGTGAATCACTTCGGCACCGTTGGCCATGAGGATGCGGCGCATGATATTGATCGAGGCATCGTGGCCATCGAACAGCGAGGCGGCTGTGACAAAGCGCAGCTTATTAGTGGGCTTGTATTCGTTCAGATTCTGGGCTACGGACAGGTCGGTCATGTCTTCCTCAACGGTCTGGTGATGCAGCGCAGAATAGCGCTGCGTATTCTTATGGCTTGAATCTATATGACGTTAACGTAAACGTCAATAAACAAATCAGGTATGGTCCGAAATACGCCCGAGACGAGCACACTGCTTTGCTCGTCTCAGGCGCTGCCGATTTAGGCGGCGCGGGCCAATTCGCTAGTGCTCTCGCTCAAGCTTTGCTGCAAACGAATTTTTTCGCGTTGGTAGCTTTGCAGCGCTTGTTCTTTGACGTGACCAAAACCGCGCAATTGTTCCGGCAGGCTGGCCAGCGCCACAGCCTGCGCCAGATTGGCGACGCTGAGTTGCTCCAGCAAGGCCAGCAACATGGCGCGGTATTCGACGATTAAGGCGCGTTCGCTGCGGCGTTCGGCGCTATAGCCGAACGGGTCGAGGCGGGTGCCGCGCACGCTCTTGCATTTGGCCAGCAAGCTAAATGCTTGCCACACCCAGGAACCGTATTCGGCCTTGATCAGATGGCCTTGGCTGTCTTTTTTCGACCACAAGGGCGGAGCTAAATTGAATTTCAGGCTGAATTTGCCATCGAATTGCTGCGCCAATTGTTTGCTGAACTCGCCATCCGTGTACAGGCGTGCGACTTCGTACTCGTCTTTGTAGGCCATCAGCTTGAAGTAGTACTTGGCCACGGCCATGCTGAGTTTATTGCCTGCACCGAGCGCTGCTTCGGCGCTGCGCACGCGTGCTACCAGCTCGGTGTATTGCGCCGCATAGGCGGCGTTTTGATAGGCAGTCAGGTAAGCTTGGCGGTGCGCCAGCAGTTTGTCCAAGCTTTGTGGCAGTTGCAGCGAAATGGTTTGAGCTGGCACGGCGATGCCTTCGACGCGCGCCAGATCGACGGCGGCACGCCGGCCCCACAGAAAGGCTTGTTGGTTAGCTGCGACGGCGACACCATTGAGTTCGATGGCGCGCAATAAGGCGGCGGCCGAGACCGGTAGCGCCCCCTTTTGGTAGGCAAATCCGAGCATGAACAAGTTGGTGGCGATGGCGTCGCCCATCAAGGCTGTGGCGATGCGGGTGGCGTCGATGAAGTCGACTTGGTCGCCGACTGAGTCAGCGATCAGGTGTTCGGTCGATTCCAGCGGGAATTGCCAATCGGGGTTTTTCGTGAATGCACCGGTCGGTTGTTGGTGCGTGTTGATGACGGCGCGGGTGCGGCCGGCACGCATTTTAGAAATGGCGTCGTGGGCGCCGGCGGTGAGGATATCGCAGCCGAGTACCAGATCGGCTTCGCCGGTGGCGATGCGTTGCGCGCGCAAGCGGCTGCTTTGATTGACGATGCGGATATGCGAAGTGACCGAGCCATTTTTTTGCGACATGCCGGTCATGTCTAATACCGATGCGCCCTTGCCTTCCAAATGGGCGGCCATACCGAGTAAGGCACCGACCGTGATGACGCCGGTACCACCGATGCCATTGAGTAGAATATTGTAAGAGCTGTCGCAGTTTGGCAGCAGCGGTTCGGGGAGTGGGCCGAATGCGCTGTCGGCGGCACGGCCAGTCGATGATTTGCGCAGCTTGCCGCCGGAGACGGTGACAAAGCTAGGGCAAAAACCTTTGACACAGGAGTAATCTTTATTGCAGGACGATTGGTCGATCGCGCGTTTACGCCCGAGTTCCGTTTCCAGCGGCAAAATAGCGGTGCAATTCGATTGCACGCCGCAGTCGCCACAAGCTTCGCACACAGCAGGGTTGATGAACAGGCGCTCGGCCGGGTCGGGGTATTCGCCTTTTTTGCGGCGGCGACGTTTTTCAGCCGCGCAGGTTTGATCATAGATGAGCACGCTGGTACCGGGGACGGTGCGCAGTTCGCGCTGTACCGCATCCATGTCGGTGCGGTCGTGTAAGGTGACATTACGCGGCAAGGCCGAGCGGTCGAGGTAGCGGCTCAGGTCTTCCGTAACCAAGGCGATGCGGGCGATTCCTTCGGCCGCCATTTGTTGCGCCATCATGGCCACGCTGATGGTGCCGTCGATCGGCTGACCGCCGGTCATGGCGACGGCATCATTGTATAAAATTTTGTAGGTGATATTGACGCCGGCGGCCACGGCGGCGCGAATCGCCAGATAACCGGAATGGAAATAGGTGCCATCACCGAGATTTTGAAAGACGTGCGGCAGCGTGCTGAAGGCCGCTTGGCCTATCCACGGCGCGCCTTCACCACCCATATGGGTGGTGAGTTTATTGAATTCCGGGTAAATGGCAGTGGCCATGACGTGGCAACCGATGCCGGCCAGGGCCAGACTGCCCTCGGGCACCTTGGTCGAGGTATTGTGCGGGCAGCCTGAGCAGTAATAGGCCGGACGCGCCGGCGTGTTGACTTGGCGGGTCAATACCGCGTCTTTGGCTTCTAAAAATGTCAGCCGCGCCTTGATCAAGTCGCTGGTATGAAAACGGGCGATGCGTGCGGCGATGACGCGGGCGATCTGCGCCACGGAAAAATCAGCCTTGGAAGTAAGCAGCCACTCTCCGCGTGGATGTACCCATTCGCCTTTTTCATCGAATTTACCGATCACGCGCGGCCGTACATCGTCGCGCCAGTTGTAGAGTTGTTCTTTGAGTTGGTATTCCACCATCTGGCGTTTTTCTTCGACCACCAGAATTTCATCAAGGCCGAGTGCGAATTCGCGCACACCGTCCGGTTCCAAGGGCCACGGCATCGCCACTTTGAACAGGCGCAGGCCAATGTCGGCGGCCAGAGCTTCATCGATGCCGAGTTCTTCCAGCGCTTCGAGCACGTCGAGATACGATTTGCCGGAGGCGACGATGCCCAGTCGCGCGTGCGGACTGTCGATGGTGACGCGGTTGAGCTGATTGGCGCGGGCATACGCGAGTGCGGCATAGATTTTGTAATCCTGCATCAGCGCTTCTTGTTTGCGCGCTTGGATACCGAGGGTGTCTTGCGACAGGCGCGCATTGAGGCCGCCTTCGGGCATGACAAAATCGTGCGGAATGTTGATCTGCAAGCGGAAGGGGTCGGCATCGACCGAAGCGGTCGATTCGACCGTGTCGGCCAAGGCTTTGAAACCGACCGCGCAACCGGAAAAGCGCGACATGGCCCAAGCATGCAAACCAAGGTCGAGGTATTCTTGCACATTGGCCGGGTACAGCATGGGAATCATGCAGGCGGAAAAAATATGGTCGGATTGATGCGGCAAGGTGGAAGAATAGGCACCATGGTCATCACCGGCCACCAGCAGCACGCCACCGTGGACGGCGGTACCGGCATGGTTCATGTGTTTGAACACGTCGGCGCTGCGATCAACGCCAGGGCCTTTGCCATACCACATGGCGAACACACCGTCGTATTTGGCCGGGCCGATCAGATCCACCGTTTGGCTGCCCCAGACTGCGGTGGCAGCGAGGTCTTCATTCACCCCGGGAACGAAGCGCACATGGCTTTGTTCGAGTAATTGTTTGGTTTTCCACAGGGTTTCATCGAGACCACCCAAGGGTGAGCCGCGATAGCCGGAAATAAAACCAGCGGTATTGAGGCCGGCGGCTTGATCGCGCAGGCGCTGCAGCATCGGCAAACGTACCAGCGCTTGGATGCCAGAGAGGAAGATCGTGCCTGTGGTGGCGGTGTATTTGTCTTCGAGGCGCACCGGGTACAGGCTAGTGGCAGGAACGGCGGCAGACGATAGACCAGCAGACTCCGGATAGGTGTCGGATAACATGAATGGCTCCAAAATTGATAATTTAGATCGCAAAGAACATCCATTGCATCCGGTAAGATGCAAATTTGCTCATAAGCTGTAGCGAGGTATCGTCTACAGTTTCTCGTTGCGTTGGCTGAGATAACAGCTATTTTATGCGAATTCGGCCGACTATTGACCGAAATCTGCTGAGGGATCAGTGTGGGGCAAAGCCGGCATCTGGCAAAATATGAAATTCACATGCTGGTATCAGAAAAAATGATACCAGCGCTGTTTCATGCTTTTACAGGCAGGAAAATGACGGCTTCAAAACCTCCGTCGGCCGCATTGTTCAGCCGCAGGGTACCGCCGTGGGCGTCGACGATGTCGCGCGCGATGCTCAGGCCCAAGCCGAGCCCGGTTTGGTTTTGGCTACGGCCATGCTCGAGCCGCACATATGGTTGCGCCAGACTGCTCAAGGCTTCTTCCGGTACGCCGGGGCCATGATCACGAATGTGAATTTCGACGCCGCCAGCGACGGCAAGGCAGAAAATTTCTACCCGCTCGCCGTAATGAATCGCATTGTTGAGCAAGTTGCCGATGGCGCGTTTGAGCGCTAATGGTTTGGCCGCGATACTCAAGCCTGATTCAGTAAATTCAATCGCATGGCCAGACAAACCGACCCCGCGCACCATGCGCTGAATCAGTGGATCGAGGCGGATTTCGGTCGGATTTTCGTAAATATCGCTGTCTTTGACACATTGCAGCGCGCCCTTAACCATCATGTCGAGTTCATCGAGGTCATCATGAAATTCGCTGCGCACCTCTTCATCGTCGAGTAATTCGGCACGTAATTTCAAGCGCATGATGGGGGTGCGCAGATCATGTGAGATCGAGACGAACAGGCGTTCGCGGTCGTCGATGTAGCGCGCAATCCGTTCGCGCATGGCACTGAAGGCACGCGCGGTATTGACGAATTCACGGCTGCCAGTCTCCGGCAACTGCGGTGCTGCTTCACCGTTACCGAAGGCTTCCGCCGCTTCCGACAGCGCCGCCAGCGGCCGCGTGATCCAGCGCACCACTAAGATCGACAGCAACAGTACGGTTGCCAGCGACAGCGCTTGCAATACCACGCGGTCGCCCGACAGCGGGTCATTACTGTCGAGGAAATATGGGTTGGGCATCAGGGTAGCCAAGTACAGCCAGCGACCTGGTTCCATTTCGACTTGAATCACCAGTATCGGGGCTGGGTTGGGCTTGGTGACGAGAATATGCTGAACCCAGCGGTCTGGTACATCGCCGATGCCGGCACCGTCTTCCGATAACACCAAGTCAGTCGGCCAGGAGAAGTTGATTTGTACTTTAGCCAGGTTGGGCAAATTCTTTTTCAGCGCCAGCAAGATTTTTTGCTTCGCCATTTCGGCCAATGCTTGTTGTTCGATATCTTTGATCGCCAACGGCATACTGTTGAGATTGACATAAAAACGGGTGCCGCCCATTTCGCGGAATTGTTGAATGATGAGCGGACGGTAATTCGGCGGCGGGCTCATGAAATACCGTATCGTGCTGGCCGCACTCTGGGCCAGATGTTGCGACGATTCGTTTACCTCGATCTGCGATTCTTTGCGCATCTGCGCGGCCCAAAAGGCATTCCCAACGAATTGCGTCAGCATCACCCCAGCCACCATGACGATGGTCAAGCGTCCCAATAAGGACGACGGCAATAGCCGCTGCAGCCATTGCCAGCGGTTGAAGATGTCAAACATTCGAGACGCTGACGTCAGCCGAGAACACATAGCCAGCGCCGCGCACGGTCTTGATGATGAATGGCTGTTTGCCATCATCATTGAGGCGCAGGCGCAGGCGGCTGATTTGTACATCGAGCGAACGATCGAGCGGGCCGGAATCGCGGCCACGGGTTTCCTCGCACAAGAGACCACGGTCGAGAATGTCGCCCGGGTGTTCGAGGAAGTATTTCAATAATTGAAAATCCAGCCCGGTGAGTGCGACGATTTCGGCCGCGGCATTGACGACGGTGCGTTCGACGGTGTCCAAGGTAAAGCCATTGAAGCGGTAAAAACGTGGCGGCGCATTGCTGTCGCTGCCCATGCGTCGATGGATCGCTTTGATACGTGCAAGCAGTTCACGCGGGCTGTAAGGCTTACCAATATAGTCATCAGCACCGAGCTCGAGTCCGACCACGCGATCGGTTTCATCGGAACTGGCGGTGAGCATGATGATGGGAATATTCGAGCGCTGCCGCACAATTTTGCACAGCGCGAAGCCATCGGTATCGGGCAACATCACGTCGAGTATCACCATCGATAATTCATCGGTATAGCGGGCGAATTCGGCCAAGAACGATTCGCCGTTATGCGCCAGCCTGACTTCGTATTGGTTTTTTTCCAGATAGGCTTTGAGCAGAGTTCGGGTTTTTTGATCGTCATCAACAATCAGTATTTTGCGCGTCATATTTAAATCTTCAATTCAGGGGTGGGCACGGCCCAGTGTCAGCGGGTCAAGGTGCGGCTGATCGCCGCGAGGCGGCGCTGGGTTTCGCTCACCGGCTGCCGGTCATCAGAAAAAAAGCGCATGACTTCGGCGATGATGGCGTCTTTCGACAATTCATCGGTGGCCATGCGATGTGCCAAGCTTGGCACTTGCACCATATTGCCACGCGAAAAGACCGTCCAAGAGGCCAGTGAACAACTATCGAACTTGCTGGTATCGGCCGTGCGCAGCACCGGTATGGAACCCTTGATCTGGTTGAATTCCATCTGCATCGCCGGTGACAGCGCGATTTGTGCGATTTTTTCTTGGGCGCTGCGGAAGGAATTGTCTTTGGCCAGCATGACCAAGGTGTCAATATCATACAGATGGTAGCGCGCGGTGCGCGGCACGGCAGCGCAGGAAAAGCCGACATCGGTGGCGATGCCCCAGGCGTTGAGTTCGCCCTTGGCCCAGTCACCCATGACCAGCATGCCGGCGTCGCCATCGGCCAACAGGCGCGTCATGTCGCTCCAGCTTTGTTCTTTCAAGGGCGTCGGCATCCATTGTTTGAGCCAGCGCAGGCGCAACAGGGCTTTGGCAAAGCGCAAGTCGGTGAAGGCGGCGGCGTCTTTGCGCACGAAGGCATTGCGATAAAAAGCTGCATCCGATTCCGCCAGCACCAAGGTTTCAAACAGGGTGGCAACTTGCCACGGCTCGGAACTTTGCGCCAGCGGGGTGATGCCGGCTTGCTGCAAGCGCTTGGCGACGGCTTCGAATTCATCCCAGTTGGTCGGCGCCGTGAGCTGATATTTGGCAAACAGCTTGCGATTGTAGAACAGCGTATTGATACGATGAATGCCCAGTGGAATGGCGACCGGATGGGCTTTCGGGCGGATCAAATTCCACACCGAGGGATACAGCGATTTTTCCCATTTGCCGTCTTTGGCAATGGCATCGATTTCCAGCAGCAAGCCGAGATCGGCCCATTCGGAAATGATGACGCCATTGAGCTGGGCGAATTCCGGGGCATTGCCGGCCAACATACGACTCTTCAAGACGATGCCCGCACCGATGCCTGAACCGTTCGGTATGACCGCATCGACCCAGATCAAATTTTCTTGTGCCAATTTACCAGCCAACAATGCTACCGCTTTGTGTTCACTGGTAGACGTCCACCAATGCAACACTTGGACAGTTTGATTTTGTGCATAGATTTGTGCATTTGCAAGCAGACACAGCAGCACGCCCAACAACGCCGTGCGATAGCACCGCATGGCAGCGCACAGTCGATCGACTGCTGTATTTGCAAATTCCGCACAGGGCAACAATATTGAAATCGCTGTTTGCACCTTGTGTATCCTTCCTTGTCTCGGCAGACACTATAGCCGAACTGACTTGCAATCGGACAGGGCAAGCGTAAGTAAGGCCATCTAATTGTAAAGAAACGTAAGTTTATATGTTTTTTTATTTCTTCAGGGCTAATCCCGTCATGTGCCGCTGTTTCTCTATGAGCGCGGGCGAGTTTGGGATGCGCAGATCGAGGTGTTTGTAAAGTAAGGTAAGCCAAGCTCTTTGCACTGAAAACTTTATCCTGATAAAAATCAACAACTTAAGCCTTACCGGCTAGTAAGAGGCGGCACAGTTGGAATCACAATCGTAGCAATGTTAGTGTGCATGGCGGTCAAACGACAAGCGACATGCTCACGGTGATCAACAAATAAGCACAGACTTGGTTGCGCATAGTTAAATATACAATTACGGAGACAAAATGAAATACAACAAACTCAAAGCGCTGCCTTTGGCGCTCACGCTCGCCCTCTCATCCGGCATCGCGCTGGCTGATGGTGGTCACGATGAAGATGGCTTCCATGGTTATTTCCGCGATGGCGCTGGCAGCCGCAGCGGTGGTGGTTCGCAAAGTTGCTTCGGTCTCGGTGGTAACACGATGAAATACCGCCTCGGCAATGAGTGCGATGCCTACTTCGAAGGCGGTTACACCACCACGCTGGCCAAAGCCGCTGATGGCGTGATCTTCACGGGTACGCTGTGGGCCAATGCTTACAGCCCACACTCAGATTTCGCCGATGCGCCTTTGAAAGTCGCCAAAGCCTATGTCGAAGCGAAAAATCTCGACTTCCTCGGCGGTGGCGTAGCTTGGGTCGGGAAACGTTACTACTTCCGTCCTGACATCCATATGCTGGATTTGCAGTACATCAACATGAACGGTACCGGTGCCGGTATCGATCGTTTCAAAGCTGGTGCCGGTACGCTCAGCTATGCCGTGTTTAAAGATAATGATCTGTCGGTCATCAGTCCAACTACCGGCCTCGTTACCGGTACCACGGCAGCGCTGCGCCAAACCGTGATCTACGAAGGTTTGCCAGTCAATGAAGGCGGCAAAGTTGACGCCGCTCTGACCCTGATCAAAGGCGAAGGCGATAATTCACACAATGGTTGGCAAGCATCGATCTTCCACAAACAAGAGGTATTCGGTGGCGGCAATACCGTCGGCCTGCAATATGGCGTCGGTCCTGGCGTCGGCGGTGGCGGCGGTCGTATCGGTGTTTCCGGCAGCACATCGCTAGGCTCTGACGTAACACGTCTGCGTTTGTTTAATGACCTGGTAGTGCAACCGACCAAACAATTCAGCGCCGAATTCGTAGCTTTGATCCAACGCGATAAATCGAATGCCGGCGGCTCGACCACTTGGACTAGCCTCGGTGTGCGTCCGGTCTATGCCTTTGCGCCACATTTCAAAATGCAAATGGAACTCGGTACTGATCGCGTCACTGGTGCCAATGGCGCAGCAGATCAACGTTTGACCAAACTCACGATCGCTCCAACCATCTCCATGGGCGAAAGTTACTGGGCACGTCCAGAGCTGCGTTTGTTCGTCAGCTACGGTAAATGGAACAATGCAGCCACTGCTGCGGTCAATGCTAATAACAACTCGGGCCCGGTGTATAACAATGGCACCAGCGGCACGTCGGCTGGCGTACAAGTCGAAGCTTGGTGGTAATCCACCCCGGCTGGCCGCGCGGACTGCGATAGTCTGCGCGGGTACTTGAGCGTCACCACAACCCTATATCAAGTTTCACTGGAGAACCAACATGAAATTGAAACAAATCAGCTTAGCTGTCCTTGCTGCGACGACGATGATGGCCGGCATGGCCACTTCCCAGGCAGCGGAAGTCGAAGTCTTGCATTACTGGACATCTGGCGGCGAAGCAAAATCGGCAGCCGAATTGAAAAAAATGATGGAAGCCAAGGGCATTACTTGGAAAGATTTCGCGGTCGCCGGCGGCGGTGGTGAAAATGCGACGACTGCACTGAAAGCACGCGTGATTGCCGGTAGTGCACCGACAGCGGCCCAAATCAAAGGTCCATCGATTCAAGAATGGGGCAATGAAGGCGTGTTAGCCAATATCGATGCAGCCGCTACCGAAGGCAAGTGGGATAGCTTACTGCCTAAAGTAGTCTCGAATGTGATGAAGTACAAAGGCCATTATGTTGCGGCACCGATCAATGTGCATCGCGTCAACTGGTTGTGGATCAATCCTGAAGTCTTGAAAAAAGCCGGTGCCACAACACCGACCAATTTCGATGAATTCTTTGTTGCTGCCGACAAGATCAAAAAAGCCGGCTTCATCGCCGTTGCCCACGGTGGTCAACCTTGGCAAGATGCGACGGTCTTTGAATCGGTCGCGCTCGGCGTCGGTGGTGCAGAATTTTACAAAAAAGCTTTGATTCAACTCGATCCGGCGACACTGTCCGGCCCGACCATGATCAAGACTTTCGATACACTGGGCAAAATCAAGACTTACATCGATAAAGATTCCGCTGGCCGCGACTGGAATTTGGCAACGGCCATGGTCATCAACGGTAAAGCTGGTATGCAATTCATGGGCGACTGGGCAAAAGGTGAATTCACTGCCGCCGGCAAACAGCCAGGCAAGGATTACCTCTGCGTAGCCGCACCGGGTACAGAAAAATCGTACACGTTCAACATCGATTCTTTGGCGATGTTCAATGTCAAAGGTGCTGAGCAACAGAAAGCGCAATTGACACTGGCAACCGCGGTGATGAGCCCGGAATTCCAGGAAATCTTCAATCTCAACAAGGGTTCGATTCCGGTCCGTGCCGGCGTTTCCCGCGCCAAGTTTGACAGTTGTGCCTTGAAATCGATGGATGACATGGATGCCACCAACAAATCCGGTGGTCTGGTACCAAGCTTTGCCCATGGCATGGCGATCGATTCAGCTAAAGCTGGCGCAATTCAAGACGTGATTGCGAAATTCATGAATTCCAACATGACTTCCCAAGCAGCAGCCCAAGCCCTGGTCAAAGCGGCAAAAGCAAAATAAACTCAGTTTTACCTGGAGGCGCCGCGGCATCATTGATGCAGCGGCGCACCGGCACGCTCTCTGGCGCGCTGGTGATCCTCTGTTCCCGGAGACAAGCATGTCGGTCATTCCCCCGTCAAGTACTACCCTTTCCCCCGCGCAGTCGCAGGCTTCCTTGCCAGACCGTTTGCGTTCGCTCGCCGATCTGTGGTTGCCGCGCTTGGTGCTCTCGCCAACCGTGTTTGCATCGCTGCTGTTTGTGTATGGTTTCATCGCCTTTACCGCCTATCTGTCACTGACCGATTCGCGCATCATGCCCAATTACGAATTGACCGGTTTCGGTCAGTATCAAGCCTTGTTCGATCTCGACCGTTGGTGGGTGTCTGCCGCCAATCTCGGGATATTCGGCTCGCTGTTCATCCTCATCTGCCTGGCGGTTGGTTTGGCGCTGGCGGTGTTTCTCGATCAAAAAATTCGTCTCGAAGGCGCACTGCGAGCGATTTATCTGTATCCGATGGCGCTGTCGTTCATCGTTACCGGTGCGGCGTGGAAATGGATTCTCAATCCTGGCCTGGGTTTGGAAAAAATGGTCAGAGAATGGGGCTTTCCGAACTTTTCCATGGATTGGTTGGTCGATTCCGATTTTGCCATCTATACCGTCGTCATTGCCGGAGTCTGGCAATCGTCGGGCTTCGTGATGGCGCTGTTCCTGGCCGGCTTACGCGGCGTGGATGACAGTATCATCAAAGCCGCTATGGTCGATGGTGCCAGCCTGCCGACCATTTATCGTCGCATCGTCATTCCGGCGCTGCGCCCGGTATTTTTCAGCGTGCTGCTGGTGCTTTCGCACATTGCCATCAAGAGTTTCGATCTGGTGATGGCACTGACCGCCGGCGGCCCCGGCACTTCGTCGGATGTACCGGCTATTTTCATGTACCAATTCTCGTTCACACGTGGTCAACTCGGGCTCGGCGCTGCTTCGGCGATGATGATGCTCATGACGGTGTTGGCTGTGCTGGTGCCGTTGATTTACCTCGAAACCAAGGAGGCTCGCCATGGCCACTGACAGCAAAGCGGCGTTCCGTCCCGGTCGTCTGTTGATTTACGCGCTGCTGATTTTTTGCGCACTGTATTACCTCGCGCCACTGTATGTGATGTTGTCCACCTCACTCAAATCGCTCGATGAAATTCGCAGCGGTAATTTGCTCGATTTTCCTATGCATCCGAGTACGGCGGCATGGGAAAAAGCCTGGGGTGCCGCCTGTACCGGTGTGCGCTGCGAGGGTTTGGCACCGTATTTCTGGAATTCGATCAAGATGGCGGTGCCGGCAGTATTGGTGTCAACCTTGATCGGTTCACTCAACGGCTACGTGTTAGCGCATTGGAAGTTCAAGTATTCGGAAATTATCTTCACCAGCTTGATGGTCGGCTGTTTCATTCCGTTTCAAGTGGTGATTCTGCCGATGGCGCGCGTGCTCGGTATGGCTGAGCTGGCCAATACCACCGGCGGTTTGGTGTTCGTGCATATCGTCTACGGCGTCGCCTTCACCACCCTGTTCTTCCGTAATTACTATGTCAGCGTGCCCGATGAATTGGTGAAAGCGGCACGCATCGATGGTGCCGGTTTCTTCCGTATTTACCGGAGTGTGATTCTGCCTTTGTCGCTGCCGATTTTCATGGTTTGCTTCATCTGGCAATTCACCCAAATCTGGAATGATTTCCTGTTCGGCGTGGTGTTCGGTGGTACCGATGCCCAACCAGTCACGGTGGCACTCAATAACCTGGTTAATACTTCGACGGGCGTGACTGAATACAACGTCAACATGGCTGCTGCGATCATCGCCGCCTTGCCGACGCTGGGCCTGTATCTGTTGGCTGGAAAATACTTTGTGCGCGGCCTGACGGCCGGTGCGGTCAAAGGCTAATCAATTATGAACCCGGGCGGCGCTGCGGAGCATGCGCGCCCGGGCTGTCAAGTAATCAGGAGAATATGAATATGGCTAGCTTGTCTATCCGCGATGTACGCAAGGTGTATCCGAACGGTGCAGAAGTATTGAAGGGCATTAATCTGGAAATTAAAGATGGCGAATTTCTAATTCTGGTTGGCGGTTCCGGCTGTGGTAAATCGACGCTGCTCAATATGATCGCCGGCTTGGAAACGATTTCCGAAGGTGGCATTTATATCGGCGAAAAATGTGTCAACGATGTACCTCCGAAATCACGCGACATCGCCATGGTGTTCCAATCGTATGCGCTGTATCCGACCATGACGGTACGCGAAAATATTTCGTTTGGCTTAGGCATCCGCAAGGTACCGGCCGCAGAACAAAAGAAGATCGTCGACCGCGTCGCTGAAACTCTGCAAATGACCCATCTGCTCGACCGCAAACCGGCCTTGTTGTCCGGCGGTCAGCGCCAACGGGTGGCAATGGGCCGCGCCATCGCGCGGAATCCTTCGCTGTTCTTGTTCGATGAACCTTTGTCTAATCTCGACGCCAAACTGCGGGTGGAAATGCGCGCCGAGATCAAACTCATGCATCAACGTCTCAAAACCACCACCGTGTATGTGACGCATGATCAAGTCGAAGCGATGACCTTGGGCGACAAAATTGCGGTGATGAAGGATGGCGTGGTGCAGCAGTTCGGCAGTCCGCAAGATATTTACGACCGTCCGGCCAATATGTTCGTGGCCGGTTTCATCGGCTCGCCGTCGATGAATTTCCTGCGTGGTAAGCTGCAAACGCAAGCCACTGGCGTTTCTTTCTGCCTCGAACACGGCGGCGTAGTGACGCAGTTGCCGGTGCCGGACGTGCATCTGGCCGCGATCAAACGCTTGCGCAAACCGGATGGCGAGATCATCCTCGGCATTCGGCCTGAGCACGTGACCGATGCGGTCAGTGCGCGTGCTTCGGAAATGGTTGACGGCTACCATCCTACCGAAGTCGATTGCGTGGTCGAGCTGACCGAGCCAACCGGCCCGGATACCTTGGTGTTTTCAAGCTTTAACCAAACCCGCATCACTTGCCGCACGCATCCGCGCGCGGCGGCCATGCCGGGACAAGCGATGCGCTTGGCCTTTGATCTCTCTAAAGCGGTGTTCTTCGATCCGGAAACCGAACAAAGCTTGTTAGTCGACAAGCATAGTTAAGCGGCTGAAATTTCATGTCTTTTCCTAAACTTTTCGCCGATATCGGCGGCACCAATGCCCGCTTTGCGCTCGAAATCGCGCCGGGCGAGTTGGCGGCCGTGCAGGTGCTGCCCTGCGCCGAGTATGCGACGCTGGCGGCGGCCTTGCAAAGCTACCTCAGCGCTGCGGCGGTGCAGGCGGCTGGCGGTGCGCTGGTGCAGCAGGCCGGCATTGCCATCGCCAATCCGATTACCGGCGACCACATCAGCATGACCAATCACCACTGGAGTTTTTCGATCGAACAGACGCGCCGTCTGTTCGGTTTTGAACAACTGATTGTGGTCAATGATTTCACCGCCTTGGCGATGGCGTTGCCATTTCTGGGTCAACATCAGCTCGAGCAAGTCGGCGGTGCAGCCAGTGTCAGCGGCCATGCCATCGGCTTACTCGGTGCCGGCACCGGCCTCGGTGTGTCCGGTCTGGTGCCGTCTGCCGAGGCGTGGATTCCGCTGCACAGCGAGGGTGGGCACACCAGTTTTTCGCCGTGTAATGCGCGCGAAATCGCGATTTTAGAATTTGCTTGGCGCGAGTTTTCTCATGTTTCCTCGGAACGTTTGTTGTCTGGCCCAGGCTTGAAACTGATTTATCGCGCCTTGGCAGATTATCTGCGCCACCCGGCACAGGACTTGGATGCAGCGGCGATTGTGCAACGCGGCTTGGAGCGCAGTTGCCCGGTCTGCATCGATACCTTGGCCAGTTTTTGCGACATGCTCGGTACCATGGCCGGTAATTTGGCCGTGACCTTGGGTGCGCGTGGCGGTATTTATATCGGTGGCGGCATCGTGCCGCGGCTGGGCAGCTATTTAGCCGAGTCGGGTTTTCGCCGTCGCTTCGAACAAAAAGGCCGTTTCGAAAACTATCTCTCGCAAATTCCTATCTTCGTGATCACCGAAGCCTATCCGGCGTTCATCGGCTTATCGGCCTTGGCCGGCTCGCGCCAGCAGACGGCGGTTTAAGCCAGCAGGCTGCGCGCGCCCTGCCAGTGCTGCTCAAGGCACAAGGCGCGCGTGACCTCGATGACCAATTGTTGAACTGCCAAGGCCGCATTGGTCAGCGGTATCGTATTCGAGGCGCATAAGCTGACGGTACGCGCGAGTTGCACATCACTGATGCGACTGGCACGCAGTGCACCGCGCGCCAGTTCATCCTGCAATGGCGCGGCCGGTAACAGGGTGGCACCCATATCGGCCAGTAAGGCCGATTTCAATATCGCGATCGAGGTGATGTCGATGACTTGAATGGATCGTCGCAAGCGACGATGGAAAAGACGCTGGAAGGGGTTTGCACCCCCTCCCATCGCGTCGCTCCTTCGTCGATCTCCGGCCTGAAGAGGCTGTCGCAAAAGGGTAGTGAGTCGGTATCATTACCCTGACTGGTGGCCACGTCATTCCTGCGCGCTTTTGGCAGGAACCCAGCGGCGTTCGTGCTTAACTGAAAATGCCAGAGATGATCGTGTTTTCAGCGCTGAAAACGACACTGGGTTCCCGTTAAAAGCATGCGGGAATGACGAGGCTGCGGCATGCGGGAATGACGAGGTATGCGGTGTTTCAGGTGTAAAAAACGTCCATCAGGCTTTTGCGACAGCCTCTGAAGGCCGGGGTTTCAAACCCTAGTCAGATTTTTGATCAACAAAATTCCATGTCAATCATCGCGCATAGACATGGTATCTACCCAATCATTTTAACAAACATCGCTCACAAAACGCCGTACTGCCCTACACTGTCGCTCATTCTTCTCACTGCTTTTTCTGACCCCATGCGCCACCTGCCGAAATCTGTGTTGTTCGCCCTGCTGACTGTCTACATCGTCTGGGGTTCGACGTATTTCGCCATCGGACTGGCACTGACTTCGTTCCCGCCGTTCATGATGATAGGCACGCGCTTTCTGGCCGCCGGCGCGATCTTATACGCTTGGCAAACTTGGCGCGGGGCGCGCCATCCGAGCTTGCGGGAATGGCGCGACGGCGGTCTGATCGGGATTCTCATGCTTGGCGGCGGTACCGGTCTGACCGCTTGCGCCGAGCAATATGTGTCTTCGGGTTTGACGGCGGTGTTCATCGCCTGTTCGCCGCTGATCCTGTCCGGCCTTTCCGGTTTATTCGGCGATTGGCCCAAACGCCGTGAATGGCTGGGTATCGGCTGCGGCTTTGCCGGGGCCATGTTGCTGGCTTCAGACGGTGACTTCGCCGCGCGCCCGATCGGCATCGTGCTGCTGCTCGGGGCGATACTGAGTTGGGATATCGGTTCGGTGCTGTCGCAAAAAAAGCTGCGCATGGCACCGGGCGGGATGGGCTTTGCCAGTGAAATGCTGGTCGGCGGGGTATTTTTGATCGTGCTCAGCCGCCTCACCGGCGAAACGGCACCTGGCCCGTTCAACCTGACGGCGCTGGCCGCGTGGTGGTATCTGGTTACGGCCGGCTCCTTGCTGGCCTTTACCGCGTATATGTTTTTGCTCTCCAAGGTCAGCACTGGCTTAGCCAGCAGCTATGCGTATGTCAATCCGGTGATTGCCGTCAGCTTGGGTGCGGCGTTCGGTGGTGAGCAGATTTCTTCGCGCGCCCTGCTGGCCATGGCGATTATCTTGGCCAGTGTGATCATGTTGACGACGGCTGCTGCCCGGGGCAAGGCGCGGACGGAATAACTCAGAAAAATTCGGCGATGTCGTTGGCTTGCTCGTGGTGTAAATCACCGCTGTCGACCAAGTTCTGATAGTAGCAGCTACGGTTACGGCCATTGTTTTTGGCAAAATACAGGGCTTGATCGGCCCGTCCGACAATCGCCACGGCCGGTTCAAACTGGTCGATGCGCGCATACCCGATGCTGATGGTGACGGTGCCGACTTGCGGAAACGGGTGTTGCGCGACATGTTCACGGAAGCGATCAAAAATATGTTCGGCTTCGGCGGCCGTGCTGGAACTGAGGATGATCACAAATTCCTCGCCGCCGAAGCGAAACAAACGATCCCTGGGACGAAACGAGGCGCGCATCAAATTGGCAATCAGAATCAAGACTTCGTCGCCGTACAAATGACCGAATTGATCATTGACGCGTTTAAAATGGTCAATGTCTATCACTGCCAGCCAGTGATGCTTTTCCTCGCTGTCGGCGCTGCTCGTACTCGGCGGAGCCAAAAATTGATTGCGTAAGATTTTGGAAAAACTGTCGTCAAAGGTTTTTCGGTTCAATAGACCGGTGAGGGAATCGCGCTCACTGTAGTCGAGTAAATTCTGGAAATTGCGATAGACCACCAACATGCCATTGACGACTTCCATCGTATTCACGTTTTGATTGGCCGGATTGACGATTTCGAGTACCGTTTGCAGGGTATTTTCATTCCAGATCGGCAGCCAGATCAAACTGCCTTGGGCATCGTGTTGTTCGATGACTGATTTTCTGGCCAGTATCCCATCGCGCAAAACTGGTATTTCTTGCAAGTCTTCACCCACCGACTTTGCATCTGCCTCCAATCTTACCCCATCGGCCAAGATGGCCAGGCTAGGTTTGAGTAACACCTGATGACCATTGCTGAGCACGTCGAGCACCCGGGTCGACTCGGCATTGAGCAACTCGCGCAACGAGGAAGCCACTGAAATATTGAGCAAATCATGATCACGATGACCGGTGATTTCTACCAGATGCTTAATAATTGATTCCATGCAAAAATTCCTGCCGTAGGCGAAATGGACAAAAAACCGCATAGCGAGATGCGCAGCAGCATCACAACAGAAGCTTGCGCTCAATCCTCAATGCGGCAAATAATGTTAGGCTTGCGGCATTGCCAGTACATTTTGCCATGCCTGTCTTGATCGCGGCCGGAAAATCTCATACCAAATGCAATTTTTTACTGAAAAGCGCACGCCCATGCACAAACCTAGATTGAGTATTACCCGTTTGAACTTGCTGCTGGCTTTGCTTCTCAGCGCCCCCGCCATGGCCACGCGTCTGGTCGAAGTGAGCGACAGCAGCGGTCATCCGGTGGAAGATGCGGTGGTCTATGCAGAGCCGTCACAGTCGCTGGGCAACAACAAGCCAGCCGCTGCCGAGGTGGAGCAAAAAGAGCGCAAGTTCATGCCGCTGGTGACGGTAGTACAAACCGGCGCGATGGTTTCGTTTCCCAATAATGATACGGTTAAGCATCATGCCTATTCGTTTTCGCCGGCTAAGTCTTTCGAACTCAAGCTGTATTCCGGCCGCCCCAGCACGCCCTTGCTGTTCGACAAAGCTGGTACCGTCATCGTCGGTTGTAATATTCATGACCAAATGGTGGCGTATATCCACGTCGTCAATACCCCGTATTTTGCAAAGACTGACAGCAAAGGGGTGGCTAGTTTGCCGACCCTGCCGGCGGGAAAATACACGCTGAAAACTTGGTACTACAAGCAAGCGCCGGGCAGCGAAGCTCAACAGCAAAGTCTGAACGTCGGCACCGATAGCGCCAGCACTGCGACCATCGTAGTTAAACTCAATGGCAAGGCCGCTTGAACCATTTCAGAGGAAGCAGCATGCGTTTGCATAGCTTGGAAAATCGCGTTATCGTTTTGTTCATCGGTCTGTTACTGAGCGTGCAGCTGGTCGCGTATTTCGTGATCGGCAATGCGATTGATATCAATGCGCGCACGGCGATCGAAGAAGATTTGAAAATCAATGAAAAGATTTTCACTCGCCTGATTGAACAAAACGCCCAAAAATTGATACAGGGTGCTAATTTACTGGCCAAGGATTTCGGCTTTCGCGATGCGATCGGCAGCCATGACACCGAAACCATTATTTCTTCACTTCAAAATCATGGGCAAAGAATCGGGGCCGACCTGAGCATGCTGGTCGGTTTGGATGGCAAAATTCTGGCCGCCAGCAGCCCCGACTTGGCGGCCGGTTTGCAAGCCTCGGTCAGTCAGCTCATGCCAAGCGCCAACGCCACCGGCAGCGCCAGCCGTATCGAAATCGTCGATGGCAAGCCATATCAGATGGTGATGGTGCCGATTGCTGCACCGGTGACCATCAGTTGGGTGGCGATGGCGATCCCGATAGGGAAAACGATAGTTGATGACATGCAACAATTATCGCTGATGCAAATCAGCTTGCTGACTTCGGATAGTCAGGGCCACTGGCAAGCCAATGTATCGACCCTGCCAGCCAGTGCTGCCGCCAGCTTGGCAAACTTATTGCCAACATCGTTCACGCACGCGCAACTGATCGCCGACCTCCAGCTCGACGACAATCTCTACAGCGCCCGGGTACTGCCGCTGGCACGCAATGACACGGCCAGTACCATTGCAGTGCTGCAATTGTCGGTCAGCCAAGCAGTTGCTCCTTATAAGCAACTGCAAAGGAACTTGCTGCTGCTCAGCGTAATCGGCAGTTTGCTCGCCATCGTGGTGAGCGTCATCACCGCCCGCCGCATCACCGGTCCGGTACGCCAATTGGCAGAAACGGCACGTCGCCTCGGTATTGGCGATTATCAAGTGGCCATAGGCGTGCTACAAAAAGATGAAATTGGTGATCTGGCCCGCAGTTTTGCCAAGATGCGTGATGCGATCGCCTTGCGTGAGCAGCAAATCAGTCGCCTCGCCTATCACGATACACTCACCGACCTGCCCAATCGCGCACGGTTTGCCGACATGGTCGGACAGGCCATCGAACAAGCCAAGGCCAGCGGTGGCAGTTGTTTTGTGCTGATGATCGATCTCGACCGTTTTAAACATGTCAATGACGTGATGGGGCATCGTTTCGGTGACTTATTGCTACGTCAAGTGGCACTGCGCTTACGCACCGAAATCGGCCTTTCCGGCCAAGCGCCGGCGCGCTTGGGCGGTGATGAGTTCGCCATCTTGCTGAGCGAGGCCACGCTGGCCGACGCGGTGGGCTTGGCCGAACGCGTGCTGCAAGCTTTAGAGCAAGCGATTTCCATCGAAGACCAAACCGTCGATATCGGTGCCGGCCTCGGTATTGCCGGCTTCCCAGCCCATGCTGGCGATACCGAAATGCTGCTCGGTCATGCTGAAGTGGCGATGTATGTCGCCAAGCAGAGTAAGAATGGCGCCGTCATTTATGCGCCGGAGATCGACAAAAGCAGCCAACAAAGCCTGTCGCTGCTGACCGAGATGCGCATCGCCCTGGAACAGAACCATTTCCTGCTGTATTTACAGCCGAAACTGGCGCTCGATTCGGGCGCAGTGGTGGCGGTGGAAGCCTTGGTACGCTGGCGTCATCCGCAACGTGGCATGATTTTCCCTGACCAATTCATCCCGTTTGCCGAGCAAACCGGTTTTATCCGTCAACTCACGCACTGGGTCATGCAAGCGGCGGCGCGTACCTGTCACGCTTGGGATGCCGCCGGTTTGCAGTTCAAGATGTCGGTCAATATTTCCACTCGCGATTTACTCGATCAAGAGTTACCGAATAAGTTTGCCGCCATCTTGCTCGAACATCAGGTGGCGGCCAGCGCCTTTTGTTTGGAAATTACCGAAAGCGCCATCATGGATGATCCGGTACGCGCCCACCAAACCCTGGACAAATTGCACGCCATGGGCATGCAATTATCGATCGATGATTTCGGTACCGGTTACTCTTCGCTGGCCTATTTGAAGAGCTTGCCGGTCGATGAATTGAAGATCGATAAATCCTTCGTGCTCAAGATGGAACAAGATATTGATGACAGCAAGATCGTTAAATCGACCATCGACCTCGGTCACAATATGGGGCTGCGCGTGGTTGCTGAAGGAATAGAAAATCTCGAGGTGATGCAGTTGCTGAAGAATTTAGGCTGCGATCAAGGCCAGGGTTATTACATCAGCCGACCGATGCCAGCCGAAGACTTTCCGGCTTGGCTGCAGCAATGGCAAGCGCGTTCGATCTGAGATCCTCAGGGCCAGGCTGCAAGGATTTAAGGCGGCACTTGGGTTCTCAACAACTTAATGGATCGTCGCAAAAGGGTATTGAGTCGGTATCATTACCCTGACTGGTGGCCACGTCATTCCTGCGCGCTTTTGGCAGGAACCCAGCGGCGTTCGTGCTTAACTGAAAATGCCAGAGATGATCGTGTTTTCAGCGCTGAAAACGACACTGGGTTCCCGTTAAAAGCATGCGGGAATGACGAGGCTGCGGCATGCGGGAATGACGAGGTATGCGGTGTTTCAGGTGTAAAAAACGTCCATCAGGCTTTTGCGACAGCCTCTGAAGGCCGGGGTTTCAAACCCTAGTCAGATTTTTGATCACACCAAGTGAATCACTGCGGCAGTCTTGCGATCGCGCTTGCGGTTGTACATGCGGCTGTCGGCGATTTTGATCAATCTGACATAGTCACGGCCATCTTCCGGGAAGCTGGCCCAACCGATTGAGGCGCCGATGCCGACGATGGCATTATCGATGGCGATCGGTTGTTCGACCAAGTTGGAAATCTTTTCGACCATGTGGTGAATATCGATGGAATGTTTGGTGTCCTTTAACAAAAGCACGAATTCATCGCCACCGTAACGTGCTACTTCGTCCGAATCGCGGATGGCTGAACGCAAACGCGCGGCCGTAATCACCAAGACCTTATCGCCGGCATCATGGCCATGGCTGTCATTCACCATTTTGAAGCGATCGAGATCGATGAACAGCAGCGTGAAGCCTTGCGAGCCGTCCGGATGTTTACCAGCCTGTTTTTGCAATTGGCTGATCTGGGCAAATAAAGATTCACGGTTGGCAACTTGGGTCAGCTTGTCGAAGCGCAGCTTGTTTTCCATTTCGCTAAAGGTTTGCGCCAAGATGCCGATTTCATCGCTACGGCGAATGTCGAGTCGCGGTATCGCTTCGCCATTACCGAATTTTTCTACCGCCGCCGTCAACTTGCGGATATCGCGGATCACCCGCTCGACGATGGTCAAACCTATCGTCAAGGCAAAAATGATACAGGCCACCGCAATGACGACGCTTTGTAAAAAACCTTGATTGATGCTGCTCATGAAATCGGCACGCGGCACGGCCACCACGGTTTGCCAATGCAAACCCTGCTTGGTGCCGAGCGGGGAAATCGCCATGTCAACTGTGCCCAATGGCAACTCCATCGAGCGGGTTTGCGCCGTGTTGATTTGCTCGTTGCCAATTGTGGCATAGGTACCACTGATGAGGGCGGTTTTCATCTCGACCGCACGCATGCGCTCGGGCATGCCGTTATTTTTTCTTTCAGGCAATTCTTTGCCGGAAGTCGCAACGATATAGCCGTCGGCATCGACGATGTAGGCTACGCTGTTCTTGCTGATTTCAAGTTTGCTTAAAAATACAGACAATTGCTTCAAGGTCACATCGGTTGCGACAACGCCGGCAAATTCATGATCTTTTTTATACACGGCTTTGGCCAGCGTGATGGTCGGGTAGTGGAAGGAAAAATTATTGTAAATTTTCGACCACACCGGCGCGTTGGCACGCATCGCCACCTGATACCAAGGGCGTGTGCGTGGATCCATTTGGTCTGAGCGCAGCAAGGTGGTGCGATCACCGACGGCGACCACGCGAAACACATCGCGCCGACTGGCATTCGACTCGCGCCACAAGACCTGCACTTCGTCTGCAGAAACTCGGTAGACACCGACGAAGCGACCGTCAGTACCGCCAAAGTAGACGTAGTTGTTCACGTCCATGAACAAACCGCTGGCCGCCCAGAACTTCGTTTCGAGTGCCCGCAAATCGGGATCAAAATCCAATTCCTGCGGCATGTGCGAACGGCTGGGAGCAACCGATTCGAGCGCGGTGATGGCGCCGTCGAGATGCTTTTCGGTCGCCAGATTGATACCGCTGACCATGTCGAGCAAGATCCGGTGCGTCAAACTTTGCACCGCATCGGTGCCAGCCTTCATCGACACCCAGCCAATCGCCGCCGACACACCGATTACCAACACGGTAATCGGAATCACTAGTTCGCGACGAAGGGAAGAGCGGCTCATGCAGGGTTGCTTCAAGGAAATTAAAACGACGAGGAAAACAGCGTTGCCAGCCTGTGATTTTTGCGCCGACAAGAACTCATAATAACGAGTTGCTGCAGCACTACAACTTAAAACATCTAAGCATACTATGGACTGATTCATGGATGGTAGGGCCGGTGTTCCTATGCTGACAAGAATTGTTAATTCGTATTGAATTAGCCTCTAATTAGTATCTTTTAAGCAACCAATTATGACAGTATTGAGTTTACATGCCAAACTACAACTTATTCAATTGCATTGCATGAAAGCAGAGTGCGCGTCTTTTTCCTATCTTTCTTTTGTCATGTCATTTTATGTCCGAGTCTAATTTGCGTGTTTTTCTTGCTTGCACTACCAGTCTCTGCCTGTCTCTGCCAGCGACGGCGCAATCATTTCCAGCCGCTCCCGATCACGGTAAACTGCTGGCCACTGGCGGTGTTGCGACAGTGGAAGCGGCTGGTGGTGGTGGGCTGAGCCCGTGGGCCTTGATCAGCGGCTACGGCAGCGAAGATAGTTACGGCATCACGGCACATGTCAGTACCCTGCGCACCCAAGATTACCAACTGAAAACCGGCGGCATTGCGCTTGGCATCGCCGATAAACTCGAATTATCATTAGGACAGCAGCAATTGAGCGGCAGCCGCGCGCCGCTCGATCAGTTGGTATTGGCCCAAGATATAGTCGGCATCAAACTCAAACTCAGCGGCGACCCCGTGGCCGACCAAGATCGTTGGCAGCCGCAGATCGCCATCGGAGCCTTGTATAAGCACGATCACCGACTCGCCGGTCTGGCGGCACTCGGCGTTGATAATGTGCGCCAACTCGGCGCAGTCGACACGCATGGCATCGATTATTATCTGGCGGCGAGCAAATTGCTGTTGGCCAACAGCCTGTTGTTAAACGGCACGATTCGCCTGAGCAAAGCCAATCAAATGGGCTTGCTTGGCTTTGGCGGCGACTTGCACGACCGCTACCAGATCATGCCGGAAGTATCGCTCGCGTATTTACTCGAGCGCCACTGGGTCGGTGGTATCGAATACCGCGCCAAACCACGCAATCTCAGCGTCGATCAGGAAAAAGCCTATTACGATGCCTTTTTAGCCTGGTTTCCAAACAAGCATGTTTCGCTTACCTTGGCGTATGTCACGCTCGGTGACATCACCATTTTCAATCCAGCCAAGCAACGCGGCTGGTATTTGTCATTGCAAACGGGGTATTAAGGATGAAGGCTAGCTTGTTCCGATGTCGCCTTGCGGCAATCTTGTACTGTGTGTCTATCCCTCATGCCTATGCTGCCGCGCCAGACGACTTATACCGAGCACTCGGCGAAACAGCCGGCATCAATCGCATCGTTGATGAAATGCTACGTATCGTGCCAGAAGATGGGCGGATTGCCGCCAGCTTCAAAGATACGAACATGAAACGTCTGGGAATATTGATCAAGGAACAGTTTTGCGTGCAAAGCGGTGGACCGTGCACTTACAGTGGCGACCCTATGCGCGAGACGCATGAACAGCTCGGTATCCGCAGCGCCCAATTCAATGCCTTGGTCGAAGACTTGCAACTGGCGATGGAGCGCTGCGGCATCGACGCGGCCAGCCAGAATCGTCTGCTTGCTTTACTGGCACCAATGAAGCGCGACATCGTCGCGCCGCGCTGAGTCGTCGAATTTGCTATGATGAGGCTTCCTGTCAGCCTTCCTGGGTCCCCACCATGCATCGTTTACTCCTCGCCGCCGGATTGTGTTTCGGTTTTGCCGCCCACAGTCATGCCGCCGATCCCTTGCAAACCGTCCTGGCCGGTAGCCAACGTTCTGCCGCCAACAGTGCGCGCGACGCCTTCCGCCACCCCTATGAGACCCTGAATTTTTTCGGCCTGCAGCCGCAGATGACGGTGGTGGAATTGGTGCCGGGCGCGGCTTGGTACACCGAAATTCTCGCCCCTTACCTGCGCAGCAAGGGTAAGCTGATCGCCGCCGGCGCACCCGATCCGGCCTCGACCGATGCCTACGCCCAACGCTCTTATCAACGCTTGACGCAAAAATTTACTGCCGCGCCAGCACTCTACGATCAAGTTATCAGCGGTATTTTCCAACCGCCGGGAAAACTGGCTTATGCCGCGCCAGCCAGCGTCGACATGGTACTGACCTTCCGCAATATCCATAATTGGGTGGAACACGGCGATGCTGCCGTCGCGGCCGTGTTTGCCAGCGCCTATGAGAGCTTGAAACCGGGTGGTGTGTTCGGCGTGGTCGAACACCGTCTGCCGGAAGCGCTGGAGCAAGATGCTACTGCCAGCAGCGGGTATGTGCATGAAAGCTATGTAATTCGTTTGGCGCAAACTGCCGGTTTTGAACTCGCCGCGCGCAGCGAAATCAATGCCAACCCCAAGGATTTGGCCATCCATGAAAAAGGCGTCTGGTCCTTGCCGCCAGTGTATGCCAATAAAGAGACCGGCCATGCCGCTTATCAAGCCATCGGCGAGAGTGACCGGATGACACTGAAATTCGTCAAACCAACAACACCATTAAGCCACTGAGGTGCGCACCATGCTCGCTCCAGCCCCACTCGCTCGCTTGTTGAGCACATTGCTGTGTAGCGGCATCTGCGGCTTGGCCGCTGCCGCGGATCGCTACCAAATCGATGCGGAACACACTTACAGTACGTTTTCCTATCAGCACTGGGGTTTGTCGACTCAAAGCGGTCGCTTTGATAAAAACAGTGGCAGTATCACGCTCGACCTGGCGGCGCAAAGCGGTGCGCTCGACATCGAGATCGAGGCCGCTTCAGTCAACACCGGTTCGGAAGCCTTCAACAAGATGCTACGCTCGCGCAGCTTTTTTGACAGCGACAGCTTTCCGACAATACGCTTTGTATCGGATCAGATGGTGTTTGAGCAGGGCGAGCTGAAGAAAATTCTCGGGCAGTTAAGCATACGCGACATCACTCGGCCGGTAAGTATCGAAGTTACCCACTTTCATTGCCGCTATATGCTGCTGTATTTGAAATCAGCCTGCGGCGCGAATGGCAATACCACCATACGCCGCAGTGATTACCAGCTTGGCCGCTATGTGCCGTTTGTCAGCGACGAGGTGAACTTGAGCTTTAATGTGGAAGCCATCAAAGCCGCTGCGCCGCCAACTGATAAGCAAGGCAAGACTGATTAATACGCGCCCATGAAGTCTTTTTTACCGACTTCGATACCGTTGTGACGCAAAATCGCATAGGTCGTGGTGGCGTGGAACAAGAATTGTGGCAAGCCGTAATTGAGTAAATACGCATGGCCGGTCAATTTCTTTTCTTTGTCCGTACCCGGGCGCAATACGATCTCGCGCGCTTCGCTGCCAGCAAAAGCGGCGACATCGAGCGCCACAATGAAGGCCTTGGTCTTGGCGATACGAGCTTGCAAATCAGCAAAACTTACTTCTGTATCTTCATAAGCCGGCAATTCAGCTTGAGCCAGACGTCCGGCGATACCTTTGGCGAAATCGGCGGCGATCTGCACTTGGCGAGTCAGGGCAAACATATCCGGGTACAAACGCGCTTGCAACAATACTTCCGGTGCGATGTTTTTAGCCCTTGCGTGCGCTTCGGCTTTGCTCAGCACCTGCGACAGACTATCTAAGATTTGTGTCAATACCGGTACCGTTGCAACATACATGGAAAGGGTCATGGTCATACTCCGTTGGGTGAAATCGTTGTTAAATAAATCGAGCTCGATTATAAGACGAGTTGAAGTCGGGCGTATGACGTGGGTGTTGTTGTTATTGGAAACCAAAAAAAGCCGGTCATGTGACCGGCTTTTTTGATCAGCAGCGCCATGGGCGCGCTATATTCAGGGCTGCTTCAGAAACGGTAGCCGACACCGACGCCGATCAAGACCGGATCAATTTTCACCGAGCTCAATTTTGCGCCACCGACTGAGGCCGTTACATCACTGCGAATCTGTACTTTTTTGATGTCGAAGTTCAAAGACCAGTTTTTGTCGATTTTATAATCCACACCGGCTTGTAAAGCAAAACCGAAGCTGTGGTTATCGAGATTCGCGGCACCATTGAGCAAAGTCACATCAGAAATACGGGTGTAATTGACACCGGCACCGAGGTAAGGACTGAACTTGGCTTCAGGCATGAAGTGGTATTGGGCCAGCAAAGTAGGTGGCAAGTGTTTGAAGCTGCCGATATTATTGCCGTCGAGCATAACATCATGTTTTTGCGGATAGGTCAGCACCAATTCGGCCGACCAGTTCGGCGTCATAAAATACGACACATCGAATTCGGCAATGGTTTTCGAGCTCACGCTTAAACGATCAGCAGCACCGACGCCGCCAACTGGGTCAGATTTGTTGTCCGGAGCGATATTGACTGCACGCACACGCAACAACCATGGGCTTTCATCGGCCATGGCTTGGGTGGCAGTCAAGCCAGTAGCGACTAAAACGAGAGCGAGGGCGATTTTTTTCATTTTGTTTTCCTTTTTGTGTTGAATGGCGATGAAAGCAGTGTAGATCCGCCCTGCACGATGCAATTTGCGCTACATCAAGTTTTGTGCAAGGCACAATTTGGCTGGAATTTTGCCAATTTTCGCCGCCGCCGCGCTGCTTGAGGTATCCTTGCATCCATTGTCTTTACCACCTAAAACAGCAAAAAAATGGCTAATTACGTCTACACCATGAACCGCGTCGGCAAAATCGTTCCGCCGAAACGCCAGATTCTCAAAGATATCTCTTTATCCTTCTTCCCCGGTGCCAAAATCGGTGTGCTCGGCCTCAATGGCTCGGGCAAGTCTTCGCTGCTCAAAATCATGGCAGGCATCGACAAAGACATCCAAGGCGAAGCCGTGCCCATGCCTAACCTGAACATCGGTTATCTGCCGCAAGAACCGCAGCTCGATGCCGAGCAAACGGTACGCGAAGCGGTGGAATCGGCGCTGGGCGAAGTATTTGAAGCCAAAGCCAAACTCGAGCTGGTGTATGCCGCCTATGCCGAAGAGGATGCCGACTTCGATGCCTTAGCCAATGAACAAGCACGTTTGGAAGCGATCATCTCCACCTCAGCTGGCGACAATGTTGAACTGCAATTGGAAATGGCCGCCGATGCGCTGCGTCTGCCGCCATGGGACGCCAAAATCGGTGTGCTTTCGGGCGGTGAAAAACGCCGGGTCGCCTTGTGCCGTCTGTTGCTTTCGAAACCAGACATGTTATTGCTCGATGAACCAACCAACCATCTCGATGCTGAATCGGTCGATTGGCTGGAACAATTCCTGCTGCGCTTCCCCGGCACTGTCGTCGCGATTACCCATGATCGCTACTTCCTCGATAATGCCGCCGAATGGATCTTGGAACTCGATCGCGGTCATGGCATTCCTTGGAAGGGCAATTACTCGTCTTGGCTCGACCAGAAACAAGCGCGCCTCAAGCAGGAAGAATCGACCGAATCGGCGCGTCAGAAAGCCCTGCAAAAGGAACTTGAGTGGTCGCGCCAGAATCCGAAAGCGCGCCAAGCCAAGAGCAAGGCCCGCTTGGCCCGTTTCAATGAGATGAGCGAACACGAATACCAAAAACGCAATGAGACCCAAGAGATTTTCATTCCCGTGGCAGAACGCCTCGGTAACGAAGTCATCGAATTCAAGAATGTCAGCAAAGCCTTCGGCGACCGTCTGTTGATCGACAATCTGAGCTTCAAGGTCCCACCTGGTGCCATCGTCGGTATCATCGGCCCCAACGGTGCCGGTAAATCGACCTTGTTCAAGATGATCAAAGGCATGGAACAACCGGACAGCGGTGAAGTCGTGCTCGGTCAAACCGCTAAAATTTCGCTGGCCGATCAATCGCGTGAAGACCTCGGCAACACCAAAACGGTGTTCGACGATGTCGCTAACGGCGCCGACATCCTTACCGTCGGTCGTTTTGAAATGCCTTCGCGTGCCTATCTCGGCCGCTTCAACTTCAAAGGCGGCGACCAACAAAAAATCGTCGGCAATTTATCTGGCGGTGAGCGCGGTCGTCTGCATCTGGCCAAAACCCTGCTGCAAGGTGGCAATGTGCTGCTGCTCGATGAACCGTCCAACGATCTCGACATCGAAACCCTGCGCGCACTCGAAGATGCCCTGCTCGAATTCGCTGGCAGCGTGATGGTGATCTCGCATGATCGCTGGTTCCTCGATCGTATTGCCACACACATCCTGGCATTCGAAGGCAATTCACAAGTCGCCTTCTTCGACGGTAACTATCAGGAATATGAAGCCGACAAAAAGAAACGCCTCGGTGAAGATGGTGCCAAGCCTAAGCGCATACGCTACAAACCACTGAGCGTGTAAGTTCGCCGCGCCAGACCGCTTACCGGGCTGGCGCGTATTTCGTATCCAAGGTTAACAATCATGGCAAACACTTCCTTCCTGAAAATTTTCCTGGCTGGCCTGCTGCTCTGCTGCGCGGCTGGCTCAGCCAGTGCCAATTCAGGCGCAAAAGAGGGCGGCGGCGGCTCGCCGGTTGCGGCGCTTGAACCGTTTACGGTCAATTTATCAAGCTTCGACCGCTATCTGCAAATCAGCATTACCCTGCAGCTAGGCAATCCTGAACTCGGCGAAAAAATCAAAGGCAAAATGCCTATGGTTCGGCATGCGATGATCATGCTGCTCAGTTCCAAAGAGTCGACCGATATTCAAAACGCCGACGGCAAGCGCGAGCTGATCGAAGAAATCAAAACCGCGATCAACAAAATTTTGGAAGTCAAAGAACATGATGGCGTAACGGACGTGTATCTGGTTAATTTCGTGATTCAATAAGTCGCACACACTTCATGCATCAGTTGGCCGCACCCGCAGCAGCAGAAATCGAGATAAAAAAAAGCCGTTTCCTCGGCCAACTGTATCCGCTCAACAGCCGTGCCGAAGCACGCCAACAATTACTGCACATTCGCGCCCAACACCCGGGGGCGGTGCATGTCTGCTGGGCGCTGCTGTGCAGCGCCGAATCTGGTCTCGATGATGATGGTGAGCCATCGGGAACCGCCGCCAAGCCGATCTACAATGTGCTGGTACACAAAGATGTCATGAATGTGTTGGCCGTCGTGGTGCGCTACTGGGGCGGTTGCAAGCTTGGGGCGGGTGGTCTCACGCGCGCCTATGGTCAGGCGATTTCGGAAGCATTCAAACATGCCCATCTGATTGAACTCGAAACCATGCTCGTCATCACCATACGCGTCGCCTTCGGCGATGAATCGCAAGTGCGTCATGTGTTGGCACAGTTTGAGGCCCAGGTGCAGCAGGTCGACTACCATGTCGCGGCAGCGCTGCAGGTGCAGGTCAAAGAAAGACATTTGAGCGCCATGCGTAGCGAACTGACGCGCCTGCTCAAGGGACAAGTCGAGATCGATCCGCCGTGCTGAGGCCGACGACTTACAGCACCGGCATGCGGCAGCAGGTAGTGTTTTGCCGTCAATAAGCTTACACTCTGCAATCCGATGAAAACCACCCACAATATCAGCGCCACTGCCATGCCCGACACCCATCTTTTGCACGCCAAAATCAATGGCGAAACCGCACGCTGCCCTTGGCGCGACTTGCTCAAACAATTTGCCAGTGGCAGCGTGATCGCGCTCGCGCCCGGCCTCGACTTGGTCGCGGTAGCCCTGCTCATGACGCGTGACGATAGCGCGGCCATCGCCGGCTTGCTCGCCGTCGGCCAGCTCGCCAAAGTCAGCGATGCCCAAGCCCAGCAATGGCTGGAACAAGACTGTCAGGTCTGGAGCGTGGTCGTCAACCCCTGGGTCTTGGTCCAGCCGGCCGAGTAAGGAACTTTGTCGCCTGTCACTGGTCTTATTGAGATCGTTACGACCGGCGCCCAGCATGATGCCCTCTCCGCCCACTCGGTCAGCCCATAATACGCTCGTAAATACGGCCATATTGGCAGCGGCCGTGCTGCTCCATCTCGGGCTTTGGTTGCTACTGCGCGACAGCGGCCAGCGGATATCGCAGGTAGCTGACAGCGCGTATCTGACTATCTTGAGTGTCGCCATTGAAACGCGGCAACAAAGCATCGCGCCAGCACCAAAGTCGCCAGCGCGCGACCGGCCCGGTAACCGGCCACCACCGCGCCAGTCTGCCAGCGCACCGGCAGCCGCCATGACCCTCATTGAACCAGCCACGACCACGGCAACTACCGAGCCGGCCAGCTTAGACCTCAACGCACTCAAGCGCAGCGCCTTAGCCTACGATAAACAAAACCGTTTAAGCCCGGCGGCGCTAGCGGCTGCCGCCAATGCACAACACACGACGCTGGAACAGCGTTTACAAGACGGCACGCGCAAAGCCGAGCGCAAGGATTGTCTGCACGCCTATTCCGGGCTCGGCATCCTCGCCATCATTCCGCTGGCCGCAGCCAGCGTGATCGACACCGGCTGTAACTGGTGAGTGCAGCAGCGGCTCAGTTATAATGTGGGCTGCGGCCACACTGACACGCTTGCCATCGCTGCCGAAGCGGTGTTGCCACCTTCATTTTCTTACCGGATACGCTGATGAAAAAAATTTCTTTCCTGTTCGCCGCAATGATGTTTTCTGCCCTGGGTACAGGTTTCTCCCCGCTGTCGATCGGACTGACGCAAGCCGCAGAAGCCACTGACCAGAGCAAACAAATGAGCGTGCGCGCCGAGATGGGTAAGCCACTGGCAGAAATCCAGGATTTACTGGAAAAGAAACAATACCCGCTGGCATTAGAGAAAATCAACGCCCTCAATGCCTTAGATAAAAAGACACCGTACGAACTCTTCATCATCGACCGTATGCACACCGTGCTGGCTGCCGGCACCAACGACACCGCTATGTTGGCACAATCGGTCGAAGCCATGCTTACCACCGACTTCCTCAAACCCAGTGAAAAATTACAATTCATTGATGTTTTGGCCGGCACTTTTTACAATGAAAAAAAATACCCCGAGGCGATCACTTGGAGCAAGCGCTATCTGGCCTTGGATAGCCAAAGCGAATCGATGCAGAAATTATTGGCCCGCGCCTACTATCTGAGCGCCGATTACCCGAACGCAATTACGACCATCAAAGCCATCATCAGTGGCGATCAACAAGCCAAACGCGCACCGACGGAAGAAAACCTGCGCCTGCTGGCAAGCTGCTATCAACATGAAAAAAATGATGCCGGCTACACGGAAGTGCTCGACCTCATGGTCCAACACCATCCTAGCCGCGAATACTGGGGCGACTTGTTGTACCGAGTAGAACGCCAAGCCGGCTTTGCCGATCGTTTGCGTCTCGATCTCTATCGTCTGCTGCTCAAGACCAACAACCTCGATGATGGCGCACAATATGTCGAAATGAGTGAATTGGCCATGTTGGCCGGTTTGCCCGCCGAAGCCAAAACCACGGTCGATGCCGGTTATGCCGCCAACCTGCTCGGTAGCGGCAAAGAAGCAGCCAAGCACAAGCAATTGCGCGACCGCGTATACAAACAAGCGGCTGACGATGCCAAGAGTCTCGATTCCGGCGAAGCCGCGGCGAAAACTGCCAAAGTCGGCACTGGCTTGGTCAATATCGGCTACAACTACGTCATCAACGGCCAAGCAGAAAAAGGCATAGCGCTGATCGAGCAAGGCATCGCCAAAGGCGGATTGAAATCGCTCAATGAAGCGAAATTACATTTAGGCATTGCCTATCTGCAAGTTGGTGACCGTGCCAAAGCCAGCGACAGCTTCAGCAGCTTACAAGCCGGCGACGGTGCCAGCGATCTGGCGCGCTTGTGGTTGTATCTCCGTCCTGCCGCTGACGCTGCCCCAGCCGCCGCAAAATAAACTACGCTGTACAGATAAACAGGCGCTGTCGGGGGAACCGGCCAGCGCCTGTTTTTTTTGCGTGAGAAGCGTAGATTTAATTGCAGTGGAATTGAGCACGGCCACGGAAAAATCTGACGAAGATAAAAAAAAGCGGTTTGGTCATATGACCAAACCGCTTATAAATCAGTGGAATGCGCTCTATTCACCCACTGAGGATACGAGACTTACTCTTGCAATTCTTTAGCGAACAACTTAATGGATCGTCGCAAGCGACGATGGAAAAGACTCTGGAAGGGGTTTGTATCCCCTCCCATCGCGTCGCTCCTTCGTCGCTCACCGGCCTGAAGGCCGAGGTTTCAAACCCTAGTCAGATTTTTGATCAAGAATGATAGGCCGATTCACCGTGGCTGGTGATGTCGAGGCCTTCGCGCTCTTCATCTTCCGGTACACGCAAGCCGACCAAGACATCGACGAGCTTAAAGGCGATCACAGAAACAATGGCTGACCAGATCACCGTGGTACCAACCGCTGTTGCTTGAATCTTGACTTGTTCAAAGATCGAATACGGATCAGCCGACATTTTGTTAGCGACATAATCCATGATGCCTTGACCACCGAGTGCCGGGGAAGCAAACACACCAGTCAACAAGGCACCGAAGATACCGCCGACGCCATGTACACCGAAGACATCGAGCGAATCATCGGCACCGATCAAGCGTTTGAGACCATTCACGCCCCACAGGCAAACGATACCGACCAACAAGCCCATGATCAAGGCACCCATAGGACCGACATAACCGCAAGCCGGTGTGATGGCGACCAGACCGGCAACCGCGCCGGAAGCACCGCCCAACATCGATGGCTTGCCTTTCGACATCCACTCACCAAACACCCACGATACGGTTGCAGCAGCGGTAGCGAGCAAAGTATTCACGAAGGCCAAAGCAGCGATGTCACCGGCTTCGAGTGCCGAACCGGCATTGAAACCGAACCAACCTACCCACAACAAGGATGCACCGATCATCGTCATCGTCAACGAGTGTGGTGCCATGGCTTCTTTACCGTAACCGATACGTTTGCCTATCATGATCGCGCCGACCAAACCAGCCACGGCGGCATTGATATGCACGACCGTACCACCGGCGAAATCGAGTGCGCCTTTTTGTTGCAGGAAGCCGCCTTTGACCAACTCCGTCGCTGCCGATGCCGCATCTTTGATTGCATCAGGGCCAGTCCAGAACCAGACCATATGGGCGATCGGCAAGTAGCTGAAGGTGAACCACAAGACCACGAACAACAACACTGCAGTGAACTTGGCACGTTCAGCGAAGGCACCGATAATCAAACCGCAAGTGATGGCCGCAAATGTCGCTTGGAACACCACATAGACGAACTCAGGAATGACCACGCCTTTGCTGAAAGTTGCCGCAGTGCTGAAGGTCGCCTTGGCCGGATCCCATATACCGTTAAGAAACACACGGTCAAACGAACCGATGAAGGCATTCCCTTCGGTGAAGGCCAAGGAATAGCCGTACAGACACCAGAGCACGATGATGACCGCAAAAATCATGAACACCTGCATGAGGATGGATAACATATTTTTGGAGCGTACCAAACCACCGTAGAACAAGGCCAGACCAGGGATCGTCATCAGGATGACGAGCAGGGTCGAAACCAACATCCAGGCGGTATCGCCCTTATTCGCCACCGGTGCCACCACTGCCGAGGCCGCTACGGCGTCGACCACAGCAGCCGGTGCGGCTGGTGCAACTGCACTCGAAGCCGGCGCAGCTGCCACGGCCACGGCCGGTGCTGCCGCTGCGCTGACCGCCGTCACCGATGCGGCAACCGCATCGGCCTTCGGTGCGGTATCGTCAGCCTGAACTTGCGCGCTCATGCCCAAGGCTGCGAACATCGCACCCGCCGCCAGCATGTGTTTGAAAATATTTTTCATTGTGAATTCCCTAGTGTGCGGATCAGAGTGCGTCGTTGCCAGTTTCACCGGTACGTATGCGCACTACCTGTTGCAAGTCGTAGACGAAAATTTTGCCGTCGCCGATTTTGCCAGTACGCGCTGCTGTTTCGATCGCCTCAATGGCACGATCAACGATGGAGTCATCAACCGCCGCTTCAATTTTTGTTTTCGGCAAAAAATCGACCACGTATTCGGCGCCGCGATACAACTCAGTGTGACCTTTCTGACGACCGAAGCCTTTGACTTCGGTGACAGTGATCCCTTGTACGCCCATTTCGGACAAGGCTTCACGCACCTCGTCGAGTTTGAACGGTTTGATAATGGCGGTAATGAGTTTCATCTTATCCTCGATCGCTCAGAAAGTTTTAACAGCAGTCAGCACTAAGCTGGTTTTGCCGGTGAATTTACCGGCCGGTGTCTTGTACAGGTTTTTATCGGCATTCGTACCAAGAGCGGCCAAGCTGAAAGCGACGCCGAAGAATTCCTTGGTCACGCCAACTTTCCAGTCATTGTAAGAAAACGCCGAGCTGTTCTTGATCATTTGACGACCAAGATGCAGATTCAAAGTATAGGTATCAGGCAATTCGATGTTGGCACCAAGATCAAGGTAGCCGCTGTTTTTGCTGTCCGGTGTGCCGAACAAATTCGTGACCGAGCTCGAATACTTGGCATACACCGGACCATAGCCAAGCTGGCCGTAGATTTCCGTGGTGTTGGCATTAGCGAAACCGGCAACATTACCCAAACCATTCGATGGATACACATAGGTCAACACGCCGACGTCATAGCTGACATCTTTAACGATTTCGCCACGTTTACCGGCATACAGATCAACTTCGACGTCGCCGCTACCGCCGGCATCTTTGGTCCATTTGATGGTCGACAACCAGGTACCGGCGTAAAAGCCGCTAGGATTGTGAGTGTAATCGGCACCACCTTGCAGGGCAGGGTCAAAACGCGTTTGGGCAATACCACGGTAACGGTATTCACTGGCCAAACCAGCATTGAAAGTCACTTCGTTATCAGGCTTGGCGGCTTCTTCTGCCTGTACCAAACCACTGAACAATGTTGCAGCAACTGCGGCGGCGAGTATTAATTGTTTCATTGCGTTTCCCCTAATGTTTTTGTAAAGAAATTATAAATATGCAAAGAATCGAACCCACTTCATCGACAACCTGATCACAGCGCTGGAAGATCATCCGCAGCGATATGGGAAATGAACCCTAAATAAAAACCATCTGTTAGCTTCGTATTAGCAGGAGTCGTGCCAGCCTGCTGCCGCATCCTGCAATGTTGCATCCCTAGTAAGGTCTGCTTGTTTGATTTAAAACAACCGCCTCCCTGTTTGCCCATGACGATGGCTCGCCAGCCATTTGGGAATGAAGGTGGGCAGCGTCGCCGGTTTGCGTTATCATTTCCGCTTGGGCGCGGTGAACCGTCAATCAAGCGCTTGAATACCGCCGTTTTGCACCAAGTTAAAGCGTGTAGTGAGATCCAGATCGCGCAACACAATTTTTCGCACATAACTGGTGCGAAGTTAAAAATACAACATAATTTAATGGAATGCCATGAATAAGCAAAATTTCTTTGGCGATATACACGCCAAATTCAGCGAAGCGCTGGAAAATTCGCCGGCAAAGGACATTGAGAAAAACGTCAAAGCTCTGATGTCGCAAGGTTTTTCCAAGCTCGACTTGGTCACCCGGGAAGAATTTGATATCCAGGCGCAAGTGTTAGCGCGCACCCGCGCTCGCCTCGAAGCGCTCGAAGCACGCGTGGCCGCTCTGGAAAGCCCGGCCGCGCTTAGCTGAGTGATTCAGCCATGTCGCTCGCGGTACTCAAAAGTCGCGCTCTGCATGGTATTGATGCCCCACAGGTAACGGTGGAGGTGCATCTGGCCAACGGTATCCCGGCGTTTACCATCGTCGGACTGCCCGAGACCGAAGTCAAGGAAGCCAAAGACCGTGTCCGAGCGGCGCTGCAGACGGCGCGTTTCGATTTTCCCGCCAAGCGCATCACGGTTAATTTGGCCCCGGCCGATTTACCCAAAGAATCGGGCCGCTTCGACCTCCCTATTGCGCTCGGCATTTTGGCCGCTTCCGAACAAATTCCGGCCGGCGGCTTGGCGCGCTACGAATTTGCCGGTGAATTATCGCTCTCCGGCGCGCTGCGGCCGATCCGCGGGGCGCTGGCAATGACGAGTGCGATTTGGCGCGGCAGTGGTGCGGCGGCCGCCTTGATACTGCCGCGCGCGAATGCCGATGAAGCCGCGCTGGTGGCGGCAGCGGCGATTTACCCAGCCGATTCTTTATTGCAAGTTTGCGCACATTTTGCCGCCGACGAAAAAGCGCCGCGGCTGCAACGACATGTTGCATCGCCACAAACACAAGCACCGCATTACCCCGATTTTTCCGATATCAAAGCCCAACTCGGGGCCAAGCGCGCCTGCGAGGTCGCGGCCGCCGGCCGCCATGCGCTGTTGATGTGCGGCCCGCCCGGCAGCGGCAAAACCATGCTCGCCACGCGTATTCCCGGCATTTTGCCAGCCATGAGCGAGACCGAAGCAATCGAAACCGCGGCGCTGCAATCCTTGAGCACGGGCTTCACGCTTGCTAATTGGAAAGTACGGCCGTTTCGCGCCCCGCACCATACCGCCTCGGCAGCCGCCCTGGTCGGCGGCGGTAGCAACCCGCGCCCCGGTGAAATTTCCTTGGCTCACCACGGCATCTTGTTTCTCGATGAATTGCCCGAATTCGGCCGGCGCGTGCTCGAAGTGCTACGCCAACCGCTGGAAACCGGGCATGTCAGCATCGCGCGAGCCGCGATGCATGCCGAATTTCCCGCGCGCTTTCAATTATTGGCGGCCATGAATCCCTGTCCCTGTGGCTATTTTGGCGATCCGAATGGGCAATGCCGTTGCACGCCGCAGAATATTGCGCGTTACCAAAGTAAAATCTCCGGCCCCTTATTAGATCGCATCGATTTGCAAATCGAGGTAGCCGCGGTCGCCCCGGCCGACCTGCTCACGGCCGCTGCCAGCGAGAGCAGCGCGACCATGGCGCAGCGGGTGGCGGCGGCTTATACACGGCAAATACAGCGGCAAGGCAAGGCTAACCAATTTCTCGATAACCGTGAGATCGATCAACTATGCCAAGCGAACGCTGCTGGAATGGCTTTGTTGCAACAAGCTATCAGTCAATTCCATTGGTCGGCCCGGGCTAGTCACCGCGTGCTCAAAGTGGCACGTACTATTGCCGATCTGGCAGGGCTGGAGCAGATTAACGCCGCGCATATTGCCGAAGCGATTCAATATCGGCGCGTACTCGGCAAGCATTGAAATTTGTTGCTACATCCCCAAATAGTCGACAATCGCTTGCGCGCCTGTCGCGGCGATTGCCGGCCCACTTCTTCCACCAAGGACTCCCTATGTCACCGCAAGAAATTCAGGTATTGCAAAATTTTTTAGATCAACTGGTACAGGTACAGGGTGTTCACAAGGATGGCCAAGCCCAAGACATGATCAATGCCGCCGTCAACCGGCAGCCGGATGCCGCTTATTTGCTGGTGCAACGCGCGCTCTTGCTGGATCAAGCGGTGGCACAAGCCGGCCAGCAGTTGGCTGCGGTACAAGCTGAACTGCGCGCGCAAACCGCCTTGGTGGCGACGCTTAGCAGTGCTGCCAGCAGCGCTGGCACTGCCTTTCTCGACCCTGCCGCCAGCGATTGGGGCAACAGTTCCCATGCGCGGCCCTTGGCCCCTGCCATGGCAACAGCGGTCAGCGGTGCGCCACTGCCAGCGATGAATGCCAGCTACAACACAAGCGCCGCACCACCCGTCTATTCACAAGCCGCACCAGCCGCAGGCGGATTTTTTTCCGGCAATGGCGGCAGCATGCTCGGCACCGTTGCCGCGACGGCCGCTTCAGTGGCCGCCGGAGCATTTTTGTATCAGGGCATCAGTCATATGATGGGAGGCAATTCTGCATCTGGTCTGGGCAATGCCGCCGCACCATTGGCGAATACCGACAACAACCTGTCCTCCGGCTACTTTGACAGCGAGCAAAGCGCTGCCTCGCCGCTCGAGAGCGCGGACGAGGTCGACGACCTCAGCTGATTGAGGGACGCGCGGATAGCATACGCGCGTACTTTGTTACAAAACAAATGCACTCAGGCCGAGCTGCCGGTCATCCAAACTGCGCCCATCCCGTTGTATCCATAGGACAATGTATACCAAGGAAGCGCTCCCTATGCCACACCGCCCCACCCTGCGTCGTCGCCTGCCCCTGCTGATCTTGGTTGGACTGCTCAGTGCCTGCAGCACAGCACCACGGTCTAACTCGATTCCAGTGCTGCCAACACGGGGCGCAGCAGCCTTGCCGCCGATCGCTTATGTATTTGACAAACAACATACCGATGCGCGCTTATTGCTCAACCGTTTGAGCTGGGGTGCCAATGCCTCCTCGGCGGCGCAAATGCAAGCACTGGGCATGGATCGCTATCTCGATCTGCAATTGCGCGCTCGCAATAGCATCGTACCGGATGCAATACAAGCACAAATCAATGCCCTGAGCATCAGCCAAAAACCCTTCGAGACGATGATGCGCGAACTCGAGGTGCAAAAGACGGCGGCCGATGCCCAGAAAGGTATTGATGATGGTTTGCGCAAAGCCTACCAACAAGAATTGAACCGACTCGCGCGCGAAGCGGCCAGCCGCAGTGTGTTGCGCGAAGTGTATTCGAGCGCGCAGTTACAAGAGCAAATGACGTGGTTTTGGATGAATCACTTCAATATCCACAGCGGCAAGCATAATTTGCGCGCCATGTTAGGCGATTTCGAAGAAAGCGCGATTCGCCCTTTCGCCTTGGGCAATTTTCACGATTTACTGCGCGCCACGATGTATCACCCAGCCATGCTGCGCTATCTCGACAATGAATTCAATGCTTCGCAACGCATCAATGAAAATTATGCCCGCGAGTTGCTGGAATTGCACACCATGGGGGTCAACAGTGGCTACAGCCAACACGATATCCAGGAATTAGCGCGCGCGCTGACCGGTTTGGCCATCAATGTCAGCCGCGATACACCGAAGATGCGACCTGAACTCAAACCATTTTATGTGCGTCAGGCTTTGTTTGAATTCAATCCACAACGCCATGATTTCGGCGACAAACATATTCTCGGGCAAACCATCGCTGGACGCGGACTACCTGAAATCGAAGACATCATCAATTTGCTCTGCCGCCAGCCTGCCACAGCGCATTTCATCAGCCTGCAATTAGCCACGTATTTCGTTTCCGATACGCCCACGGAGGCACTGGTCAATGCCATGGCACGCAGTTTTCTCGCCAGCGACGGCAGTATTCCCGCCACCTTGCGGGTCATGTTTGATGCGCCGGAATTTCATGCTTCACTCGGACATAAATTCAAAGACCCGCTCCATTACGCCGTTGGCGCGGTGCGCCTGGCTTACGATGGCAACAACATCGTCAATCCCGGCCCGGTACTGAACTGGCTCAACCAGATGGGCCAGCCATTCAATGGCCATCAGACTCCCGACGGCTATTTGATGACAGAAAGCGCGTGGGCCAGCCCGGGTCAGTTGGCGCAACGTTTTGATATCGCCCGCAGCATAGGGAGTGGCACGCCGGCGCTGTTTTATCCGCCCGATTTGCCGCGGCCAAGTGATAAACCGCCAGCACCGGCCTTGCTCGGCTCAGCGTATGCGCAAAGCTGGAGTCAAAGCTTCAGCGTCGAGAGTCGTCAAGCTTTGCAGCAAGCTGGCGCAAAAAATGAGTGGAATGTGTTCTTTCTGGCGGCGCCGGAAATGATGCGCCGCTGATATGACTATCGTTGCTACCGGCACCGGCCGGTTTTTTGGAGAAGCTGCATGAATCGTCGTCTCGCTTTGAGTCGTTTGCTGGCCTTGTCGGCGCTGTCGCCCTTGACTTGGAGTGGCAGCGTCATGGCCGCCCCCGCCAGTGAACAAAAATTGTTGTTGGTGTTTTTACGCGGCGGCTACGATGCCTGCCACTTGTTGGTGCCGACCGCCAGCAACTACTATTATGAATCGCGCCCCAATATTGCCATTGCCCGCCCGGGTCCGGATCCGCGCGCAGCCTTGCCGCTGACGGCCGACTGGGGTTTGCATCCGGCCTTGCGCAACAGTTTATATCCTTGGTTCGGCAGCGGCGAGTTGGCCTTTATTCCCTTTGCCGGTACGGATGACCTGAGCCGTAGTCACTTTGAAACCCAAGACAGCATAGAACTGGGCCAGCCGCTCAGCGGCCGCCGCGATTTTCATTCCGGCTTCATGAATCGGCTCGCTGCGGTGTTGAACGAAAACAAGAACGTGCCGACCATGGCATTCACCGACCAATTGCCCTTGGCCATGCAAGGCAGCGCGCGAGTCGGCAATACCTCGCTGAAAAATCTGTCGAAAGTGCAGATGGAACCACGCCAAAGTCAAATCATCGAACAGATGTACCGCAAAACCACGCTGGCACAACCAGTACAGGAAGGTTTTTCGGTGCGCCAAGATATCGCCACAGAAATGCAACAAGAAATGGGTGCCGCCAGTCGCGCTGCCATCAGTAGCAAGGGTTTTGCATTGGAAGCACAGCGTGTCGCCAAATTGATGCGCGATAAGTATCCGCTCGGCTTCATCGATGTCGGCGGCTGGGATACCCACGTCGATCAAGGCGGCGCGCAAGGCATGCTGGCAAATAAATTTGAGGAGTTCGGCCGTGGCTTGGCCGCCTATCGGGAAGAAATGGGCGCGGCGTGGCGCGACACCACGGTGGTGGTGATCAGCGAATTCGGTCGCACTTTCCGCGAAAATGGCAAACGCGGAACCGATCACGGTCATGGCAGTGTGTATTGGGTGCTCGGTGGCGCGGTGCGCGGTGGCAAAATTGCCGGAGAGCAGATCGCCCTGACACCGGGACAACTGTTTCAAAATCGCGACTATCCGGTACTCAATGAGTATCGCGCCGTGCTGGCTGGTTTGTTCGCCCGTCTGTACGGGCTCAATGAGCAGCAATTGAGTCGCGTGTTCGACAACGTCAAGGCACGCGATCTAGCCTTACTTTAGAGCAATCGGCAAATCGACGTAAAACACCGCCCCACCACCGAGTTCGGCCGCTTGGTTCCAATAGCCTATATCGCCATGCATTTGTTGTATCAATACTTTGGAAATCGCCAGACCCAAGCCGGTGCCGCCTCTGGCGCGGGTATCGGAAGAATCGGCTTGAGAAAATTTTTCGAAGATACGATCGCGGAAACTTTCCGGCACACCACTGCCTTGATCGATCACGGCTACGCGCACCATCGTCGGCGTGGGGCAAGTCACGACCAGTCGCACCACGCCGCCGGCCGGCGTATATTTGCAGGCATTGGAAATCAAATTCGCCATCACTTGCGCAAAGCGGCCATTGTCGACGGCAACCTCAAGAGACGCTACGTATGCCGCATCTTCCTCTATCGTCAAATGCACAGCCAGCGCTTGAGCAACACTGAAATTGCTTTGTTGGGCAATGTGTAGCAAGGCACTTACATTGAGTCGTTCAATAGAAAAATCCATTTTCCCAGCTTCGATTTTTTGAATATCGAGTAAATCATTGATCAAGCGCGTCAAGCTCAAGCAGTTTTTGTGCGCCATCAATAACAAGGGTTTGATTTTCTCAGGTAAATCTCCCATCGCGCCGCCCGCTAATAATCCCAGCGCGCCACGGATCGAGGTTAATGGTGTGCGCAATTCATGGCTGACGGTGGAAATGAATTCATTTTTCATTTTTTCAATTTTCCGACGTTCCGAAATATCGCGCACAATGATGATCAACTGTCGTTTGCCAGCCAAATAATATTCACTGATCGCAAAATCGGCCGGAAACAGGCCGCCATCTTTGCGCACGCTTTCTATCTCCAGCCGCAGTCGACCGGTTTCTCGAAATACTGGCTGCGCCATCGCCAGCTCGAGCAAGGCCGGTTGCCCCGAGACGGAAAACAGATGATTGCTTTTTCCCACTACTTCCATGGCAGGATAGCCATAAATCGCCACCGCTGCCGGATTGATGGCATCAACCGTGCCGTCGGCATCAATCATGATGATGCCATCGGCCGCGTTTTGAAAAATCGCTTGCAAACGATCTGACGATTCTTTCGAGACTTTTTGCTGCTCAGTCAAACTTTGCAGTAATCCGGTCTGATTACGATTAATGACATCGGCATCGCTCTTGAGTGCGACCATCACCTGCATATCGCTCTCACGTTGCAAAAATAATTGAATCAGCACACGAAACGCAGCGATCACGGCGGCAATCGCCGCCGAAGAAACAATCGCGATGGCGATGCTGATTTGCAGCCAGTCAGCCAGATACAGCTCTTCATCGACACTGAGGTTGATGATCAAAGGATATTTATCCAGCGATTGTATGGCTGACATGCGCGCTGGAATGCGCCCACGTCCAGCAGTTTTTTCCGCCGGTGCAATGACGATGCCCGATTTTTTTTGTAAGTCCTCAATCAAATGAAAACTGCTGCCCGTCAAATCTTTCTTTCCCATCACACTGTCATTTTCTGGCCAGCGTGCCAGATAGGTGAAATCGGCACGTAGCAAACTCACCGAAGCGTGGCTGTCGACGCTGAGTTTTTTAAAAAAATCAGCGTAAAAGTTGGGGGACATACCGAGTGTCACGACACCAAGGAATTCGCCGTCGCTGCCGGTGAGGCGGTGACTGAGGAAAAATATCCAATCGCCGGTGGTTTTGCTGCGCACCGGCTTACCAAGATAGACCCCCTGTGAAGGGCGGTCGCGTTGCGCCTGAAAATAGTCGCGGTCGGCCAGATTGTAGTCAGGGCCAGGAAAACTGCGCGAGGTATTGATCACATTGCCATCGGCATCAAGCACAGAAATCACTTCTATGGCGGGAAACAGCGCGACCTTCTCTGTCAGAAATTGGTGAAACTCCGTCGTTGACAGTTGCTCGATCAAATACTTTTCATTGACGCTCCAGCGATCCTGTATCCGCTCCGAAATATTCTCCAATGCCGTATAGGCAAAATCCATTTGCTGACTGGTATTTTCGGCCAACACGATGCTGAATACTTCGGTCTGTTTTTCCCATTTATGAATTTCCTGGGTGCGCAAGGTCCACACAAACGCTGCGGCGGCCAAAGCAATGGCGACCACTAAACCGACTGCGAGTGCTTTGGCAATTCTGCTGGTATGTAATCCGGACAATTTCATAGAAAAAAATCTGCGCCCATCGATTGAAATGATAAAAAAGGTGAAAATAGCCACAAACACTTCTTTGCAGCAATCATTATCATTGCGTAAATTATAAAGTTTGTGGAATGATAGGATATTTCCGGAGGACAATTTATCCTAATCAAGACGAAAATACCATGAACGAAGGCAATTGATTATTTCTTTTAAGCATTACCCTGGCTTCGTATCGGCAAACATCGCGAGAACGAATTTCTTCATAACAGCAACAAACCACCTGTCGATAAGGAAATCATCCAATGAACAATCGCGTTTTAGTACAGTATTTGGGAATGGGTTTGATGCTTTGCAGCGCCTCCGTCTGGGCTGCCGTCACCCCATGCGACACCATCATCGAGAAAATCGATATGAAACTCGAGCACAAAGACGTCAAGAATTATTCACTCAAGGTCATCGATAAAAACACCGAAACCAAGCTGAGGGTGGTGGGTGTCTGCGAGGGTGGCGAAAAGAAAATCGTGTATCAGAAAACTAAAAGTGCCAAAAGCCCGGAAGCCAGCAAAGCCGCAGATTAAGCAAAGCTCAGGGTCGGCCCGGGCTTTGCTGCTGGTAATACCAAGCCGGGCCGGCGTAACTGTCAAGGCAAGACTGCTGTTCCGGACTGAGTTCCAGCCGGCGTTGAAATCCCAGACTTTCCCAAAACCGCGTCGTGCCTTGCACCGATACCAGGCACACATGCGCGAGTCCGCAGTCTTGCGCATAAGCAATACCGTGCTGTGCCAGTGCCCGTCCCACACCACGACCAGACTGCGCCGGAGCAACCGCCAAATCGTGTAAATACAAGGCATCGGGCAGTTCAGCCAGACAAAATGGCGTCGCCAATCTGGCAATGTTGCCACACACGCTGGCATATCCCATCAAATAGCCGTGTACTGCCGAGCCATCGCAGGCCACCCACGCCGTGGCAGGGGCCAGTTGCAAGCGTTGCTGCAACAATTCCAAAGCTTCGACCATAGCGCCGCGGTAGACGCTGGCTTGCAGCGCATAGACCGCAGCCAAGTCAGACGCTTGCATCCCGCGTATTTGCATAGTCAGCTTTATTTCTTGCTTTTGGCTGTAGCGGATGCAGATGCCGACGCCGATTCCGATTCCGCTGAACTATCCGCCTCGGCGGCGGCGGCCGGTACTTCGGAGCGGGCGATTTCAGGTTTTACATTTTCAATTTTGTTTTCGCGCATGTAATCGTTCATTTCTTTCCAACCGGCATAAATCGCTGCCCGCGCTGCTTCGGGGTTCAAGGCATAGCAATCTTCAATCGCCCGTCCGGCATGGCGGCAAGCGCTGCCGGTGGCGCGAGCATCGGCTTCTTTTGACGCCGCGTCGCGGGCCGGATCGGCCAAACCCAGGCGGTCACAGCCGGCGATGGCGAATAGGGAAATGGTAATCAACAAGACAAAGCGAAACGACATGGCGGCACCAGTTCAAAAAGAGGCAAGGGCGCGCGGCACCGACAAGTGCAGGCGCGTGTCCATGATAACCCAGTCCGTCGCTGTGGCGTCAAACCTGATATGTTTAAACAAGTTAATGGATCGTCGCAAGCGACGATGGAAAAGACTCTGGAAGGGGTTTGCATCCCCTCCCATCGCGTCGCTCCTTCGTCGCTCACCGGCCAAAAGAGGCTGTCGCAAAAGCCTGATGGACGTTTTTTACACCTGAAACACCGCATACCTCGTCATTCCCGCATGCCACAGCCTCGTCATTCCCGCATGCTTTTGGCGGGAACCCAGTGTCGTTTTCAGCGCTGAAAACACTATAATATCTGGCATTTTCAGTTAACCACGAACGCCTCTGGGTTCCTGCCAAAAGCGCGCAGGAATGACGTGGCCACCAGTCAGGGTAATGATACCGACTCAATACCCTTTTGCGACAGCCTCTGAAGGCCGGGGTTTCAAACCCTAGTCAGATTTTTGATAAGCTTATTCTTAGTAAGAGTCCACTGCCAAGAGCGCGTATGATGTCAGCCTGATCAACCCTCACCGCCCCTAGCCATGCCCCGTTCCGCCTCCCAACTCAGCGGCTTGCTCGCAGCCATCGGTGCCGGCTTGCTGTGGGGCTTGGTGTTCATCACGCCTGTCTTGCTGCCTGATTATTCTGGGGTCATCCTGTCGTTCGGACGCTACTTGGCCTTCGGCCTCATTGCCATCTTGCCAGCCGCCTTCGATTTCCGTCGTCTGCGCCGCTTGCGCCGTGCCGACTGGTACTGTGCCTTGCGCTTGTCCTTGGTCGGCAATATGATTTATTACGCCGCCTTGGCCAGTGCGATTCAACTGATAGGCGCGCCGATCCCGACTATGCTCATCGGCACTTTACCGGTAGTCATCGCCATCAGCGCCAATTTGCTCGGTGCCGACCATGGCCAGCCTACTCCTTGGAAACAGTTGGCGTGGCCCTTGAGCTTGATCTTCTGCGGCCTCATGCTGGTCAATGTGGCAGAATTTGCGCACCCATCAGCTCCGCATTCTTACGCTGATTATTGGCAAGGCACGGCGCTGGCGCTGCTGGCCGTAGCGGCCTGGACTTGGTATCCGCTCATGAACAGCCGCCACTTGAAAGCCAATACGGCGCTGGCTTCCAGCACTTGGGCCACTGCGCAGGGCTTGTGTACCCTGCCGCTGGCCCTGCTAGGCTTTGCCATTTATGGCTTGATTCTCAAGCAAGCCGGCACGCTTCCCGCCAACTTCCCACTCGGAGACCAAGGCGTACAATTCATCAGCCTCATGCTGGTGCTTGGTTTTTTCGCCTCTTGGCTTGGCACTTTGCTATGGAACCATGCCAGCCATACGCTCCCGGCCAGCCTGAGCGGTCAATTGATCGTCTTCGAAACTCTGGCCGCCTTGAGCTACACCTTTATTCTGCGACAAACTCTGCCACCCCCCCCAATTTGCGCTGGCGTATTACTATTATGTGTCGGGGTAGCGCTGGCCTTAAGGCGCGTCCAGGCATCAGCGCCTCACTAAGTCTAAGCCCACCTCTCATTGGAATGCCATGCCTCCCCGCTCCCCTGTCAGATTCCTTGGCCTCGTGTCAATTTTCATTTCCTTGCTCGTATTCAGCGCCTGCAGTCCACGTTTCGATTGGCGCGAAGTGCGCGACAGCAAGGCACCGTTGCGAATTTTAATGCCCGCCAAAGCGCTGGCTTTCTCCGAATCCGTCAAATTAGCCGATCAAACACTGACCATGCATATGACTGCCGCCGAAGCGGGCCAAGTCAGCTTCGCTGTGGGCAGCGTGGAATTAAATAATCGCGATGATGGCGGGCTAGTCTTGGCGGCTATGCGCCAAGGCATGATCAAGAATATCCACGGCACGGTGACGAAAGACAGTGGCGGCCCCAACGGCGTACTCGAAATTATTGGTAGCTTGCAAAACGGTACGCCGGTCTTCATGGCAGCACGTTTTATTGCCCACGGACAATGGGTCTATCAATTAATCATTCTCGGTCCGCCGAAGAAAGTCACGCCGGAAGTGGTCGATACCTTCATGACTTCCTTAGTCCTCGAGTAAACCGCAAAAAGTGCGCAGAAAATCGTGTCAGGTGGCTAATAATTGGCACGCCCTTATGATAGGATTAAAGGTAAGCAACATCCCGGCCAGTACGGTCACCGCTGATCCGGATGTCCCAATACTACCTTCAAGGAACCTGACCATGCTGATCACATTTAAATCAAAAGCAGCCACCGAGATCACCATGTATAAAGAACACGCGCGGCGTATTCTGGAATTACTGCAAAAGGATGTCGACCGCGGCATTATTACACCGGCAGAATTGCCACATGCCATAGAAAAAATCGAAGCGGCGGTCGCCGACAGCAAGGCTCATCCAGTCTCCGACGAGGTCAGCCGCGACATCAATGCCCACCCGAACGACAACGGCGACGACCACGAACATGTCAAGCCGGAAGCGATCAGCTTTGCCACGCGCGTGTACCCGGTGCTCGAGATGTTGCACGCAGCGAACAAAATGCAACGCGAAGTCATGTGGGGGGTGTGACGCGTGAGCGCACATATCGACCACACCACTGAAACCGAACTGCACACCCCGGACGGGACGCGTCTGTTCATCCGTGACTGGCCGCTGCCGGACGATGCGGTGTGGCGTAAAGAAGGCGTCGTGATCATGCACGGCTTGGGCGAACACTGCGGCCGCTATGCCCACGTCGCACGCTTTTTCAATGCGCTCGGCTTTACCGTCCGTACCTACGATATGCGCGGGCATGGCAAATCGAGCGGGTCCTCCGGCAATGTGCCGGACGATGAAGCAATGTTGCGCGATGCCGAATTGGTAATCAAGGATTTCAGCGTCGATCTTGCCTGCGCGCCTATTTTGTTCGGCCACAGCATGGGTGGCTTGTTCGCGGCACGGTTTGCCTTGGCTGAAACAGCACCACTACGTGCCTTGATCCTATCTTCACCGGCACTGGCTTTGCATATGTCGGGGGTGCAACGCGGCTTACTGCGCATTGCCAGCCTGCTGTGTCCTTCGCTAGGTCTGGCCAATGGACTCAACACGCGCTATCTGTCGCATGATGCCGAAGTCATTTATGCCTACCGCAACGACCCGCTGGTCCATCCGCGTATCAGCGCACGCTTGCTCAATGCCATGATTTCAGCAATTGCCTATACACAACAAAAAGCCGCCACATTACACTTGCCAACCCTGCTGCTGGCGGCCGTCGATGACCATCTGGTCGACCCTGAGGGTAGTCGGCGCTTTGCCGCCGCCGCTGGCAATGCCTACCTGAGCACGCATTTCTATGCAGGTTTTTATCATGAAATCTTCAACGAGCTCGATCCCACTCCGGTCTTTGACGATCTGCGTACATGGCTTGAAGTACAACAAATTTCCCCCTTGATGCAGCCAGAAGCCTGATACAGTGTCATTGTGTGACGATAAAGCATCACCATCACTGGTGAAAAGCCTAAGATGACTGTTACACTGACAAGCAAGCCTGAACCACCTGCAATGTTGGCATGTATGTCTGCTCGCAGCCGGCTTCCCTGAGCCGCTGCGCAGCCTGCTCGAACAGCACGCCACGCACTTTGTCTCAATAAAAGCAGCAGCACTCGAAGCGCCTTACCGTATTCCGGTCCGAGACCGGATCACAGATAGCCCGGCCTAGCCGGGCCTGAAAACATTTCATATGCAAGAAAAAACCAGAAAAATCCTTGGAAAACCTGTCTTGACCAAACCCGCCCTTCGACCCGCTGTCATCGAAGCGCCGCTCTCGGAACTCAAGACCGACTCATTGGCATTCAGCCTCAGCGGTGCCGCGCAAGCGGTCGCCAGTGTTCTCGAAGGTATGGCCTTGCCACAGGCGCTGGCGAAAGTATTTGCCCAGACCCAGGCTACGCCACAGGCTCGCGGGGCAATCCAGGATATTTCTTACCGTACCATGCGCCAAGTAGGACGCGTCGATGCCCTGCTCAAAAGCATGACCAACAAAGAGCCGGAACCGGCCATGTTATACAGCTTACTCTGTTGCTCGCTGACACTCTTAGTGAATGCCGAGGATGGCACGGCCGCGCCGTATGAAGACTTTGTCGTGGTCGATCAAGCCGTCACCGCCGCCACCGCCAGCCCGCACATGGTGTTTGCCAAAGGCATGGTCAATGCCGTATTACGCCGATTTTTACGCGAAAAAGATGAGTTGCTCAAACTGGTGATGAAACAACCGGCAGCACTGTGGAATTACCCACAATGGTGGGTAGATCAAACTAAAACTGCCTATCCGAGCGACTGGCAAGCCATCTTGACGACGGCCAATCATGCGCCGCCGTTGACCCTGCGCGTCAACCAGCGGCGCAGCAACTGCGGCGCTTATTTGGCCATGTTAGACCAAGAGCAAATTGCTGCCAGTCAAATTGGACCGAATGCGATTCGATTAGGCAAAGCCTTGCCGGTCGCCCAGATTCCCGGTTTTGCTGATGGCTTGGTTTCAGTACAAGATGCTGCAGCGCAACTTGCTGGGCCCCTGCTCGATCTGGCCGATGGCATGCGCGTACTCGATGCCTGCGCCGCTCCGGGTGGCAAGACCTGCCATTTGCTGGAACTGGCCGATATAGAACTGCTGGCACTCGACATCGACAGCTTGCGCTTGGCCAAAATTGAAGACAATCTGCTGCGCTTGCAGCTCAGTTGCGCCGTTAAAGCCGGCGATGCCAGCCGTTCCACCTGGTGGGATCAGCGCCTGTTCGAGCGCATTATTGCGGATGTGCCGTGCACCGCTTCGGGCGTAGTACGACGCCACCCAGACAGCCGTTGGTTACGCCGCAAAACCGATACGGCGCAACTGGCAGCCCTGTCGTCGCGCATACTCGACAATTTATGGCGCATGCTGGCACCGGGTGGCAAGATGCTGATGGTGACGTGCTCGATCTGGCCGCAGGAATCCGAACTGCAAGCGGCTGCCTTTGTCCAAAAACACAGCGCCATCCGTTTGCCGGCACCGGGCCAGTTATTACCGACCCTTGCCGATTCGTCTTCTGCAAACAACGAACATGACGGTTTGTTTTATGCCTTGTTCCAAAAGCCGCTGTAAACCTGACGAAAAGCAGGCTTGGCACGGTATCATTGACGGCCATGACTTTATTTTCGGATTGCATGTTCTCGCGCCTCACTGATACGCTGCGACTGTGGATACTTACCCTGCTGATAGCCACGCTGGCTATCGGTGCGGTGCCGTACGCGCGCGCCGCCGACGCCGAAGTCACTTCGGCCAAACTCGAAACGACCGAGGAAGGTTACCGCATCAGCACCAGCTTTGCGTTTGAACTCAGCCATGGCTTGGTCGATGCGATCGCGCGCGAAATCCCACTCTCCTTCACCACCGAAGTCGAATTAACGCGGCCGCGCTGGTACTGGCTGGATGAAAAGACCATACGCTCGGTTCAAACCGTTAAAATCGCTTACAACCCTTGGACGCGCCAATACACCGGCACCATCAACAGTGGTTTACAGCAAAATTTCTCTTCCCTCGAAGATGCGCTGGCATTGGTGCTGCGACCGCGCCGCTGGATCGTCGCCGACAAAGCCAGCCTGACCCCGGGAGCAGTCTACAATGTCGCCGTCAAGCTCAAGCTCGATCTCAGTTATTTACCGAAAACCTTTCTGATCACCTCACTCAACAACAGCGACTGGCGCCTGTCTTCGGATACCAAACGGTTTACCTTCAAGGCTGACGACAAGTGACGCGATTTTTACGGTATGCGCTCATCATTGGCGGCGCACTGATGAGTATTTTGCTCTTCCTGCTGACCACCGCATCGGATAATTCAGCCAGCTTCGAACACTATTACGGCTGGCTGCTGGGGGCCAATGCCGTCGTTGCACTGGCCTTGCTGGCCCTGATCGCCACGCTGTTACTGCGTTTGTTCAGCCGCTATCGCAGCCGCGAATTCGGCTCGCGCCTGATGACGCGGCTGGTGCTGCTGTTCGCGCTGGTCGGCATTTTGCCGGGTACGGTGATTTATGTGGTGTCGGTCACCTTTGTCTCGAAATCGATAGAATCCTGGTTCGATGTCAAAGTCGAATCGGCGCTCGATTCCGGCAAAAACCTCGGCTTGAGCGCGCTCGATTTTTTATTGGCCGATTTACAGAACAAGGCGCGTGATATGGCCGCCGAACTGGCCGTCCCCTCCGGTTCACGGGCGATACAACTGTCGCGCTTGCGCGAACGCGCCGGCGTGCAGGAAGCCACGATCGTCAACAGCAAAGGACGTCTGATTGCCGCCGCCAATCAGAATTTTGATCGCCTGGTGCCGGAACTGCCGAGCCTCGACATGCTGCGCCAAGCGCACAATTCGCGCATCTACGCGGCCACCGATGAATCGAGTGTGGCACCGAGCAACCGTCCCAACGACAGCGCCACCAACGGTGCGCAACGACCGGTGTTGGCACCGGAACCGAAAACCACCCTGCGCTCGCGCGTGGTAATTCAGTTGCAGGATAATGGCAGCGAATTGTCGCTGCAACGCGAAACCTATTATCTGCAACTGATCCAACCGGTACCCTCGAATATCGCACTGCATGCCGAAGCGCTGCGCAATGCCTCAAGCGAATACCAAGTCCGTTCGCTCGGTCGCGGCAGTCTCAAGACTATGTATATCTTTACCCTCACCTTAACTCTGTTGCTGGCGATTTTCGCTGCCATCACCAGTGCCTTTCTGATTTCAGGTGAACTGGCACGGCCGCTGTTGTTGCTGGCCGAAGGGACGAAGGCGGTCACCGAGGGGAATTTTTCGCCGCGTCCCATCGTCGCCAGCAGTGATGAACTCGGCAGCCTGACGCAGTCGTTCAATACCATGACGCGCCAATTATTCGATGCCCGCGCCGCCGTCGAAAAAAACCGCAGCGAACTCGAAAATGCCAAAGCCTATCTCGAATCGGTGCTGGCCAATATGTCGGCCGGCGTGATGGTGCTCGACCAAGCCGGCCATCTGGTCACCTGCAATGAATCGGTCGAACGCATCCTGCAGCGGCCACTGGAAAGTGAGATCGGCAAAGCACTGAGCGACATCAAAGGCATGCAAGAATTTGCCAGCGCCATTGACACCGCCTTTTCAGAACAGCATGCGCAATCGGCGGCCGGTGGGAAAAACGAACAGGAACAACATTGGCAGCAACAGATCGAGGTACCGCGTCCCGAGGCCGACCAGACCGTAGCGAGCGACCCTATGCCCGATCACGAAAAACAAAGTGTGACCCTGCTCGCGCGCGGCTCGCACTTACCAGTCGGCTCAGGCAATGGCTACGTGATCGTGTTTGATGATATCAGCAATATTATTTCCGCCCAACGCTCGATCGCTTGGGGCGAAGTGGCGCGCCGCTTGGCTCATGAAATCAAGAACCCGCTGACGCCGATACAATTGTCGGCCGAACGGCTGCAAATGAAATTGCAAGACAAGTTAAGTCCGGCCGATGTCGCCATTCTCAACAAGAGCACGCTCACTATCGTCAATCAAGTCTCGTCGATGAAACGCATGGTCGATGACTTCCGTGATTACGCCAAAACGCCGCCAGCGGTGCTGACACAACTCAATCTCGGCGAATTGATCGACGAAGTGCTGCATCTGTATTTGGCCGGCGATGACCGCGACATCATCCGCCTCTCGCTGGCAGCGAATTTACCGAAAGTGATGGGCGACGCCACGCAATTACGGCAAGTGATTCATAATCTGCTGCAAAATGCGCAGGATGCGGTGGCGGACAATACTAATCCCGACATCGCCGCACGCATCGAAGTCAGTACCGAGGTCGTGCGCTACAGTAGCAAAGGGCGCGACCAACAAACGGCAGTACGCTTGATGATCTGTGATAACGGCCCGGGATTTTCCAGCAAAATTCTGGCGCGCGCATTCGAACCATATGCCACCTCGAAACCGCGTGGGACAGGATTAGGGCTGGCAATGGTCAAAAAAATCATCGATGAACATGGCGGAAGAATCGATATTCAAAATCGCAGCGATACAAACGGTGCAAAAGTAGCGATTTTACTGTTAAAGTTAGCACCGGACGTCAATGCAGTATCAGCGCAGGTAAACACCTGACATTCCCGACAGAGGAATGCAGGTATAAAAAGGTAAAACTATAGGGGCAGTAATAGGGTTAATTTTATGGCAAATATTCTGGTCGTAGATGATGAAATGGGTATCCGCGAATTACTCTCGGAAATCTTGGGAGACGAAGGCCATGTCGTGCAGTTGGCAGAAAATGCACAACAAGCGCGCCTCGCCCGTCAAGAAGCAAAACCTGATCTGGTCTTACTCGATATCTGGATGCCCGATACCGATGGCGTGACTCTGCTCAAAGAATGGCAACGCGATGGCTTGCTCACCATGCCGGTGATCATGATGTCCGGCCACGCGACCATCGATACCGCAGTCGAAGCGACGCGCATCGGCGCGCTCAATTTTCTGGAAAAACCTATCGCTTTGCAAAAACTGCTCAAAGCAGTACAGCAAGGTTTGAGTCGGACTCAGGAACCACAGCGTCCAACCGTTCCGGCCTTGCGCGTGATTGGCAGCGATCATGGCAATGCCAATGTGCCACCAATGCTGAGCGGCACCGGCTTTGAAAACCGGCAATTCAGTAGCGCCACCGCCGCTGCAACACCGGCGAGTCAATTCGCCAGTTTGTCATTTGACTTGCCTTTACGCGAAGCCAGAGATGCATTCGAACGCATTTATTTCGAATACCATTTGCATCGCGAAAGCGGCAGCATGACGCGCGTAGCAGAAAAAACCGGGCTCGAACGTACCCATCTGTATCGCAAATTGAAACAGCTCGGTGTCGAATCGATCAAGTACGCCAAACGCGGCGAATAAACCGCCAGTGCCGCTGACGCTAGTCAGCGGCGGCAGCTACGCCGAACGTGAAAGCGCCATCGTCGCAGCCATCGCGGCGGCGCTGGACGGCCCGACGCAGCGCTGTGCCGTGTTGCTGGAGGGATTACCAGCCGGCGACTTCCTGTTACTCCCATCCGAACAATTAACGCTGACGCGCATCGCGCCCGGCTGCTTTTGCTGCATCGGCAATCTCACCTTGCGCGTGAGCCTGAACCGAATTTTGCGCAAAGGTACAGATCGTATTTATCTCGGCATTGCCAGCGATGCGCATCTGACTGCGATATTCGCTACTGTGCAACAATCTCCGTATGCGCAATTGCTGCTGGCAGATTCCGCTATTTCCTTGTAGACTGAACTGGTCCGCTATTGTGATTAATCTGATGGTGAGATAACTTGAAATCCGCTGCTTCAAGCACCATGTCCGGTATATCAGAGGAATTTTTTCTTCCTCCAGCCAGAAAGGATGCAAAAAATGAATCTCATTTATAACAGCGAAAATTACAGCGTCGTCGAATATGGCGCTGATGCCGAGCATGAAGCACTGCGTTTCGGCGGCTATGAAATCACCGACAAATCGGTACGTCGTGAGTGGTTCATCGGCGGTCCACAAGCAGTCGACTTTCGCCATGGCGTAAGCGAACTCATCGCCAGCGAGCCGAGCATGGAAGAGATTGATGAATTCCTCGCTCAGTACGACGGCTATATGGGCCAAAAAGTTTACCTCCACTGAAAGACAGCGGCGCTGCCCTCAATATGGCGGCTGCAATGGTGCGCATCACATCTATCGTATACGGCAACGTTGCGGTAGTGCTATCTTAGCTCTGAGGAAGATCTTGGAGAAGACAAATGATGCAAGTCATCGATTGGCTGAGCGGCTTGCGCCGGCTCACACCGGCCGACCATGCCGTGCTAGTCACCGTGGCGGCTGTACGCGGCTCGGTTCCGCGCGGGGTCGGCACGCGCATGTTGGTCACGGCCAACACGCAATACGACACCATAGGCGGTGGCCATCTCGAATGGAAGGCGCTCGCGTGCGCGCGCCTGTGGTTAGCCGAAGCGGGTAATCAACAAGAATCCCAACGGCAGCTCGACCTCGCGCTCGGGCCTAGCCTTGGCCAGTGTTGCGGCGGCTCGGTTCGCCTCCATTTAGAGCGCGTCGACCGCTGGTCGCCCGAGCAATGGCAAGAACAACTCCACACCTATCAGCATAGCCACGACGCCCACCCCCACCTGTATTTGTTCGGTGCCGGCCACGTCGGTACGGCACTGGTACGGGTACTGCAACAAGTACCGTGCCGTATCAGTTGGATTGATGAGCGCGACCAATTATTTCCCGCCGACTTACCGGCCCACATACAGTGCGAAGCCACCGATACACCGGAAAGCGTGGTCGCCGCGGCCGAAGCCGGTGCCTGCTTTCTCGTCATGACCCATCACCATGGGCTTGATCTGCGGCTGTGCGAGCAGATTCTGCGCCGCCGCGACCGCGCTTGGTTCGGCCTGATCGGCTCGCGCACCAAGCGCGCGCGCTTCGAACACCGATTGCGCGAACAAGGTATCGCCGCCGCACAGTTAGCACAGATGGTGTGTCCGGTCGGTCTGGCCGACATCGACGGCAAAGAACCGGGCGTGATCGCGGTCGCGATTGCCGCACAGTTATTGCAACTCTGGAGCAAACCTCCTACACTGCCGCAACTCTCAGAACAACAACAAGAAAGCTGGCATGACTAATCCTTTGCACCAATTCATACGCGGCTTACCGAAAGCCGAATTACATCTGCACATAGAAGGCTCGCTGGAACCGGAAATGATGTTTGCGCTGGCACTGAAAAACGGCGTCACCTTGCCGTATGCCGACGTCGAAGCCGTACGCGCGGCCTATGATTTTGCTGACCTACAATCCTTCCTCGATTTATACTATGCCGGTGCCGCGGTCTTGCTGACCGAAGAAGATTTCTTCGATTTAACCACGGCCTATATCGTGCGCGCCCGAGCCGATAATGTCCGCCATGTGGAATTATTTTTCGATCCACAAACCCATACCGAACGCGGCGTCGCCATAGCAACCGTATTTGCCGGCATCGCGCGCGCACTGCGTGTGGCCAAACAAGAACACGGTTTTTCCGGTAGCATGATCCTGTGTTTCTTGCGTCACTTAAGCGAAGCGCAAGCGCAAACGACGCTGATCGCCGCGCTGCCGCTGCGCGCTGCTTACGCCGATGTGTGGACCGGCATAGGGCTCGATTCTTCCGAACTCGGCCACCCGCCGGAAAAATTCGCCCGCGTGTTTGCCCAAGCGCGCCAGCAAGGCTTGCGCTTGGTCGCCCATGCCGGCGAAGAAGGTCCACCGGCCTATATCCATGCGGCGCTCGACGTACTGCAAGTAGAACGCATTGATCATGGCGTGCGCGCCAGTGAAGATCTGGCCCTGATGGATACACTGCGACAACGCCGCATGCCGTTGACGGTATGCCCCTTATCGAATCTGAAATTATGCGTCGTTGCCGATTTGCGTGACCACAATCTCGCCATGATGCTGCGCGATGGTATCTGTGTCACTATCAACTCCGACGACCCAGCCTACTTCGGTGGCTATATGAATAATAATTTCATCGCTGCGGCAGACGCCTTACAACTGACACGCAGCGAATTGCTTGAGCTGGCACGCAATGGTTTCGAGGCCGCTTTCGTCTCCGAACAACAAAAGCAAGTCTGGTTCGATGAACTCCATGCGTATGCCGGTAATCACTGACGATGGAATAGCCGCACGCCAAGCAGGCGAAAAACTGTTATGCTTTGAATACTTAATGGTTTAACCGAAAAGGAAGCCCGTGGGCTATTCGTTTACGCAACTGTTCCAAGACTTTTTCGGTTCGCGGCGCACGCCAGCGCCAGCTTTAATACCGCAGACACCACCACCGCCCGTGCTTGAGCGCGTCGCCAGCGAAGAAATTATCGTGACAGCGGCAGCCCCGCTGTTACAGATATGGCGTCCGGCATTGCCTGTCGATACACTTTTTTTCGATTGGATCATGGGCTATCCGAGCACTGCTGGCAGTGATCAGAATGAACAAAAGATCCTGCAAGCCCTGTATGCCTTCCTCGCGTCGGATCTCAACGATGCCGTGGTGGTGCCGCGCATGCCCAGTGTGATACCGCAACTGTTGGCCAGCATGCGAAATAAAAGCGTCGCCATCGCCGAACTGAGCCGCCTCATCATCAAAGATGTCGTGCTGGTGGCCGAAGTCATCAATGCCGTCAACAGCGCACTCTATAATCCGGCCGACCGCATTAACAGTCTCGATAAAGCCATCATGCTGCTGGGCGAAGAAGGCTTGCGCCTGGTGATCGCCAAAGTCGCGTTTCGTCCCATCATCAATCTCAGCGCTGGTCCATACACACGCCGTGCGGCACCACCGATTTGGCTGCAAGCGGAAAAATGCGCGCTCGCTTGCCATGCGCTGAGCACCAACGACGACGGCTTTTCGCCGTTCTTGGCGTTTCTGACTGGATTGATGAAAAACGTCGGCTTGATCGTCGCCTTACGTGTACTCGACAACGAATGCGGCGAGACCAAGCTGCGGTATTCTTCGGGCTTCCAACACGCCTTTGCTGCCGTGGCGGCCACGCTGTCCTACCGTATCGCCCGGCGCTGGGAATTCCCGCCCGAGGTAGTGCAAGCGCTGGAACTGCAAGCCGGTGGCAGCAGAGCAAAAACTTGGAGCCGACTCGGCGTGCTGCTGCACACCGCCGATCTGCTGAGTAAAATGCGGATCTTGGTCAATCAGGGCCAACTCAGCCACAACGACGGACAACTGACGCAAGGTTTGCCCGTCGCAGAAACCCAGTGTTTTTTAACTCTCAACGAATTGCAGCTGTTTGAACTGCAGCACATCGACGCGCCACGCTGAATCGGCTTTTACCCTGCGCAGTGCCGGGCTTTCTTGCTAAAATACATCAGCGCCCGCCACTTCGGTTGGCCGCCCCTAGAATGGAATGCTTATGCAGATCACCCCGCTCGGTCAGCTGACCAAGGATGCAGACAATGACTGGCTCGTCAGCACAGCCGTGGCAGTGGCCGCGCTCGATGGCCAAGCTTGCCGGTTTCTGCTGGAAGGCTATGAAAACGACCCGGCACCGGCCGACTTCAGTACGGCCATCAGCCACTTTCTGGCACTCGACCCAAGTGCCTTGCGCACAGTCGAAGACGCGATCTACGCGTATTACCAAGATTGCCGCCAACTCGCACCCGAACTCGGCCGCGACATCGCTGAGGCCAGCGCGGTTTGGTCGCATATCAGCTATGGCGACGAAGTCTTAGTCTGTCGTCGCGCGCAAGGTGACCAAGCGCTCTACCTGCTGCTCGAATGCGACTGTGACTGGGCCCCCGAAGAAGGCTTGCAGCTTATTTTCAAAGAAGGTAGCCACGTCAGCCGGGTCGGACCGTTTGATGATTTTTTAAGCAATGGCGACTATTACGGTTTGCCGGAACTCGACGCCGTGGTATACCAAAGCCGCGCCTGATTACCCGCATTAAAAAACCCGCCGCACAGCCTCGACTGTGCGGCGGGTTTTTTTTCGGCAAGCGGTTTCAGAACTTATGACGTATGCCCAGTGCAACGCTGGTCGCACGATCGGCGCTACTGATTTTATCGCTCATGGCAACGGCATACACATCGGTGCGTTTAGACAAAGGATAGTCATAGCCGGCCGAGAAGGTATCGCGTTTCAAATCGCTGCCCACCAAGCTGCCACTGCGTTTAGTATCGGCAAAGGCCAGCAGGATATCACCGCCAGCGACCGGCACTTTGGCACCGAGGCTATAGGTTTTATCATCCATGTTACCAGCCAGTGTGCTTTCATCCTTGCTGGCTGAATATGTGGCAAACAATTTGACGACGCTGAGCTCGTAACTACCGCCGACGAACCAAGTTTTTTGCCCATTGATAGCGGCATAATTAATCGGCGCGGCAGTGGCATCGATGATAGCGGCCGCACCAAGTGGATTACTGACTTTGACTTGGTGGTAATACGCCGTCAAGGCCAAAGGACCATTGAAGTACAGGGCATTGACACCGACGTTGTTGCTGCCGCTGTCGCCGGCTTTTTCACCGAACTGATAATGGAAATTAGCGCTCAAGCCACTGAAATTAGGCGTACTGTAAATGATTTCATTGCTCCAACCGGAATCACCGGCGGCCGAATTGGCCCAAGTGCGTGCAGCAAAATTACCGCTAGGCACATAGGTATGCAATACCAGCGGTGACAAGTTGAAGGAATCGCCAAAGGGATTGAAAATCACCACTGGCAGGAAACTCGGTGCCAGATTACGACCGAGAGAAACTTTACCGAAAGAACCAGACAAGCCGACGTTGGCGTCACGCGAAAACATGGTATCGCCACCGAAGCGACCGGCCGCGCCTGTGTCGGCCTGCAAGAAGCTGGTCAAGGCGAAATCGGCTTTGAGACCGCCACCCAGATCTTCCACCCCTTTAAACCCTAACCACGAGGTCGTCATGCCGCCACTGCTGACAGCGGCCGTACTGCCCTTGTCGCCACTGAATTTAACGGAACCGAGCGAGACATCAACCAGGCCCTCGACCGACACCTGCGATTGCGCCGAAGCAGAAGCAGCGAAACTGGCAGCCAGCGCCAGCAGCAGGGTTTTAATAGGAAATTTCATCTTGCGTCCTTGGTAAGGTGGTATAAAAAAAATTAAAGCTCTTATCCGTCTCAGGATGATTCGGCGATCTTATCGGCCAAGCGAAAGCCGGCAATGGCAATGATTTGCTCGATGCAAGCGGCCATTTCACTGGCTGGGCTGGCCTCTATACGACGCGCAAAATTGGCGATGATACTGGCTCTGTCATGCCCGCGTACCGCGAGAATGAAAGGAAAAGTGAATTTCTGTTGGTAAGCCGCATTGAGTGCATGCAATTGCTCATATTCTTCGCGACTACATTGATCCAGCCCTACTCCGCTTTGCTCACTGCTCGAGGCTGCCGTCAGCTCGCCGCGCAAAGCCGCCTTGCCCGCTAATTCAGGATGCGCGCGGATCAGCGCCAATTGTGCTGTTTCACCTGCAGTGCGCAAGGCCTCAGCCATGGCAGCATGCAATTGCGCCACGGAAGCAAACGGCCTTTGCCCGGCCACCGCCGCAGCGAGCCATGGTGAATGCTCAAATATATCGGCCAAGCTGGCGACGAATTCATCGCGCGAACAAGCGTTAAGCCAAGTCAATTGCACCGCTGTTGCCATCATCACATTCCCCCTGCTTGAAATGGATGCTGTGCCATCCAGTGTTGTGCAATATCGATACGGCGACAAATCCAAACTTGTTCATGCTCTTGTACGTAATCGAGAAAGCGTTGCAAAGCGCGGAAGCGTCCTGGTCGGCCCAACAAACGACAATGCATACCTACCGACAACATCTTCGGTGCCGCCAATCCATTCGGATCGCCTTCGGCATACAAAACATCAAAACTATCTTTAAGGTAAGTGTAAAACTGCTCACCGGTATTAAATCCCTGCGCCATAGCAAAGCGCATGTCATTGCAATCGAGCGTGTACGGCACCACCAAATGCGGCAGGCAACGGCCATCACTGGTATTGACTTGCGTCCAGAACGGCAAATCGTCGCCGTAATAATCGGCATCATAAGCAAAGCCGCCATGCTCGACCAGCAAGCGCCGCGTATTCGGTGAATCGCGCCCGGTATACCAACCCAAAGGTGCGCTACCGCTTAAATCGCGCATGATCTGCACGGCCTCTTGCAGATGGGCGCGCTCCACCGCCTCCGGCACGTTTTGGTAATGAATCCAACGCAAGCCATGACAAGCGATCTCATGCCCGAGCTCGGCGCAGGCTTGCGCCAGCTCAGGATGGCGCTGCAAGGCCATGGCAACACCAAACACGGTCAGCGGTAAACGTCTTTGCTCAAACTCGCGCAACAGCCGCCACACCCCGGCGCGCGAACCGTATTCATACATCGATTCCATCGACATGTGACGATCCGGGTAAGCCGCCGCACCGACGATTTCCGATAAAAATTGCTCGGAAGCTGGATCGCCGTGCAGCACACAGTTCTCCGCTCCCTCTTCATAATTCAACACAAATTGCAGTGCGATTCTGGCCTGCTGCGGCCAGTGCGGATGCGGTGGCTGCCGCCCATAGCCATGCAAATCGCGCGGATACGTTGTCGTCGTTATCATTTATTTACTCCGTGCCGGTCCAAGCACTGCACTCAGATCAAAGCTAGTGTTTTTCGGGGTACGGCAAGCACACTCATGCAAGTGTTGTGCCATTTCCTGCAAAGCCATTTTTTTATCTCCACGCTGCAAGGCATCGACCACCCGTAAATGCTGATCGAAGGAGCACGGCTGGGTACCGCCGCTGTCTTGATTCGAAATCATCAAGGTCGTGCGCGACACCAGGCGACGCAACATATCGACCAATACGGCATTGCCGCCCATGCGCGCGAGTTCGATATGGAAATCGGCTGACAAGCGTATCCACTGCGGCCGGTCGCCTTGCAAATAAGCGGCGCGCTCACGCTCAACCATGGCGCGCAAGCTCAGCAAAGCGGCAGCATCAGGCTGCTGCAAGACTTTTTCCAGCGCCAATTGCTCCAAGTTTTGGCGCAACTCGAACATATCCTGCGCCTCTTTTTCGCCCGGACTGGCAATAAATGCACCACGATTGGGCAACAGATCGACCAAACCGTCGGCCGCCAGTTGCGTCAGTACTTTACGCACGCTGTGGCGTGCCATGGCATAGATTCGGCTTAAGGATAATTCGGTCAGCTTGGTGCGAGCGGGCAGGCGGTGGTCCATGATCGCATCATAAATATCGCGATACATGACTTGCTCGCCGGCGGGAGCGGCACTGCCCTCGTCGGCACAATCGGTAACAGTAGGAGAATACGGCATGGAGCGACCAAGAAAGCGAAAAGAAGAGAGACCATTTAATCATGATTGTCGACAATATGAAAAATAGAAAATCGATAAACACACTATTCTGTTGTTGAATCGTTCTTAAGCAATTGTTTTGTCAGTAATTTATTTGACAGTAACAAATTTTCAGGACTAAGATTGTCGACAATATTTTTTATTTTTTGTCAGCAAGGAGGCTTATGGGACGCTTAACCACGCATGTGCTCGACACTGCCCACGGCCGCCCCGGACGTGCGGTGGCGCTACAGTTATACCGGCTCGTCAGCGATGCACCACGCACTCTGCTCTACACCGGCTGCACCAATGACGACGGCCGCTGCGATCAAGCCTTACTCGAAGGTGCCGCCATGCAAAGTGGCATCTATGAACTCGATTTCGACCTCGGCGCGTATTACCACGGACTCGGCTTGGCGCAAACCGAACCGGCGTTTCTCGGCATCGTCACGCTGCGCTTCGGCGTCGCCGATCCGACTCAGCACTACCATGTACCGCTGCTGGCGACACCTTGGAGCTATTCGACTTACCGCGGCAGCTAATTGGCCGCCGGAACACAAGAAATGGAATGGAATGGAAGCTTATTTACTCGACTGCGCCAATTTGCTCTTACGCTGGCTGCATCTGATCGTCGCGATCGCCTGGATAGGCTCATCGTTTTACTTCGTTTGGCTCGATAATCATCTGACTCCGCCGAGCGACGAATCCTTGCGCCGCCAAGGCGTGGCCGGTGAATTGTGGGCCGTGCATGGCGGCGGCTTTTACAATCCACAAAAATACCTGGGAGCACCACCAGCCTTGCCGGCCAAATTGCACTGGTTTTACTGGGAATCGTACAGCACCTGGCTCTCCGGTTTTGCGCTCTTTACCTTAATCTATTTGAGCAATCCGCGCAGCTATCTGATCGATACCCGCGTCGCTGACCTCACGCCGAGCATCGCCGTCGCTGCCGCGCTCGGTATCTTGGTAGCGGGCTGGCTGCTGTATGACGTATTGTGCCGTTTGCTGCGCAAAAACGACCGCGCGCTGTCGCTTGCCATCGTCGCCCTGGTGGTCGGGATGAGCTGGATCAACTGCCACCTGTTTTCCGGTCGTGCCGCCTTTCTCATCAGCGGTGCCATGCAAGCCACCATCATGAGTGCCAATGTGTTGTTTTGGATCATCCCTGGCCAACGCAAAGTGGTCGCCGCCATCCAAGCCGGCCAGCCGATTGATCCTATCCACGGCCAGCGCGGCAAGCAACGCAGCGTGCACAATACCTACTTCACCCTGCCGGTGTTGTTTGCCATGCTATCGAATCACTACAGCATGACCTACAGTGCCGAACACAATTGGCTGGTGCTGGTACTGATCATGCTGGCTGGGGTATTGATACGCCAATATTTTGTGCTGCGCCATAAAGGTCAACAACGACTGGCCTTACCCTTAGCTGCCTTAGCCCTGTTGGCCATCACCGCCGTGCTGATGGCACCAGCGCCAGCACCGGCAACGACAGCAGCGACGGCCGCAGCCCCGGCGACAGAACGCTACGCGGCAGTTCGTCACATCATCGAGCAGCGCTGCATACAATGTCATTCGGCACACCCGAGCCTGATGGGCGTGGCGGCGAAAGGTTTGCTGCTCGATAATGATGCCACCATACTCGCCAAAGCACCTTTGATTTATCAACAAGTGGTACAGCAAAAAATCATGCCATTAGGCAACCTCACCAACATCACAGACCAAGAGCGGGCCACCATCGGCGCTTGGTATGAAGCCGGTGCCAACGCGGCGGCAAAATAACTACAGAAAGTACAAATGGCTATCCTTGACACCGACCCGCACGCTCCCGATTTTTGCCGACGCTATCCAAACTTGGCTGACCCACGCTGCGGTGCCAAAACCATCGCTTGCAGCGACGATTTTTTTGCCGAAATGGCACGCATGCTCAACCCCGATCCAGCCGTCTTCATAGCGGGTAAATACGATGCCAACGGTAAATGGATGGATGGTTGGGAATCACGCCGCAAGCGCGTCAGCGGCCACGATTGGTGCATCGTTCAACTCGGACGGGCGGCGCAACTCAAAGGGGTCGATATCGATACCAGCCATTTCACCGGCAACTATCCGCCGGCGGCCGGGCTGGAAGCGGCCTTTCTCGCCACTGGCGAGCCCGATGCCACGACGCTCTGGCACAGCGTCTTGCCGGCGGTAGATTTGCAAGGCAATAGCCACCACTACCATGCGATTGACGATGAGCGCGTTTTCACCCACCTGCGCTTGAACATCTTCCCCGATGGCGGTGTCGCGCGTCTGCGCGTGTATGCGCAACCGTATACCGACTGGCGCGCCGCCGCCCGCGATACGCTGTATGATTTGATCGCGCTGGAAAACGGTGGCCGCGTAGTCGCCTGTAATAATGAACATTTCGGTTTGGCATCGAACATGCTTTTCGCCGGGCGCGGCACGAATATGGGCGATGGCTGGGAAACTCGGCGGCGGCGCGAGCCTGGCAACGACTGGTGCATCATCGCGCTGGCCCAGCCTGGCGTGGTGCAACAGATTGAAATCGATACCTGTCATTTCAAAGGCAATTACCCGGACCGCTGCACGATCCAAGCCGCTTTCGCGCCTGCCGGTACCGATACGGCCTTGATCACCCAAGCAATGTTTTGGTCCGAGCTCTTGCCGGTACAAAAATTACAGATGGACCGGCAGCACTACTACAGCGATGAAATTATCGCGCTCGGGCCAATCACGCATATTCGCGTCAATATCTTTCCCGATGGGGGCGTATCGCGTCTGCGCTTATTCTGTCAGCTCGCATAATGCCATCGATCGAAGAAGCTGCCCCCATGCCATCGCTCTTAACAATTCAAGAACTCAATCGTGCTGCCTTCGCACCATTCGGCGAAGTCATCACGACCGAGGGCGCACGCCATTACCCTATCAATGATGGCAGCACCGAACGCTACCATGCACTGGCAAAGGCCGACACGGCCGATGCCGGCGGTGAGGCCATCCTCAGTTTATTTCGTGCCACCCCGCGCACGCTACCCTTAGCCATCACCATCATGGAACGGCATCCGCTCGGCAGCCAAGCTTTCATACCCTTGAGCCAAGATTGCGATGACAGCTATCTGATCGTCGTGGCACCTGCTGGTGAATTTATTGTCGAACACATGCAAGCCTTCATTGCACGCGGCTGGCAAGGTGTCAATTATGCCAAAGGCGTCTGGCACCATCCACTCATCGCGCTCGGGCGCGTCAGTGATTTTCTGGTGCTTGATCGCATAGGGCAGGGGCAGAATTGTGATGAAGTGAAACTCGATGGCCATTTTGTGCTGGCGCTCACTGACCCCCTACCGGCATGTCCTTGAGCAAACGGCGCTGGTCGCGGTAATGTGGAGATTTTCTCAGGCAAAAAAATAGCCCGCTAAGAGCGGGCTAAAATCCAAAACCTCAGGAGGTGTTGGAGGAGACAGGTACGACTATATCGCAGCGCAACAAATCTTCCAAGGCCTATTTTTGCATATCTACCATTCATAATGTGAATATCTGAACGTAGCGGCTAGTGCGAAGGGCCTCCAGGCACGGCAATGACAAAATTGTGAGCAACTGAATGGCTAGTCGCTCGCCGTCCGCAACGGGCAGAGCTCGCGATTCTAAGCAATTCTTGGCGTCGTCATTTCGCAGATTTTCTCAGGCAAAAAAATAGCCCGCTAAGAGCGGGCTAAAATCCAAAACCTCAGGAGGTGTTGGAGGAGACAGGTACGACTATATCGCAGTGCAACAAATCTTCCAAGGCCTATTTTTGTATATCTACCATTCATAATACGAATATCTGAACGATACAGACCGCCCACGAGGGGTCTACGCAAGGGAAGATGCCAACAATACCCCGCCTATACACGTCCACTACCTATCCAATGCATGGCCGCCAGAATCAAACTCGCACCGCAGCGCAAAATATGCAGCTAAAAAAAACCCGCTACCTTGCGGCTGCGGGTTAAATCCAAACCCTTAGGAGGTGTTGGAGGAGACAAGTACAACTATAGTGCAGCGCAACAAAGTTGTCATCTCTATTTTTCGTATATCAATCATCACCGCCCATGATATCTGGGCAATGCTGCTGCCATAGCACGATCAAAAAACATCACAGGTATGCGGCCATGGCCGGTTTATTGGTAGTAACAACTAACAAGTTAGGTCGATTGCGCGCCCACCCATTCGCGCAAGCGGCAATCCAGTGGCGCGTACGCGCCCTTTATATCGGTGATATCTGTGCTGCTCAGGCGCAGCAGGACGTGTTCATTTCACAGAAAAAAGTGCCCTTGATCGACCCTCCCACCCTGAAGGCACTGACGTGCCACTCGATTGCTGCCTAAGAATGAGGGCATTTTTTGTATTCCCTCTCGCTACATTCTGGCTTATCCTGTAAGCCTACCTGCCGCGGCCGCCATCTAAGCGCCGACACATTAAATCTATGTAGCATGTACCATACAAGACTGAACGCTATCCGGGAGACCCGTATGAATCTACTACAACCGATCTTGCAAGCGCAAACCGCCATTCAACAAATACGGCGCGATTTGCATGCCCATCCTGAATTGTGCTACCAAGAATTCCGTACTGCCGATGTGGTCGCGCGCCAACTCGAAGCCTGGGGTATAGAGGTCGTGCGTGGCCTCGGTGGTACCGGCGTGCTCGGCATCATTCGCAACGGCAGCAGCACGCGCGCGCTTGGCTTACGCGCCGATATGGATGCGCTGCCCATGCAAGAAATCAATACCTTTGACCATGCTTCACAGCATGCAGGGAAAATGCATGCTTGCGGGCACGATGGACACACGGCGATGTTACTCGGTGCTGCCCACTACCTGTCTGAGCATCAAGATTTCGACGGTACCGTGTATTTGATCTTTCAACCCGCCGAAGAAGGTGGCGGCGGTGCCCGCGCCATGATCAATGATGGTTTGTTTGAAACATACCCTATGCAAGCCGTGTTCGGCATGCATAACTGGCCGGGTGCGGCCGTCGGCAGCTTCGGTGTCACTCCCGGACCGATGATGGCATCCTCAAATGAATTTGAAGTGGTGGTGCACGGCAAAGGCGCGCATGCTGCGCAGCCACACAAGGGTATCGACCCCATCATCGCCGCCATCCAAATTGCCCAGAGCTGGCAAACCATAGTCAGCCGCAATGCCAGCCCACTCGCTTCAGCGGTCTTGTCGGTCACCCAGATTCATGCCGGCAGCGCCACCAATGTGATTCCCGATGATGCCACGCTGATCGGTACGGTACGCGCTTTCAGCACCGAAATGGTCGATCTGGTCGAAAATCGGATGCGAGCGATTGCCGAACATACTGCAGCGGCCTTTGACGCCACGGTCAGCTTTGAATTCAAGCGCAATTACCCACCGCTGATCAATCACGCGGCGGAAACCGCCTTCGCTACCGAAGTGATGCGTGCCGTCGTCGGCGTTGAACATGTCGATGCCGCCGTCGAACCGACCATGGGCGCGGAAGATTTTGCCTTTATGCTGCAAGCAAAAGCCGGCTGTTACGTCTTCTTGGGCAACGGTGATGGCGACCATCGCAGCAGCGGGCATGGCTTAGGCCCCTGCAATTTACATAATCCCAGCTATGACTTCAATGATGAATTGCTGCCGATAGGTGCAACTTATTGGGTCAAACTGGCGGAAGCCTACTTGAAAAAAAGCAATACAGCAGCCATCTGAAGCATAATAGTTTACGCGGGAAGCGTGGATGTCATCTGCGCTTCCCTTCCCCTCTCAATCACACGAAGCTCACATGGCAGACGATAAAGATAACAACGACACACAGCGCAGCCCTTTTCTGGAAGAAAAAGCGTTCAAATCCCGCACCGTGCTGATATTCGGCACCATCAATGACAAACTCGCCGCCGATGTCAGCAAGCGTTTGATCGCGCTGGCAGCCGACTCGTCGGCACCGATCACGATTTTGGTGTCTTCACCGGGCGGCCATGTTGAATCGGGCGATGTGATCCATGACATCATCAAATTCATCGATGTGCCAGTCAATATGATAGGCAGCGGTTGGGTCGGCAGCGCTGCGGTCAGCGTATTTTTAGCGGTCCCGAAAGAACGTCGCGTATGCTTGCCCAACACCCGTTTTCTGATTCACCAACCGAGCGGTGGTTGCGGCGGCCAAGCTACTGATATTGCGATTCAGGCACGCGAAATCGTCAAAGTGCGCGAGCGCATCGCCGCCTTGATCGCACGTGAATCAGGCCAAAGCTTGGAACGCGTCAGCACCGACATCGATAGAGATTACTGGATGACGGCCGCCGAAGCGCTGGAATACGGTTTGATTTCTCGCACCATTGTCAAACAAAGCGAACTCAACTGAGTGCAGTAACAAATACACCGGCCCCTTGGGCCGGTGTGATTTAAAACTCTTCCCATTCATCACTCTTGCCGGCTGACTGAGCGGCTTTGGTCGTTTTCTTGCCCGCTTCAGCAGCTTTGACGCTGCGTGTTTGCGCCGCCAGTAACTTGGGACGCGCCGCTGCGTTGTTGGCCGATGTGGCTTTGGGTGCAGCGGCTTTACGCGCCGCCCGGGGTGTTGCACTGCCACCAGATTGGCCATCGAGCTTGAATACGCTGACCACACCACCAAGCCGCAGCGCTTGCTCTTGCAGTGAAGCCGCCGCCGCCGCCGCCTCTTCCACCAAGGCGGCATTCTGCTGCGTGATCGTGTCTATTTCGGTGATGGCGTCATTAATTTGCGCAATCCCTGCACTTTGCTGCAAGCCGGCTGCCGTGATTTCACTGATGATATCGCTGACCCGCCGCACACTTTCCACCACTTCGTTCATGGTATTACCGGCCTGATCAACCAAGCGCGTCCCCTGCTCCACTTGGTCGACGGAGGCATTAATGAGATCCTTGATTTCCTTGGCCGCGCTGGCAGAACGCTGTGCCAGATTACGGACTTCCGAGGCCACGACGGCAAACCCGCGACCTTGTTCGCCGGCACGCGCCGCTTCGACGGCGGCATTGAGTGCCAAAATATTGGTTTGAAACGCGATGCCATCAATCACGCCGATGATGTCGACGATCTTCTTGGACGCTGCATTGATGGCCCCCATGGTATCGACCACTTGCGCCACCACAGCACCGCCGCGCTGCGCCACTTCACTGGCCGAATGCGATAATTGATTGGCTTGGCGCGCATTATCGGCATTGTGTTGCATGGTGGAGGTAATTTCTTCCATCGATGAAGCGGTTTCCTCGAGCGAGCCGGCTTGGGTTTCGGTGCGATTCGATAAATCCATATTACCGTGTGCGATTTCGGATGAAGCCAAGGTAATTTCATCGCTACCTTGACGCACCTCGCTCACGACCTGCATCAAACTCGCATTCATCTCCTTGAGGGCTTGCAGCAACATACCGGTTTCATCACGGCTGTGGATATCAATCTGGCTGGTCAAATCACCGGCCGCCACGGTTTGCGCCACTTTGACGGCATAGCGCAAAGGCAAGGATACAATGCGCGCGATGAACACGGCCAAACCCAAACCCAGCGCGATACTCAGCGCCAGAACCAGCAAAATCAGCAAACGCGAGCGCTCATATAAAACAATACTATCTTGGTAAGCTTTGGTCCCGCCCTCGGCATTGATAGTGACCAGTTTATCGACGAGCTCACGTAACTTGGTATTCGTATGCGAGGAATCACCGCGCAAAATCGCCACCGCATCGGCTGCATTGCCGGCACGAACCAAGGCCATCATTTTTTCAGTTAATTGTAAATAAGCGGCACTTTGCTGTTGATACTCCGCATAGAGCGCGCGTTCTTGCGCTTCACTGATCAAAATGCTGTAGCTCGCCTCGTTTTCCTTGAGGCCGGCCACGGCTTCCTGAGTACGTTTGATATATTTTTCAACTTCTTCAGGATTTTCCGCAAACACCATCTGCGCTTCTTGAGAACGGATGCGCGACAGCCTTTCCTTGATCGCCATCGTCACTTTCACGCTCGGCATCCAATTGGTACCGAGCTCGGTGGCCGAATGATTGACTTGCGCAAGCTGGTAAATCGCAAACAAGCCGATGAAGCTCGTCAGCAGCAAGAGGAAAGCAAAGCCGATCAATAGCTTTGCCGAGATTTTCAAATCCTTGAGAAACGTCATGTTCTACCCCGTGAAATGTAAAAGACAAGCAGCGGAAAGTTTTACAGCCGCCGTGAACAATGCGTACCACGCCTGACACCGGCTAACAGCAATAGCAGAAGAGCGAAACATCCAAGATTGTTACCGCCAGGGAAATGACAGCGCTGGCGAAGATCAGAGAAGAAACAGCGAACTGTTAAGTCAGAAAAATGTATTGAAGAAAAGAAAAAGGGCTCATGTATTATCATACAGAAACCCTTTGCTTCACACCTTGGCAAGGAAATATTGCGTTAAATCAGCCTTACTACAAGGTAGTAACCACCTTCACGCTGGCATCGACGGCCGATTTTTCTATGTAACCGATACCACTGGGATTGGCGGCGACCGCCTTTTTGACTTCTGCGCTGGAATGCAATTCCTTAGGAGCACTGGCCTTGCCGGTAAACACCAGCTTGGACCAGATCGCTTTGACTTCCGATAAATCTTTGTCGCACACTTTTTTATAGAATTCGGCCCGCAACGGCGAATTTTCGGCCTGATCAACCGGTGTAAACATGGGCGATTTTCCAAGGAAAAATTGCGATGCCTGGGCACTGGTCATTGCCGTTGCTGGGTTGTTAGGGTTGACGATCACCACGATTTCCGCCGCCTCTGCTGTCGATGCCGCCAAAATGGCGATCAACAACGATAGGTTTACTAATTTTTTCATCACTACATCCTTAAAATACGAAGTCCACGCCAGCGGCCAAGACCGTGACAGGGCCGGAAAAACCCGGTTTGGCGTTCACAAACACGCCGTTGCTGCCGGCCGTCGGCGTCATGCGGTCGATCTGGACTTTTAGTGCGGCCGATTTATTGAAATCCCAACGCACGCCAACACTATTACTGGTTTGCAGAACAGCATTCGAAGCGACCGTGTTGGCACCCAAGGACAATACTTGCAAAGGCCCGGAAGTTGGCAAACCGGCTACGCTGCGGGCACTGTCTTGTGTTGCCGAGGCATGATTAAAATAAGGCAAGAATGCGCCGATTCGGTAACCGGCCATGGTGTACCACGAGGTGGTATTCGGTACCGTCAAGCTATCGGTCTTACGCTTACCGTATTCAGCCTGAACCACGATGTTTTTCCAGTCCACACCCAAACCGAGCGAGGTGAACGAGGCTTTAGTGTTGTTGACAGCCAATTGACTGGCTACGCTGCTGAAGCCGTAATGCGTCAGAGCACCAAGCAAGGCATTCACCGTCATACCATTATCGACCGTTAATTTGCTATCGACGCGACCGAAGCGTACTGTGAACGGGCCATTTTCGGCGAGCAAATGGATGCCACTCATATTGCGTAATTTAACCGTGAAGCCGGCGGCATTATCGCTGTCGGTTTTGCCGTAGGCAAATTGTGCCGTCACGGCCGTTTCACCGAAAGAAGTTTGATACACAGCATCGACGCCATCGACACTCTCCATCGGTACCTGAGTGTACATTTCCACCGGCGGACGGATCATGGTGTTGGCATAGCCAACATTGCGGTAATCGGAAATCATGTACACCGGCAAACCGATGCGACCGGCGCGAAAACTCAGGCTGTCTGACACCTTGGCTTTGACAAATAACCAGCTCAGCTCGGCACCGAAGCTGTCGGTGACGTTTTTACGTACCAGACCTTGGCCGGTAGCAGACAGCCAATCAGTGGCTTTGGCCGTCAGTTGCAAACCGAGATTCGAATCGACCCCAGTGCGCGGCGTAGTCGTGACGCCGGCGACTTGGTTAGGACGAGCGAATTCAGCATCGGAAGTATTGCTGCGCGTTAATGCCGCCGTGCCAAAGCCGCTGAAGGTGAAGCGCGAGTCTTCCTCGGCCCAGGCGCTGGAAACGGCGGCCGACATGGCCAACAAAACAATCAGTGGTTTTAAGTTCATGCTAACTCCTCAGTAGATGGCGCATTTTAGGCCCTCACCCCGGTCTGAGTTAGAAGGAAGTTTCCAATCGGAAATTTTTTTATGGCAAAATTATTTGCTTTTACGAATATTTCTTATGCGCAAAATTTTACTATCCCCCTATGAGGACGCGCACCAAGCTGATCTGTTTGCCAAGCATTGATTGACAGCCACACAGGACTATGGAATTCACATTCCATGACAAATTCGTGGCGGATTCGATACAAATTTTGAGCCAATCTGGCAAAAAAAACGGCAGCCCAAGGCTGTAATGCCGTTCAGTTAAGCAGTTTTTCGCACAATACGAACGGCATAGCGGTTTGGTCTAGCCTTGACGGCCCGGTCGTATTGACGATCGGGCCGTTCGTCATTGAGGAGGCTAACCAGCCTTTCGCGTAGATGCTTCATCGAAGCGGGCAGCTTGCCATAGGATCTGGTGACGGCAGCCCAATGCAGCTCGAACTGGATCAAGTGGAATGCCCGGATAAAGCTCACTTCAGTGGGCTCGCACTTGACCGTCAAGGCCGCCTTGGCGATCTCCAGGCGGATCAGGTTGTAGGCAATCAGAGTGCCCCAGATTTCCTGATAGACGCCGTCTGTTGTTTTCGAGCGCAGGGTCAGCGCTGTGCCCAGCATTGTTTGCTTGAGTTCGCGGTAGCTCGTCTCGATGCCCCAACGACGCTCGTAACAGTTGGCGATATCGACGGGCTTGTAGCGGCGGCGCTCACGCAACGAGGTCAGTAGAACGCGTTTTCGCGCCTGCTGATCGACAACGGTGATGGCACGCGCCTCCCAGAATTCTGCCAACTCGGGGCACTTGGCACGGGCCTGCGGCGACACCCGCATCCGGACGATGCAATCGTTCTCATCGCCCTCGATCAGTTCCCATCGGGTATTTGATTTGGCGGGAATAATAAAGTGGCGATCCGTGCCGTGCTGCGTCAAAGCACACAGGATTTCCGCAGACAGAAAGCCGCGATCGAAGACGGTAAGCGATTCATTGGGCACATCAGCGATCAACTGCTTTGCGTACAACATCTCATTGGTGCCGTAAGGGCCGAACGCGGCACTGTGAACGATATGCGTCGGCAAAGCGGTCAGTGTCACGCCGCGTACTTGCGGATAGCTGGCGAGAGCACCGCTGGCGTAAAGTTGGGCGCCGAAATGGCTCCGGTTCTCGACGTTGTCATGGGTGCGCAACGTGGTGCCGTCCATAGCAAACAGTTGCAGCCCTTTAAATAGATAGGCGCGGCGATCCTGGCCGCTCCAGTGACGGGCGGAGTGATCGAACAGCCACTTCAGCGGTTCGGAACCAAGGCGCTGGCGCGCCTGTGCCGCCGCACTCTTACTGACAAAAGGCGTTTGCGAATCCGGCACCGCCAATCCGAGATCATCCAATACTTCGCCGATGGACTTGTGGCGATACAGCGCCAACGCCACCATTAGCCAAACCACTTGTTCGGCCGGCAGCCGCCGATGGCGAATGCTGGTTGCATCGGTGCGCTTCACGGCCTGTTCGATCCACTCGATAGGCAAATGCTCGCCAAGTCGCCGCCAGTCGGGTGACTCAAGGTGGTTTGCCAGGAAATGAAGGGTATCGTCGAACATTGCGACGAAGGTTAACAGCATGCCGTAACGTTTACAACCACTAAATAAAAATGCCGTTCAGTCTTAACTGAACGGCATTAAGCCCAAGGCTGCCGCTTTTTTCACAGCGTATGCTTTACGGCGTCGTCGCATCGCAATCGGTTTGCTTGGCCGTCATGCGGCAAGTGCGCAGCACTTTACCCTGCAGGTTCCAGGCCCGCACTTGCCAATGATCAACATAGCGTTCCATCGTCATGAAGCCGACTTCGTTAGAATTGCTGAAATGGGCAACTTTAGCGCCGGCAAACGGCGTGACATCGGCCGCCAGCGGTTGCGGTACTGGCGTATCGAGCGAAGAACCGCCATTGCCACTGACAAATTGGGTCGGATGGTCGGTGGCAAAAGTCAGGGCTTCGAACAAATGCACATGGCCGGCAATGGTGGCGTGAATATTGGCAGCAAACAAGCGTTGCGGATGAACTTCTTGCAACAGCGCCTGCAGTGCCGCATTGCCTGGTTTCACATCCAAACCGCCGCTGCGTTTCTTTTCTACCGCCAAGCCCAACACCGGATGATGCTCGATGAATAAATTGAAGTCAGCCGTGCCGGCTAAACGGTCGACGGTTTGAATTTGCTCGCGGTAAATCGGATAGGCTGGGTCGTCCAGCGCGAGGGCTTTGTTCGGCACCTTGGCGCTGTCGAACACGATGATTTGCGCCAACTCGCCACCGACGCGACCGAGTGGTACCGCATACGGGGCGCTGTAATCGCCGCGTAAATCATTGCTTTCAAGATTGCAATCACGGCCCGCTTGCAAGGGCCGCGGGTCGAGCAGGCGCCACCAGCCTTGGCCAGCACGCGCACACGATTCATGATTGCCACGCACCATCACCCATGGCGCGGTTTTGAGCAAGGCCGCGGCCGGATCGAAGAAATCGGCATGCCAAGTATCCCAGCCATAACCCCAAGGGCTGCCGGCACACTCAGGATGATCATCCGGGCAAGGATTTTCACGATAATGATAATCGCCGACGTGGACCACCAGATCGGGTTTGAACTGTGCAGCTTTAGCGATCATGGAACGGAACGCCCATTTTTCACTGTCATTACAAGGTTGATAGTAATTGTCGGCTGCCTTGAGACGGCAACCGCTGTCACCGATCACGACAATTTTTTCTATCGCGGCCGGCGGCAGAGCCAGCGTTTGTGAACCGATGCGCGCTTGTTTGGTGCCAGCCGCGATCACGGCTTCACAGGTCAGCACTGGAAACGCCGATGGTTTCGAGATCTCGCTCTTGCTGGCAGTTTTACGCTGCGCTTCGGTGGCAGCGGCGGCGCGTACTGTCATCGGCAGCACCACACCATCTTGCACCAAGGCAGGGCAGGAAGCAGCGCTGGTAATGGCACGGGCGATGGCTTGCCCGTTTTCACCGAGCACCACCCAACGCGCTTTGAGCTCGGCATCTTGGTCGGGCGCGCGTATGCCTGTACAGGCGCTCAACAGCAGTAAACTGCTCACAGACATGAGCACAGATAATTTCATCACGGGTGTCTCCTGATAAGGTCACAACAACAAATAGTCCGCCATACTAAGCGATGCAGATGACAACAGCATGATAGGACCCTGATCATACGCCCAGCGCCGCATAGGCATGACGTTTGAACTCGAAGGAAAACGGGTGCCAAAAACTCATCAAGCGCTGCGTCATCAAGATACCGGCAATATTGTGGCGCGGTGAAATCCACCAATGCGTTCCGGCAATACCACCCCATTCGAATTCACCGTGCGCCGTCGGCGGATCGATGCTCGATGGTGCCAGCGTGACGGCGCCGCCTAGCCCGAAGCCCTTGCCCGGTACCGCACCGATGCCGGGAAAACTCAATCCCATGCCAGCAGGCAAATGGTTCTCCATCATCAAGGCGATGGTTTGCGGCCGCAGCAAGGTCGTGCCACCTGGCATAAAACTGCGTAGCAGCGCCAGCATGTCGGGCAAACTGGAGACCAAGCCACCGCCACCGGAAAGGCGCGCCACCGGCATGGTGAAGGCCCCCGGATACGGCGAGCGTTCAAGCCGGCGCAAGCCGCGCGCGAGCACATTGCTGACATCGACACCGGCATAATAGGCAGTCAGGCGGTGCACTTGCTCGGGCGGCACATGAAAGCCACTGTCATGCATCTGCAAGGGTACAAAAATACGCCTGCCGATAAAGTCGTCGAAACGCTCGCCGCTGACAACTTCAACCACGCGCGCCAGGACATCACTGGCGATCGAGTATTCCCATGCTTGCCCGGGATGAAAACTCAGCGGCAGCGCGGCCAGCGCATCGACCATCTCGGCCAGACTGGTAAAGGCATTGAGCACCTTGGCCTCGTTGTAAGCGCGATACAGCAAGCTGCCGTGATCGAGTAAGCCGTAAGCGAGTCCGGAGGTGTGATTCAAACATTGCCGCAAGCTGATGGCGGAGCGCGCCGCTTCGGTCTGATCGAGCGACGTGGCGCCAGGCAAAAGCACGCGCCGCTGCGCCATCTGCGGCAGATACTGTTCCAGTCTGTCATCGAGCTGCAACTTGCCATCTTCCATCAGCAGCAAAATCGCTATCGAGGTAATCAGTTTGGTATTCGAAAACACCCGAAACAAATGATCCTCGCGCAAGGGAATCGCCTGTTCTTTATCGGCCCAGCCGCTGCAGTGCTGATACACCAAATCGCGCCCGACCAGTAAAGCACCGGAGACGCCGGCGAGGATGTCGCGGTCGACGTATTTTTGCATCGATGAATTTACTTCAGCGAAGTCGTAGCCCATTTCGTTTATGATCATTTGCTGGAAAAAAATGTCAGTACTGATAACAGTACTGTTTTATGTTTAAAAAATTTACCGTTACTGAAACTGCCGACTATGCCGACCTCCTCGCCACGTACATTGTTGACTTCACTCTATCATAGCGCCGTCGCCGCAGTCAGCGCTGAAAAATGCCTGCCGGCCTATTTGCCGGCACCGCCGGCACATGGTCGCACTATTGTAATCGGTGCCGGCAAAGCCGCGGCCGCCATGGCCTTAAGTGTTGAGCAACATTGGGATGCCCCCCTGTCGGGCTTGGTGGTCACCCGTTATGGCCACGGTGCACCATGCCGTCGCATCGAAGTAATCGAAGCGGCGCACCCGGTGCCAGATGAAGCCGGGCAACAAGCGGCCCTACGCATGCTCGCCATGGTAGACAATCTGACGGCCGATGACCTCGTGCTGTGTCTGATTTCGGGTGGGGGCTCGGCCTTGCTGGCCTTGCCGGCGGCCGGCATCACGCTGACACAAAAACAAGCGATCAATAAAGCATTGCTCAGAAGCGGTGCCGCCATCGGTGAAATGAATTGTGTTCGTAAGCATTTATCGGCTATCAAGGGTGGTCGGCTCGCGCTGGCCTGCGGCGCGGCGCGCGTGCTCACCTTGATGATTTCCGATGTGCCTGGCGACGACCCCGCCATCATCGCCAGCGGCCCGACCTTGGGCGACGACAGCACTTGCGCACAGGCTTTGGCGATCTTGGAAAAATATCAGATCGCCATCGAACCAGCCATCCGCGCGCATCTGAGCTCGGGACGCGGCGAAACGCCGTCTACTGACGATGTGCGTTTTGCCAATCACCAACATATCATCATCGCCACGGCCGACCAAGCACTTGCAGCGGCAGCGGCAACCGCACAGGCGGCCGGTATGACCGCCCATATTTTGTCGGATGGCATGGAAGGAGAAGCGCGCGACATCGGGCTCATGCATGCGGCGCTGGCACGCCGGGTGGCTTTGCAAGATCAACCGTTTACGCGTCCCTGCGTGTTGCTGTCAGGCGGAGAAACGACCGTGACCGTGCGTGGCAATGGCCGCGGTGGCCGCAACGCGGAGTTTTTACTCAGTTTGGCGCTCGCGCTCAAAGCCCATCCGAACATTTATGCCATCGCTTGTGACACCGATGGCATCGACGGTTCGGAAGATAATGCCGGTGCCATTTACAGCCCCGATTTCGAGCAGCGCGCCGCACTGCTGCAGTTGTCGCCGAAATTGATGTTGGAAAACAACGATGCCTACAGTTGCTTCGAGGCTTTAGGTGATTTATTGATCAGCGGCCCTACTCGCACTAACGTCAATGATTTCAGAGCAATTTTGATTTTGTGAATAGGCCACTGTGGCACTTATAATGTAGGCTCAATACCCAACATATGGGTTCGATGATGCTAATGGCATGCAATCTTCCTAAGCTGAATTGTCATTGCTGTTTTTTTGCGCAGCATGGTGGCCGCTGTGGGCTACTTGCTGCGCTCGGCCGCTCAAAGTTCCCCCTTGTGTTGATGCTTTACATCCTTGCTAAAAAAGGTATATGTGACTTCTTTTGTTTCACCCATTTTGCCGCGCTTAGAGCTGACAGGCATCTGTAAAAGCTATCCCGCCGTAATCGCGAATGATCATATCGATCTGCGTGTTGCTCCCGGTGAAATTCATGCGGTACTCGGTGAGAACGGTGCCGGCAAATCGACCTTGATGAAGATTATCTTCGGTGCCGTACAACCAGACGCCGGACGCATAGTATGGAACGGGAAGGAAGTAAAAATTGCCACGCCACAGCATGCGCGCGCACTCGGCATCGCCATGGTGTTCCAGCATTTCTCGCTGTTCGACACCTTGACCGTGACCGAAAACATTGCACTCGGTTTGGCACCCGGCATCAATATGAGCGAATTGGCCGAACAAATTCGCCTCACCGGTGCCACCTACGGCTTGGAGCTCGAACCACAGCGCCATGTTCACACGCTTTCGGTAGGCGAACGGCAGCGCGTGGAAATCGTGCGTGCCTTGCTCACGCGACCACAATTACTGATCCTCGATGAACCGACTTCAGTGCTCACGCCGCAAGCGGTACAAAAGCTCTTCGTGACCTTGCGACAAATCGCCGCCGAAGGCTGCAGCATCTTGTACATCAGCCATAAACTTGATGAAATTCGTGAACTCTGCCATTCCGCAACAGTCATGCGTATGGGCAAAGTGACCGCACATTGCGACCCCGCGGCAGAAACTGCCGCCAGCCTGTCGCGTCTGATGATAGGTGAGAGTTTGCCGCTGCCAGCCGCGCCAAGCGCGGTGACGCCGGGTGCCGTGCGCTTGCAACTGAGCCAATTGACGCTGCCGAAAGCCCATGCATTTGCCACCGCACTGGCATCGATAGAACTAGCCTTACGTGCCGGAGAAATCGTCGGCATCGCCGGGGTTTCCGGCAATGGCCAACAAGAATTGCTGGCCGCCTTGTCCGGCGAAGACCGGCGTTGCGCACCAGCCACGATCCGTTTGCACGAGCAAGCAGTCGGCCAGCTCGGCCCGCATGCACGCCGCGCGCTCGGTCAAAGTCTGGTGCCGGAAGAGCGGCTGGGACGCGGTGCGGTACCGGAATTGAGTCTGACCGAGAATATGCTGCTGTCGCAGCAGCAAGCACCGTTCGTGCGCCGCGGCATGATCAATTTCCCCCACACCATCAAAGCTGCGGCCGATATCATCCAACGTTTTCGCGTCAAGGCATCGGGGCCGGCGGCACCGGCGCGCAGCTTGTCGGGCGGAAATTTACAAAAATTCATTGTCGGCCGTGAAATCATGCGTGCCCCCAGCGTATTCATCGTCGCTCAACCGACTTGGGGTGTCGACGTCGGTGCGGCGGCCCAGATACATGCCGAAATTCGGCAACTGCGCTTGGCTGGTTGCGCAATTCTGGTGATTTCCGAAGAACTCGATGAATTATTTGAATTATGCGACCGCCTGCATGTGATCGCCAAAGGACGGCTCTCGCCTTCAATCAACACAGCGGCTGCCAGCCGCGAACAAATAGGATTATGGATGAGTGGATTATGGCATGACGATGGCAGCACCCTTGCTGCGGAGGTAGCCCATGCTTAAGCTGGAATTACGCGCGAGCTCCTCGCGCACGATGGCCTACGCCTCACCGGTGCTGGCCTTAATCCTGACGATATTGTTCGGCGGCTTGGTGTTTCTGGCGCTGGGTAAGAATCCGCTGGTCGGACTGCAAGTATTCTTGCTTGAACCGCTGCGCAATACCACCGCGATTGCCGAACTCTTGCTCAAAGCCACACCGCTGGTGCTGTGCGCGCTCGGTCTGTCGGTCTGTTACCGCGCCAATGTGTGGAATATCGGTGCCGAAGGACAACTCGTGATCGGTGGTTTGGCCGCCGGGGCTTGTATCGTTGCCTTCGACCATGACAACCCTGTCTTAGCCGGCGGCTTGGTACTGCTGCTCGCTTGCATCGCCGGCATCGTCGGTGGTGCTGCTTGGGCTGCGATCACGGCGTTTTTGCGTGACCGTTTTCATGCCAATGAAATTCTGGTGTCACTGATGCTGACCTATATCGCTCAATTGTTGCTGATGTATGCAGTCAACGGGCCCTTGAAAGACCCGAACGGCATGAATTTCCCACAATCGAAAGTGTTTTCCAGCGAATACTTGCTGCCGCATTTATTTTCCGGCACGCGCTTGCATATCGGCTTTGTCGTCATGCTCGTCGCCACCTTACTGATGACGGTGTTCATCTACCGCAGCTTTGCCGGCTTTCGCCTCACCGTCGGCGGTATGGCACCGTTGGCGGCGCGCTATGCCGGTTTTTCCAGCCGCAAAGCACTCTGGACTTCCCTGCTCATTTCCGGCGGCTTTGCCGGTTTGGCCGGGGCCTTCGAGGTGGCAGGTCCAATCGGCCAAGTTTTGCCCTCGATTTCACCCGGTTACGGCTTTGCCGCCATCATCGTCGCCTTCATCGGCCGCCTCAACCCTATCGGCACGCTGTTCGGCGGGCTGGTTTTGTCGCTGTTTTATCTCGGTGGTGAGCTGGCGCAATCGCGGCTAGGCTTACCATCGGCGATCACCGGTCTGTTTCAAGGCATGCTGCTGTTTCTGCTGCTCGCTTGCGACACCTTGATCAATTACCGCCTGCGCTGGAAGAACTGAGTATGGAAAATTTTGCTGCCCTCATCGCCGCCTCGATCAATTCCGGCACCCCCTTACTGATCGCCGCGTTGGGCTTACTGATCAATGAACGTGCAGGCGTGCTCAATCTTGGTGCCGAAGGCATGATGCTGGTGGCCGCCATCGTCGGCTTCGCCGTGGCCCATCAAAGCCATGTGCCGGCACTCGGCTTTCTGGCCGGTGCCGTATCCGGCATGCTGATGGCCAGCCTGTTCGCCTGGCTGACCCTGGTACTGGCCACCAATCAAGTCGCCACCGGACTGGCCCTGTCCATCTTCGGTGCCGGTCTGTCGGCCTTCATCGGCCAAGCCTTCGTCGGGCAATCCTTGCCGGCAGGAAAGCATGGCATTCCCTATCTGCAAGACTTGCCCTTCTTCGGTAAAGCCCTGTTTGACCAGCATAGCGCCGTCTATTTCAGCCTGCTACTGTGCGCCGGCATCGCCTGGTTTTTATACCGCAGCCGCGCCGGGCTGGTCTTGCGGGCGATCGGTGAATCGCCCGAATCGGCTCATGCACTCGGCTATCCGGTGCGCAAGATCCGCTATGCCGCCCTGCTCTTCAGTGGTGCGTGCTGCGGCATCGCCGGTGCTTATCTGTCCATCGTCTACACGCCGATGTGGGTGGAAGGCTTGGTAGCTGGCCGCGGTTGGATCGCGTTGGCACTGACCACCTTTGCCACATGGCGCCCGGCACGCGTCTTGCTGGGTGCTTTACTGTTCGGCAGCGTCACGATCTTGCAGTTTTATTTCCAAGCCATCGGTATTGCGATTCCATCGCAAATTTTGTCGATGTTGCCGTATCTGGCCACCATCGTCGTGCTGGTGCTGATTTCACGCAATCCGGATTGGATACGCCTGAACATGCCGGCGTCGCTGGGCAAGCCCTTCCGTCCTTAAGGATACATGCCGGCCCGCTGTTTTTGAAATTTGTTCGTTCACAAAAGGAAGCTGATTATGAAAATTTCCCGTCGAAAAACCCTGGTAGCAGCGCTCTCGCTGGCCCTGCTCAGTCTTGCCGCTTGCGGTAAAAAAGAAGAAGCCAAACCGGACAGCGCGGCCCCTGCCGCCGCTGCCAGCACGGCAACCGCTACGGTCGAGCCGCTCAAAGTCGGTTTCATCTATGTCGGCCCAGTTGGCGACGCCGGTTGGACTTATGCCCATGATGCAGCACGTAAATTGGTGGAAGCCAAATTTGGTGATAAAGTCAAAACCACCTTTGTTGAAAATGTCCCGGAAAGCGCCGCCGATGCCGAACGCGTAATTCGTGATCTGGCTACGCAAGGTAACAAAGTCATCTTCGGTACTACCTTTGGCTATATGGAAGCGATGCTGAAAGTAGCGAAAGATTTCCCTGACGTAAAATTCGAACATGCAACCGGCTACAAAACCGCTGCCAATCTGGCCCAATACGATGTACGCACCTATGAAGGCGCGTATCTGGCTGGTGTCGCCGCCGGCAAATTGAGCAAATCAGGCAAGCTCGGCATCGTCGCTTCGGTACCGATTCCTGAAGTACTGCGCAATATCAACTCGTTTGAACTCGGCGCACGCAGCGTCAATCCGAAAGCCACTACTAAAGTCGTCTGGGTAAATAAATGGTTCGATCCGGGCAAAGAACGTGAAGCTGCCATCACCTTGGTCGGCCAAGGTGTCGACGTGCTGATGCAAAATACCGACTCCGCCGCCGTGGTGCAAACTGCCGAAGAAAAAGGCGTGATGGCCTTCGGTTGGGACAGCGACATGAGCAAGTTCGGTCCGAAAGCCCATGTGGCGGCCTCGACCATCGATTGGAGCGGTTACTATATTTCGCGTATCGATGCCGCGATGGCTGGCACTTGGAAATCGGAATCGACTTGGTGGGGTTTGAAGGAAAACATGATCGACCTGAAAGCCTTCAACGGCTCGCTGTCGGAAGAAGTGAAAAAGCTCATCGCCGACAAACGCCAAGGCGTGA